>NZ_JAMYVF010000020.1:0-111564 GCF_040323735.1 Mesorhizobium sp. M0029
TCGTTCAAAACATCGCCGCGCTTTGCGCCCCATGGTCGTACATCCAGTCGGTCACCCCACACGCGGTGGTGATGCGCTCGACACCTCTCCCCCGATCGACGGGGGAGAGGAAAGGCCCCCCTTCCGCAACTGCTGCGGGACGGGCGGGGCAGCGCAAGCTTTCGCGGTTGGCTCGTCATCAGGTACCGGTCGGACGCTTGCCTCCCCCGCCCCCACGCGGCATAGATCGGCCATGACAAGCGAACCTTACCGCCCGCGCCGCTCGGTGCTTTACGTCCCCGCCTCCAACGACAAGGCGCTGGCCAAGATCGCGACGCTGGCCTGCGATGCCGTGATCATCGACCTCGAAGACGCCGTCGCGCCCTCAGACAAGATCGCCGCGCGGGACAAATTGGCCGGCATTTTCGCCAGCCGACCGAAACGCCGCTGCGAGATGATCGTGCGCGTCAACGCGCTGTCCAGCGAATGGGGCAACGATGACCTGCTGACCGCGGCGAAATTCGAGCCCGACGGCATCCTGTTGTCCAAGGTCGCCACGCCGCGCGATATCCTCGAAGTCGGCGACGTGCTCGACGATAATTTTGCCCCCGACAGCGTCAAGCTCTGGGCGATGATCGAGACGCCCAAGGCCATGCTCAATATCGGCGCCATTGCCGAACTCGGCCGCGACCCGGCCTCGCGCCTAGCTTGTTTCGTTGCCGGAACGAACGATCTGGTCAAGGAAACCGGCATTCTGGCGACGCCTGATCGGCGCTACCTCGTGCCTTGGCTGATGCAGATGGTGCTGGCGGCGCGGGCCGGCGGCATCGACATGCTCGACGGCGTCTCCAACGATTTTCGCGACCTCGACGCGTTTGCGCGCGAATGCACGGAAGCCGCTGCCATGGGGTTCGATGGCAAGACGCTGATCCACCCCGCCCAGATCGAAACCGCCAACCGAGCCTTTGCGCCCGCGCCCGAAGCTCTGGCCGAGGCGCGCGCGGTGAAGGATGCCTTCGCCTTGCCGGAAAATGCCGGCAAGGGCGTGATTGCTTTGAACGGCAGGATGGTCGAGCGGCTGCACCTGGCGCAGGCCGAGAAATTGCTGGCGAAGGCCGCCGCCATCGGCGCATGATCCGCCCCGAAAAGACGAACTCACGACAGGATCTGACCCATGAGACTTTACCGCTTTTTGTCCGCCCCCGACGATTCGACCTTCTGCCACAAGGTGACAGCGGCGCTGAACAAGGGCTGGCACCTGTACGGCTCGCCGACCTACGCCTACGACAAGAAGACCAAATCGATGCGCTGCGGCCAGTCGGTGGTGAAGGATATCGACGGCCAGGAATACGGGCCGGATACGAAGCTCAGCGACTGGTAGGGAAGGCGTCAACCTCCGCGTCTTCGTCATCCTAGGGCGAAGCAAGGAGCGAAGCGACGCGACGCAGACCCTAGGCATGGATCCCAGGGTCTTCGCGACAGAGCTTCGCTCCTGCTTCGCCCTGGGATGACAAAGGTGGGGCTATTCCGCCGCCTCTTCAAGCTTTTCCATATCGTCGTCCGACAGGCCGAAATGGTGACCGATCTCGTGGATCAGCACATGGGTGACGATGTCGCCCAGCGTCTCTTCGTTCTCGGCCCAATAGTCGAGGATGGCGCGGCGGTAGAGGGTGATGCGGTTCGGGCCCTCGCCGGTCTGCGGGTTCCAGCGCTCGGCGATGCCGCGGCCCTCGAACAGGCCAAGCAGGTCGAACGGCGTCTCCAGCGACAGATCGTCCATGATCTCGTCGGTCGGGAATTCGGCGATCATGATGACGATCTCGCCGGTCAGCTTGCGAAAATCGTCCGGCAGATGCGCGTACGCCTCCAGCGCCAGAAACTCCATTTCCTCGATCGAAGGCGAGAGTTCGTCGTGCCAGGTGCGGGTCTTGTAGATGCGGGCCATGCTTTGTCCTTTGTCCCGGCATATAGGCTTTCCCTCCGGACTCGGCAAATGGACGGGTACCTGGCCAATGACTGTTTCTTTGCGCCGAATGGCTGCGACCAAAGTCCAAGGTTGGCCTCGCCACCTTTGATCAAGGAATAAATTCCTTCTGACTCCGCTTGACTCTTCCGGCACCCTCTGGAATCTATAGGAACATAACAGGAACAATTGTGAGAGAAATTGACCGTCATGGCGACATCAGCCGTGGCGCGGGAGACTGTTTTTGCCCTGCGCCGCCAGATCGCGAAGATCGAGGGAACGCTGCCCGAGCGCCTGGCTGCGCCGGCCAGCGAGCGGCCTCGTGCGCGTGCTGAGGGCTGTCTCCACGCCGCGCCTGAACCCGATTCCGATGTCACCATCATCCGGCGCGGGCTTGCCGTGGCTTCGCCGGATGCTTTCCTGCCCACCGGCGTCGAACGCCTCGATGCGGCCCTCAGCGGCGGCCTGCCGAAAGCCGCCTTGAGCGAAATCCATGGCCTTGAGACCCGCAATGCCGGGGCCGTCGCCGGCTTTGTGCTGTCGCTGGTCAGCCTGATCCTCAAGGGCCAGCCCTTGCCCGTGCTGTGGATCGGCACATCGGAGATTTTTCGCGAGGCCGGCTTTCCCTATGCCAGGGGATTGCAGGGCATGTTCGGTATCGCACCGGAGCAATTGCTGTTTTCCGAGGCGCCGAAACTCACCGATGCGCTGTGGGTAGCCGAGGAGGCCGCGAAGATGACGGCGCTCGCCGCAATCATCCTCGAGATCCGTGGCAGCCCGCAGCGGCTCGACCTCACCGCGACGCGCCGGCTGCACGCGCGCGCCCAAAACGCCGGCCGGCCGGTGTTCCTGCTGCGCCAGGCCGGCGAAGCCGAGCCGACCGCCGCCCCGGTGCGCCTCATCGTGTCGGCTGCACCAGCGAGATCGCGCCGGACGATCGCCGGGCCGCTTGCCGGCTCGATCGGCCACCCTGCCTTCACCGTCAGCATCGGCAAGAGCCGCACCGCTCTGCCTGGACAATTCACACTGGAGTGGAACCCCGATGAACATGCATTCGAAGAAAGAAAGCCCCGCGAAAAACGGGCAGAGAATTCTGTCGCTGTGGTTCCCGCATCTGGCGGCAGAACGGATCCTGCGCCAGCGCCTGGGACGGTCGTGGCGTTCCCGGCCTTCGGATCATCTGCCGCCATCTCACCCACCGCTCGTGATCAGCCATCGCGACCGCAACGCCCAGCGCATATCGGCCCTCGACGAGCGGGCTGAGGCGCTGCATCTGAAGCCTGGCATGGGCATTGCCGATGCGCGCGCCATGCATCCCTCGATCGACATTGTCGAGGCCGATCCGGACGCCGATCGCCGGCTGCTCGAAGGCCTCGCCGACTGGTGCGATCGCTATACGCCGCTGGTGGCGCTCGACGGTACTGATGGCCTTTATCTCGACGTCACCGGCTGCACGCATCTGTTCGGCGGCGAGCGCGCCATGCTGGACGACATCCTTGCGCGGTTTTTCCAGCAGGGTTTCGATGTCCGCGCCGGGTTGGCCGCGACGCCGGGTGCAGCCTGGGCGGCGGCGCGCTTCTGCGGCAACCGCATCGTTGTCTCCGGCGAGGAGGAAGCGCTGCTCGCCCCCTGGCCGCTGGCGGCACTGCGCATCGAGGCCGATATCCGCGCCAGCTTGGAAAGCGTCGGCCTGCGGACCGCCGGCGCGGTCATGGCAGCGCCGCGCGCGCCGCTCGCCCGTCGCTTCGGCGCGACCTTGCTGTTGCGGCTCGACCAGGCGCTCGGCCGCCTCGACGAGGCGGTATCGCCGCGCCTGCCCGTGGCCCCGCTTTCGGTCGAACGCCACCTGGCCGAGCCGGTCGTGCTGACCGCCGAGATCGAACGGCTGGTGCTCTTGCTGGCGGTGACGCTGAAGGCCGATCTCGAACGCCGCGGCGAGGGCGCAAGGATGCTGGCGCTGCTTTTGTTTCGCGTCGACGGCGCCGTCAGCCGCATCGCTGTCGGTACCTCGCGACCGTTGCGCGAACCCAAGCTTATCCAGCGCCTGTTCCATGAGCGGCTGGCCGCGCTCGAACAGGACATCGATGCCGGCTACGGCTTCGACCTGGTGCGGCTTTCGGTGCTGGCGGCCGCCGGCTTCGACATGCAGCAGGCCGATTTGACCGGCGAGACCGAGGATGACGGCGCCGACATGGCACTCTTTGCCGACCGCATCCGCGCCAGGCTCGGCGACAGTGCGGTGCTGAAACCGGTCGCCCTCGAGAGCCATCTGCCGGAGCGCGCCATCGCCACCATCCCGTTCTCGGAAGCGCCACAACGCAAAACACCGCTCAGGAAGCCGGGCTCGAAAGACGCGCCGCGCGCAACCATCTTCCCGCCGGAACGGCCGATCCGGCTGTTCCGTTCGCCCGAGCCGATCGAGGTGCCGGCCACCGAAATGCCTGAGGGTCCGCCGATGAATTTCCGCTGGCGCCGCGCGCTCTACCGGGTCGCGCGCGCCGAGGGGCCGGAACGCATCGCGCCGGAATGGTGGCGTGAAACGTCAAGCGATCCGCTCACATCGACGCGTGACTATTTCCGGATCGAGGATGCCGACGGCCGCCGCTACTGGCTCTACCGGCAAGGCCTCTATGGCAACCCGCAGGTGCCGCCGCGCTGGTTCATGCATGGGGTCTTCGCATGAACGCGCTGACCGTCATCCCCTATGCGGAATTCGGCATCCAGTCGAACTTCTCCTTCCTGCGCGGCGCCTCCAAGCCGGAGGAGCTGGTGGTGGCGGCCAAATTCCTCGGCTTTTCCTCGATCGGACTGGCAGACCGCAACACGGTGGCCGGCGTCGTGCGCGCCTGGCAGCAGGCCAAGGTCGAGAAGCTCGCCTATCACCCCGGTTGCCGCCTGGTGTTCGGCGACGGCACGCCGGACATTCTCGCCTATCCGCAGAACCGCAAGGGCTGGGGCCATCTCTGCCGCATGCTGACGCAAGCCAATTTGCGCGATGAAAACGAGAAGGGCGCGACCCTTCTCCAGCGCAGCGACCTGCTCGAATGGGGCGACCTGCTGTCGCTGGCGGTGCTGCCGGATCTCTCGGCGAATGCCGACGATCCCCTGGCATTGGTCCGTCAACTGAAAGACCGTTTCGGCGCTAATTTGCGGCTAGGCATGGCGCCGGATTATCGCGGCAATGACCGTTTCCGCATCGAGCAGGCGGCGGGCATGGCGGACATCGCCGGCGTGCCGCTGATGGCGACCAACGACGTGCTTTATCACAGCGCCGAGCGCCGCTCGCTGCAAGATGTGCTCACCGCCATCCGCCTCAATTTGCCGGTCGCCGAGGTCGGGCTGGAGCTGACGGCCAACGCCGAGCGCCATCTGAAGCCGCCGCTGGAAATGGCCCGTCTCTTCCGCCGCCATCCACGGGCGCTGGCCGAGACGCTGCGCTTTGCCGGCGAACTGACCTTCTCGCTCAGCGACCTCCAGTACAATTATCCCGACGAGCCGACGCAATCAGGGCTTGGGCCGCAGGCCGAGCTAGAGCGTCTGGCCAGGGAGGGGGCCGCCACGCGCTATCCGGCGGGCGTCCCCGCTTCCGTCTTGCAGCGCATCAGTGAGGAGCTCGCTCTGATCGAGCGTCTGAATTATGCGCGCTATTTCCTGACCGTTTACGACATCGTCCAGTTCGCCCGCAATGAGGGCATTCTGTGCCAGGGCAGAGGCTCGGCCGCCAACTCGATCGTCTGCTACTGCATCGGCATCACCGAGGTCGGCCCCGAGCGCATCGACACGTTGTTCGAGCGATTCATTTCCGAGGAGCGCAACGAGCCGCCCGACATCGACGTCGATTTCGAGCATGAGCGGCGTGAGGAGGTGATCCAGTACATCTACTCCAAATACAGCGCCAAGCGCACCGCGCTGGCTGCCGCCGTCATCAGCTATCGCGGCCGCTCGGCGCTGCGCGAGGTGGCCAAGGCCATGGGCCTGTCGGACGATGTCCGCATTGCGCTCTCCAGTTCGATCTGGGGCTGGTCGACCTCGGAGCTCGGCGAGAAGGAGGCGCATGCCGGCGGCCTCGACCGCAACGAGACCTCGACCCGTCACGTGATCGCCCACGCCAACGAGATCATGGGCTTTCCCCGGCATCTGTCGCAGCATGTCGGCGGCTTCGTCATTACCCGCGACCGGCTCGACGAGATCGTCCCCATCGTCAAGACGGCAATGGACGAGCGCAAGATGGTCGAGTGGGATAAGGACGATCTCGACTCGGTGAAGATCCTGAAGGTGGATATTCTGGCGCTTGGCATGCTGACCTGCCTGAAGCGCGCCTTCACCTTGCTCACCGACCATTATCCGAAGGCCCGGGATGATTACGGCCGACCCTATGTGCTGGCCACCCTGCCGCCGGAAGAGAACGACGTGTACGACATGATCTGCCGCGCCGACACGCTCGGCGTCTTCCAGATCGAATCGCGCGCGCAGATGTCGATGCTGCCGCGTCTACGCCCGCGCGAATTCTACGACCTGGTCATCGAGGTGGCGATCGTGCGGCCCGGCCCGATCCAGGGCGACATGGTGCACCCCTATCTGCGCCGTCGGCAGGGCAAGGAAGCGGCTGAATATCAAAAGCCAGAGCTGGAGGCTATTCTCAAGAAGACACTCGGCGTGCCGCTGTTTCAGGAACAGGCGATGAATATTGCAATCGTCGCCGGTGGTTTCAAACCCGGCGAAGCCGACGAACTACGCCGCGCCATGGCCACCTTCAAGCGCACCGGCACCATCGGCAATTACCGCCAGCGCATGATCGACGGCATGGTCGGCAAGGGATACACCAAGGACTTCGCCGAGCGCTGCTTCAAGCAGATCGAAGGCTTCGGCGAATACGGCTTTCCCGAAAGCCACGCCGCCTCCTTCGCTTTGCTCGTCTATGCCTCCTGCTGGTTCAAGACCTTTTATCCCGACGTGTTCTGCGCCGCGATCCTGAATTCGCAGCCGATGGGGTTTTACCAGCCGGCCCAGCTGGTGCGCGACGCGCGCGACCATGGCGTCGACATCCGCGACGTCGACGTCAATTTTTCCGACTGGGACTGCACCCTGGAGAAAGCCCAATTCGATCCGGGCCGCATCCTGGGGCGCCATGCCGAAATGCGCGGTGTCATCAAGACCCGGTACGCCGTCCGGCTTGGCTTCCGTCAGATCAAGGGCTTGGCCGAGAAGCGTATGGAAGCTTTCACCGCGCGGCGCGGCGCCGGCTATACAAGCGTCAGGGATGTGTGGCTGCGCTCGGGCCTCGATGTCGGCGAAATCGAAAGACTGGCGCAGGCTGACGCCTTCCGCTCGCTCGGCCTCGATCGTCGTGAAGCCTTGTGGGCGGTGCGCGCGCTGGATGGCAAGAGCGCCGCCGAACGGCTGCCGCTGTTCGACCAGCCGGCGATCCGGCTGCGCGAACTCGAGCCCGAGACAAAACTGCCGACAATGCCGCTCGGCGAGCACGTCATCCACGACTACCGCGCGCTCGGCCTGTCGCTGAAGGCGCATCCGGTCGCCTTTCTGCGCGAGCGGCTCGACCGCGCCGGCGTCATTCCCAATGCCAATCTCGGCTCGGTGCGCGACGGCAGGCGGGTCTCGGTCGCCGGCCTGGTGCTGGTGCGGCAGCGGCCCGGCAAGGGCAATGCGATCTTCCTGACGCTAGAAGACGACAAGGCCGTCGCCAACGTCATTTTCTGGGAGCGGACCTTTACCCGTTTCCGGCCCATCGTCATGGGCGCGCGCTTCGTCAAGGTCACCGGCAAGCTGCAGTCGGAATCCGACGTCATCCACATCGTCGCCGAAAAGATCGAGGATTTGACACCGTGGCTGACGGTGCTGCTGGAAGAGATGACGCCGGCTGCCCGGCCCGACATTGCCACCCTCTCGGACAAAGCTGAAAGGGTCATGCCCAAGGGGCGGAATTTTCAGTAGGCAAGTGCAGGGCGGTCGGGAGCCCATGACATTAATGCCGGCAAGGGCAGAGGGGGGCGCGAAGGATCGCCAACAGAATGGCTTCTTAGGCTGAGGTCCGTTTGAACCACCCCTGGCCCTTCAGCCCGGCCCACCCAATCGCGGCGGCGACAGCACGTCTTCCGCCGAAATAGTCCGCGCCTCCGAGGGCAGCATGATCGGGATGCCGTCGCGCACGGGATAAGCGAGCTTGGCAAGCCGCGAGATCAACTCGCCGCGCACCGGGTCCCAGGCCAGCGGCCCCTTGGTCAGCGGGCAGGCCAGCAGCTCCAGCAATTTTGGATCGACATTGACCGACTTGCCGTCACGCCCATCCGCAGCCATTGGATCCCCCTTCAGCCATCGGCTCAGCCCTTATTGCAGGCTGGAGCCAAAGTCCTCATTCTCGCGCGCCAGCGCCATTTCGGTGATCGCGATCAGCGTCTCCGCGCGGGCTTTCAGGTCGGGCGCCTCCAGCAGCGCCTGTTTCTCGGCCGGTCCGTAGGGCGCCATCATCGACAGCGCATTGACCAGCATGGTGTTCTCGGCGCGGCTGACGCTTTCCCAATCGGCTTCGAGATCGTTGGCCTGCAGATAAGCGCGAAACGCTTTCAACAGCGCCGGCCGGTCAACCTCGCTTGCCGCCTGGTCTTCGGCGAGATCCGTGAGGAACGGCGCCAGCTTGCATTGCCGGAAAGGCGTCTTCACCGGCAATTCGCTGGTGATGCGGAAACGGCAGACGCCCTGCAGCGAAACCAGATAGCGGCCGTCGCCGCTCTCGGCCATCGAGATGATGCGCCCGGCGCAGCCGACATTGCACAGTTCCGGCTCCCCGTCGGCGCGCAACGCGCCATTGAGGCTGGGCTGGACGATGCCGATCAGCCGCGCGCCGGCGATCGCCTCATCCACCATCTGCAGATAGCGCGGCTCGAAGATATTGAGCGGCATGCGCCCGCCCGGCAGCAGCAGCGCGCCGGCAAGCGGAAACACCGGAATGGTTGCCGGCAGATCCTTGCCGACCCGGTAAAATGCGTTTCCGACCTGCACCTTCACTCCTCCGACCCGCTTCGGGCGCGATGTTATCGGCCTAATCTGGCGCGGCGGCCGCCGACCGCAAGGCCCGACAGCCACGCCCCGGCAATTTGGCCGGCAAACGGCTCAGGAAAACAGCAGCGACGACAATTTGCGCCGTGCCGCCAGCGTCGCCTCGTCGGTCATGCCCCAGGCCTCGAACAGTTTCAGCAACTGCGCCCTGGCGCCGTCCTCGTTCCACGTCCGGTCGGCTTTTATAATCGCCAGAAGATTGTCGGCCGCCGCATGGCGCTCGCCCTTGGCGTTCTGGATCATGGCGAGGTCGAAACGCGCCTGGTGGTCGCCGGGATTGGCGGCCAGTCGCTGCTCGAATTCAGCTGGATTGCCAAGTGCTGCCGCTTCCGCAGCCAGCGTCATCTTGGCACGCAGCGCGGCAAGTGCCGGCGCATTCTTCTTGGCCTCCGGCGCCGTTGCCAGCAGCGCCTCGGCGCCGTCGCTGTCGCCGGCCTCGAACAGAAGCTCGCCCAGCCCGGCAATCGCCTCGATCGTCTCCGGCGCTTGCGCCAGGATGGCGTCGTAAATGTCGGCTGCGGTCTGCGCATCGCCCGCCGCATGCGCTTCCGCCGCCGCGGCCAGTGCTTCGGCCACCGGCGGCGCACCATTGCCCTTGCCGCCGACCTTGGTGATGAACTCGGCGATCTGGCTCTCGGGGATGGCGCCCATGAAGCCGTCGACAGGCTGGCCGTCCTTGAAGGCGATGACCGCCGGGATCGATTGGATGCCGAGCTGGCCGGCGATCGAGGGATGATCGTCAATGTTCATTTTGACCAGCTTGACCTTGCCGCCGGCGGCCTTGACCGCCTTTTCCAGAAGCGGCGTGAGCTGCTTGCAGGGCCCGCACCACGGCGCCCAGAAATCGACCAGTACCGGCTGTTTGCGCGATTCCTGGATGACGTCGGCGGCGAAAGTGGCGGTCGTGGTGTCCTTGATCAGCTCGCCAGCGGCAGGTGCTGCGCCGGGTGTCGGGCCAAGTGCCGACTTGGCCGGCTCGGCGCCGCCATATTGCACGGACGTGGTGTACTGGCCAGAATTGCCGCCGAATTGGCCGCCAAACGGATTGTTGTTGTCGCTCATGTCGTCGCCCTTCCGATCGCGCCCAGCGGAGCAGCGCGACGTCCTTAACTAGAGGTCAGTTTTCGCCATCCATGTGGCGATCAAGCCGAGACTTTCAAGATAGCAGCATCATGTCCGGTTGCCTCGACGAATCTGATGAGGTCGGCGGACGCGATCGACGTCGTCGCCTCATTGGTCAGCGGATGCGCGTTGACTGTCGCATGTGCTATCAAATCCTGGTCGAGCACCACTTTGACCCGTCTTTCGGTGTCGTTGATCAGCCCGAACACGGTGACCGCGCCCGGAATGACACCGAGCAGCTCCATCAGCATCTCCGGCTTGCCGAACGACACCCGGCCGGCGGCGCCGATCATCGTGTGGATCTGCTTCAGGTCGACGACCGCCTCCTCGCCGACGCTGACCAGGAAGAAATTGTCCTTCTTGTCCTTGAGAAACAGATTTTTCGTGTGCCCGCCCGGTATCTCGCCGCGCAGCGACTGCGAATCGGCCACCGTATAGAGCGGCGGATGGCGCACGGTCGACACTGATATGCCGAGATCGGCAAGAAAGGCGAAAAGCTCGGCTTCGGTCTTCGGCATTGGTGGTCTTCCCCTGTATCGGCGCGCGGCAAAGCCGTTTACGGCCAATGATGCCGCCGAGACAAGACCGTCATGCGGGAAGTCGATGAACCACCCGCGTGGCCGACAAGGTTCCGCCAAGCGATTTGGCGCGACCAAAAAGCCCGTCATTTCCCTGTTGCAATCGCCGCGCTCTTCAGCCATATAGGCCCGGCTTGCGGCCAAAGGGCCGTGTGAGCGGGTGTAGCTCAGGGGTAGAGCACAACCTTGCCAAGGTTGGGGTCGAGCGTTCGAATCGCTTCACCCGCTCCAGTTTCCTCCAAGGAAATCAAGCATCGAAAAGCCGCGGAACTCCGCGGCTTTTTCGTTTTTGGGCCGGTCAGAGATCGCGGCGACTTCAAGTCTGCGGAACGTCGTGGTCACCGTGCGGTTACTAGTTTCGCGGTTATCAGTTTGCGGATTCGACGCGGAGTAAAATCCGAACGTCGCGCAAGGGCACGCTGGGGATTGATAATAGTTCAAATCTGCGCTATCTCCCGAACACCGCGACGCAGGAATGCGCGTCGTCCACCTCCTTCAATCGCGTTGGAGGGCGGTTACGCGAAACAACTCAGGCATTGGCCCGATACGTTTCGTACGCCTTGGGAAGACGTTTCAGTCTTGTTGCCGCCTTCGGTGACGCCGGGATTGTCCTGGTAAACGGAAGGAGGATGCGCACGGACCTAGAGTCCTTGGCACCTCGGATCGTCAACCTCGTGTTGCGATCGGGTTTTTGACGAGTTCAGTCTCGATCGCCTAGCCAAGGACCATTGAAATGAACATCACTAGCACAAAAGAATATACCGTTCTTCCGCGTCCTGCGGAAAAACTTCCTGAGTATGCGCACGCAAAGGCCCGCCAAACCCTCGCAGAAAAACTGCAAGAGGCATTCGGCCTGTCCGCAGCGGCGGCAACAGCTATCTCTAACGCTGTTGTGGATCCGGCTGCGGTACGAAAGTCCATCAATGATACTGCGGACCCGACTGTTGAATCCATTGCCGTGCCTGGCGGAACCCTGCTTGGCATCCGAACTGCGGTGTGGGCTCGCCGGATCATGCCGGATGCCCGCAACCCACGCACGCTCCCGTCTCGTCGGCACCCCTTCGCAGTTGAACCTGGGAAGGGTGCTGAGGATTCAAAGTTTCGACCGGTGCCAGAGCCCCGCACCCCATCAGGTGTAGGTGCCGAGGTCGCTGAGCTGGCGGTCCAAATTGAGAGCCGCGAGCATCTGCATTGGGCTTCTCAGCAGGCGGCAGGATATGTGCTCGCAAACAACAACTGGAAGGATTCGATTGCTTCCCAGGGCGTCATGGAATCCGTCTATCTGGTCGCGATGACATATAACCATGATGACGGCATAGAACCGGTTACGACGCTCACTACCGTGGACGGGTCGTCCCGCGTAACGGCCACGCATGAGATACTCGGCATTCGATCGTCCGACGTGCCATACGATGACCAGGATACGAAGTTTCGGGGTCACATCCGCAAACTGAACGAAGAGTATGAGCGCGGAGCTGACAAACAGACCCTCGACACGCTGAGGTGCGAACGCATTCCGGCTTTGATCTTGGTTGGATTTGTGCCCTATCACTCAGGGACCACAGGGTTTCCGACAGCGGTCAAGTCGATTGTCGCGCTTCGCCATGTCGACCCCCCGACCCCTTGGGGGGAAGGTCCAGAAAATGAATCTCTTGCCGATGAAGTTCTCGATGAATTGCATCGTCGGAGTTTGATTACCAGCATTCAGCATGCCTACTACGCCGGCTCTTGCACAAGGGCGGAGGCACGCGCTGCCCACCTCTCGGATGATCCAGCGATTCGGGCAGCCGAAATTGTTGGTTTGCTGACGAATCCGGATCAGCGCTTCCGCACTGCCATTCGTGTCGCCGTTACGAGCCAGTCCACGCGGAAGCGGATTGGCACAAAGCTTCTGAACGACCTTGCCACGGCGCTTGTGCTTCGAGCGGTCGCGGGTGACCCTTCAAAAGCAGACCAGGTGCGCCGTTATCTCCGGTTCGCTTTTGGAAAATCGGTTCATAGCCAGGTTTGGCAGAGCACTTCCCGTGACACTGACACCTTGGTCAGAGCGGCGCTGTCCGAAGTCCATCAATCGATCGCCAATGGATCGGTTGACGAGAGGGGCCCAGCTTCTCTCGAACTTGCAGTCCGCGCGGCCTATCCCCTTGTTGTTTCGGGCAGGCTTAATGCCGACCGAGGCTCGGCTAACAATGATCAGCCCGATCGGCGGACGCCGGGTGAAGTCCTTGACGCTATGCGACAGAACGTTCAGGGCGTCCACCAGCTCGGTCAAGCCTTGAGAGATTTTGCCGAAGGTCGCCATATTCGGGCGGTCGCTGAAGACGGTTCAATCAAGGTGCAGGGCGATGCCGGCGACCAGATGGTCAATGACATCTACTTGCGGGGAGAATTCCCGCCTGCCGGGAAAGCGCGGGCACGCAGACCTGGGGATACGCCGACCGACCGCTACCACAACGCAGTAAGCGCCATGGCTAATGCGATCACGGCATTGACCGAAGCTTTCGACAATCTAAGAAGTGTCGAGGGAGATGACGGGCGGGCGCTTGTCGAAACGAAGGGTGTTGATCAGCGTGCCTGTGCGGCATGGCGTGAAGAACTGACCCAGATTGATGACGAGCTCGTCTTGTGGAGTGTGACGCATCGTCGGGCTAACGGTGCAAACGCCGATGCCCGTCGGTTGGTTGAAGAAGCAAAAAGTCTTGATGACGAGCCTATTATGGATGTTACGGATGAATGGGAACTAGAAGGCGATGAGCCCATCTCTCAGTCCGCTGATTAACCAATCGGCGTAAACCATCAAAAGTTTGAAACGCCAAGGTCAGTAAGTGGCCTTGGCGTTTTTGCGCTTCAGCCGGTATATACAATCCGGTGCGCCTCGTTCGCTCTTTAACGCTGCTTCCGCCGTGAGCCGTGTCATAACCATCTCATGCGGTTTCAACGCACGTCGGCCGCCCGCATGATTTGGTACGGGTCCGTGCCTATGGCTCGACACACCTCAATGTATTCTGCCACGTCGAGCCGCCGCTCGCCCAGCTCAAATTTCGATACAAAAGTCTGACGGACACCAAGGCGTTTCCCCAGTTCGATTTGGGTTATGCCAGCTTCCTTTCGCGCCTCTACAAGAAGCTCGATCATTCGGCGATAGAGATCATAACGGATTGAGGTCAAGAGGAGCGCCAATTCGAAACTGGCTGTCCAATAAAACCCTAAATCAGAGTACCCCAAAATCGGGTATTATGTCATTCTTCACTAAACTGAGGGATTCGGGGTCGGCGTGAAAGAACAATACGTCGGGGACATCAGCGACTATCGGAAGTATGCGTTGCTACGGGCGCTGTCAGCCGGCGGCGTTAACGGGTCGGCGTCTGCTGGATGCTGACGCCTTCGGATGGCAGTTCGGACGGCAACAAGCTCATTTACCTCAACAAGCCCGAACAGCACCGCGATCATGACCCAGTGCTATTCGACGTTCTCGCCCATACCGCATCGGAGCCAGACCGTCGCCGGCTGCAGGCCATTGAGGGTAGCAGCGCTGTCGCGAGTGCCACGTATTTCAATGAGTTACTCCCCGACAACGCTGCCGGTCGCCGGGCATTTATGGACAGATGCGCGTTCGAATTTCACGATGCTGACCTAGTGTTCTTCGATCCCGACAATGGCTTAGAAACAGCGCTCGCCAAAGGGCGGAAGAATTCAAGCAAGTACGTCTTCCTGGACGAACTGGCCACATTCTACGCTTCCGAAAAGTCGCTGCTGATCTACCAGCATTTTCCCAGGATCGAGCGGCGCGCTTTCATCGCCTCATGCACCGACCGCCTCCGGTCCGTGGCTTCCGGCGCCGCGATCTGGACGTTCACCACAGCGCATGTGGTGTTCTTCCTGCTTGTCCACCCAGACAGCCGAGCGCGCTTGGCTGTCGCGGCGATTGAGGCCTGCGGCCGGTGGGACGCGAGTTTCATCAAAGGCGAATATCTCGGATCGAACCGCATCGCTGTCGGATAATTGACAGCAGATTTTCCTCGTTATTTTTCGAATAACTTTGTAATTTCAAACGGATAGATAGCCATGAACATACCGAAAAAGCGTCTTACGAGCGCTACATTTCTCCTATCCACGCTGGCGCTCGCCGCCTGTACGCCGGTTGAGACCAAAACCTCGCTGCTCACGCCTGTTAGCGTTCAAATCCGGTCTGCCGGTCCCGGCGATTTCGTGATGAACTTCCAGTCCAGACGTTCTCTTCCCAACATCGTCGGCAAGGCCGACCTATTCGGCCGCACCACCGATGCGGGGCACACCACGGTCAGATATCTCGGCACGCGCCGCGGTCAAGCAGTGTTTGAACGGTCGGACGTGAGCGTCGAGAGCAATGCAACCACGATGAGCGAAACGCCACTCATTCTGCGCAACACCACCAACACCAACGTGAACGGCACGATCGGTGGAACTCCTGTCTCAGCGACCGCGGCATCGACCTCCTTCCAATACATTCCGCCGCGTGGCTCATCCCAATATGCAACTGCGGCGCAGCCGATCCAGATCGCGCTCGGGAAAGGGTCAAAGCGTCAAGGTCGAAGGCAGAACGCTGAGAGTTACGCGCGTGTCGCCGAATTCGGTTGACTACAGGGTAGAGTAGTTGGGTGTCGCGCGTACTGGGTATGCGCTCCAGATATTTTCGAGGGCCAAACGGGTCCCTTTGGCATTCTGTTACCTCTCGTTTGAAGGGGGAGGGTCGAGGCGCGCGCCCCGGAAACGAAGCACACATACGAAAATGCGGCGATCGAGAGTCGACCGCCGCATTGGGAAGGCGCAGCTGTGAGGTGGTGGCGGCTTATTCTGGCTCGATGGCGATGTGATCGACCGACTCACACTCCCCAAACTCTTCCAGCGCCCATTCGATCTCGGTTGCGTCGAGTTCCATCACTTCCGCAGCGGCTTCGAGCGGCATCCATTCCTCATTGCCGGTTCGCTTGTTCCTGATCAGGATGTGCATCGATCTCTCCCTACTGTCCAACAGGACAGTAAACCATGGCGAGAGCTCAGGCGCAATTATATCAAAGATATCATCATGTTAGCGACGATTTCCATGTTGCAGGCCTGCACCGCAGCCGTGCACCGCCAGCGGCGGTGCAGCCCGGCTGGCCGGCTGCCGTACCCACAGCGCTGAGCGTACGGTCCCCGTGGCGCGGCGTGGCCGGTGCCGGCATAGGCTAGCCGCTGTAGGCCCGGTCCAGCGCAGCGATCGCTGCGCTTCCGTCACGGACGGCCTGGGTGTAGTGACCGAGCGTGACCGTCGGGTTCGCGTGGCCAGCGATCTGAGCCACGAGGCCGATCTCGATGCCCTGAGCCTGAAGCATCGAAATGAACGAATGGCGCGCAGAGTGCGGCGTCACATATGGAAGTCCGAGCGCGGCGAACACCGGTGCCCAATAACGCTGCCGAAAATTCTGATAGAGCAGTGGACCGCCACCACCGATACGGGGCTTCGGCCATTCCTGTAGCCGGCCGGGGCCAGGGAACACGCGGTGCAGCTCCTTGCCCAACCTGGGGCAGCGAACCCGCCAAGCCAGCAGCATCTCGCGCAGCACGGCGCTCATGGGGATCTCGCGGGTACCGGCCTCCGTCTTGGTCATTTCGGTGAGCGAGCCGTCCCGCTCCTGGATGCGCCGGACGCGGATGACGTTGCGGTCGAAGTCCACCTCGCTCCACAACAGACCCAGCTGCTCGGAGGGCCTGGTGCCGGCGAGGAAGGCGAAGGCGTAGTAGATGCCTTGCTCCAGGTCGCTCTTCGCCGCCGTAATCAGCTTGGCGATATGCTCGGTGGCCAGGATCGTCTTTTTGATTTTGTGCCGCGCCCGCGCCAGCCCGGTCGGCATCGAAGGCGCACGGATGGAATAGTCTTCCTCGGCCAGCGCCAGGATGGACTTTAGGTGCGACTTGGCCCGATTTGCGGTGTAGCTGCCACACTGCTCGGTGACAGTCCTGTGCCACACGCGGATCATGGCAGTTGTCAGTTCCGATAGCTTGATATGTCCAAGCAATTTGATGAAGCGAGCATTCTTCGGTGGATTGCCAGTCTCAGTGAAGTCAGCACGTTCCTGCCTGGTGCCGATGAGCAGCGGTCCCCGGATTGCACCATACACCACCACCTTGTAGCCCTTCAGCGTCGATGACTTGACGTTGCCCTCCTTGGTCTGGAGCCAGTGCTCGATGGCCTGTGCAACGGTTGGGGCCTTGCGCTCATCCATGTAGCCGCCCTCCGCGACCTTGAGCAGCAGCGAGTTCCGGAACGCCTCGGCGTCCTTCTTACGGTTGAACGCACGGCGGCGGCGCTTCTGCGTAAGCGGCTCGCGATACTCACAGTAGTATTGCGGATAGAGAGCGACTTTGCCGTCGCGGAGCTTGCGGCGCCGGGTTGCGGTCGTGATGGAGACGTTGAAGTCATTCATGGCGTTGCTCATCCAAAAGGAAAAAAGCGGGAACGAAAACACGCGTCGGTAACCGGCACAAGTAATCGCCGGAGCGGCCAGCGAGCCCGTGAAACGGCCCGAACTGTAACCAGACGCGTAACCTCGGCATGTCAGGGAAGGTAGGAGCCGCGAGACGACGCGGCTCCGGATATCTCGGATTCCTCGGCCACCGAGGTTGAAATCGCGGCGCGTGATCTAGCTCAGGTCGACTGGGGGTGCCATATTCCTGTAGCCGCGCCGCGATGCCGGTTGGCTGAGAGCGCAACACAGCGGAGGGGACTATGCTGTGGCGTGTGTGGCATGCCACAGCCGCCTAGCGCGCCCGCCGCCTACACACCCGGCTACACATTCCTACACCGCTGACGCCGCCCCCCGGACATGCCACACACGCCACCACGCCACAGCCTAAAATTCTTGGGCATCGACGTGGCCTTCTGGTTTTGGGCGCTCGTAGCCACGGATCGTGTACTCGCCGACTCTAAACTTCGTAGGCTCCCAACCGAGCTTCCGCATCACGATAGCTAACCGCTTTGTGTGGAACTGGTTCTGGCGTTCTGCTTCGATTTTGAGCTTGCCTAAGAGTTCGTGCGTCCCCACACGCACCAGATGTCCGCTGGCGCGGCCTTTGACAGTAGCGAGGAGTTCGAGCCACGGGTCTTCCTCCAGCCGTGCCGCTTGCTCAACTGCGGCGGTCTCCCATAGGTTCGGTGAAAGGATGATGCTCTCGCCTTGGCGTTCGCGATGTGCAGCTTCCGCCCAAAGTTGAGCCCGGTCGCGCCTCAAGCCCTCAAGATCGATGACGGTAGTTTTTATCGGCCAGAACCGCCGGTTGCCCGTCTGGTCGCGGAGGTAGGTGGTTTCATTGGTGGTACCTATGAATACCGCTTGTCTTGGCCGCGCCTCGACAAAACGCCCGTATGCCATTCGGGATCGGTCTTCCTGGCGCGAAGCGAACGCCTTGATCTTATTGACTTCGGCTCGGTTGAATCCCTCGACCTCACCCAGCTCATAGATCCAAATCCCTTCGAGCAGTTCCATCTGGCTACGTGAATCCTGAGTGAGGATTTCCTGGTCAGAATGGAAACCCTCGCCCGCCATTATCCGGAGGGCAGTCGACTTGCCCGAACCTTGAGGGCCCTCCAAGATTGGGATCTGGTCAAATTTTACCCCTGGCACACGAACCCGACGAGCAGCGGCGATGAGAATTATCGGGCCAATTGCCCGATTAAGCGCTGTGTTTTCGGCGCCAAGATAGTCGACTAACCATGCGTCGATTCGCGGCTTTCCGTCCCATTCCAGGGAGTCGAGCATGTCGCAAACGGGGTGGAAGGAGTTTTCCAGGCAGTGTTGATTGACAGCGTCACGGACATTTTCAGCCCTGGGGTCAAAACCAAACGCAGCAATGATGAGGGCGCGGACCATCGCAACAGCATCATCGCTCAACTCCCCTTGGAATTCCTGCAGCGCCGCACCGTTTAGCATCTTTCGATGACGAAACCGGTCGTAGCTGAAGGTAAGTTCGAGCCGTTCAAGGGCCTGCAACGTATTGCGCATACTGGATCTCGGTTTACCGCTGCGCTCCACATCGATCCATCCAGCGGCCAGCGCTTCGGTTGCCCGCCGAGCCTGTCTAAGGGCATAGTTTTTCGGGTTTCGTTTTTCGAGAACAGAGGCCGAGATCCCATTTCTGGGATCTAACAAGATTCCAGCGATAGTTGTCTCATCGCACCCCGCTCGAGCCAACCCATGAGCGCCCGCAAAAACCGAATGACTTCTGCTTGGGTGACGAGGGTTGTGCCCTCCCCTTGGGCGTTCAGAGTCATCGCCGGTGCGTATCAGCTGTTTGAGGACTTCGCTAACACCGACCGACAGATCGTCTATTGACCTGGGTACGATTTCATCTAGCGAGGGCACCGGAGCTTTTCCGGTGCCAATAAAGGCGGGAGTAGCGACCGGAAAGTCATCGAGACCATAGGATAATGACCAGTTCATCCAATGACCCTCGCAAGGACTGGCACGCGGCCGGCCGCTCGTTTTTTTGCGTTCGGCAAATTAATCGTCCCCGGGAGTCGGAGGAGACGGTCGATGTTGTGACAGTTGTCACCGCCAAGCTGACGGGCGAGCCAGATGTTGATTCGCTCAGCCCGATCGAATTCGGTCGATGATTCAGTCAATCGCCAAAGCGCTTGGTATCCTCCACCAGAGAAGACAATAGCGGTCGGTGTAGGTCCAAATTCCCTCAACGCTGACAATGCAGCGTCGTCGTTCAAATCAACGTCAACATGCAGGGCACGGACTGCAACGATGTCCGGCTTTTTGGCTTTAATGTTGCGTGCATCCGTCCGCAACCGGTTGACGTGATAATAGAGGCCCTTTGTACCCTGCCGTCGTTCGATCCAATCGCGTGCTTGCTCATGTTCGTCAGGGATGAAGGTCCGGAATTCAGGTTGCCCCCCATCGGGTGGGAGGGCGGCTAAATCCCAACGATCTGAGGGAGTGAACCGCCTTAGAAAATCCATGGCCGAGGCAGTATCTGGCGTTAGGTTGCTCATGCCTTCTCCTCGCCACCGATTTGAGATCCAGCAATCCTTGTCTTGAGAGCGACGCGGATTTTGATCTCGACGGCTATGGTTCCCGTCGTGCAAGTGCCGTGGCTCCGCGCAGTGTTTCCGAGGTAAGTCGGACGAGCTAGATATTCGACCGGGTCGTCGAAATTCAGTTCTAGTTGGCGTTCGTCTTTCACAGCATGCCTCCCTGTCGGGTGGCATCGATGTAGGCGACGACCTCGGAGAGTTTGACCAGCTTCCGCGAGTTGAACGGGGTATAAGCTGGTATCACTCCAGAGCTTATGGCCCGACGCAGTGCCCAAGCATGGACGCCCAACGTTTTCGCGGCCATCTGGATATTGATCAGCTTTTCGGGCGCTGAAGGGCCGCTACAGGGTGAATTCTCCACAACACTCTCCGATCAGCGGAGAGCACAGAGCAACAAAGGGCGCTGCACCGTGCATCTCCGCCCTGTTTCCATTCAGGGTTAAAATGCGACCGGCGGCGCTCTGCAGAACTTTACAACCTAGCTTACGCATCGGTTGTTACGTCTGAAGCACTGCGTCATGAAGGCGGCATTGGCCGCGCGTCAGCACACATCATCAGTTGCAAAGTCACTCTGCCACAAATCGTCATACCGCGCAACCCACTGACTTTGTTCACGTTTTGTGGTCAGCCGTCGCCCAGGGTCGCGCGCCCGTGTAGCTGCGCCGCTGCTGAAAGTCGCGAAATATGCGTAGCGCTGGCACGGCGGGTATGACGATAAGAAGCGTATGGAGGAACGGCTGCAGAAGTCGAACTCTTCGGCGAGGTCTCAAGATGCAGTCCGGGCATTGGAGGAAATAGACTCGTCTCGATTGACCAACCCCGCGAGCCGCGTCAGCGCGTCGGTCACGATGCGTCCCTGATCATGGATGCTCTGGATGATCTCGGCAGGCGAGCGGTCGTCAAACTTTGCGACTGTGCTGGGGTTGACGGCCTTGAGGTCGAAGACGGCAGCATCCACGGCTGCTGCCTGAGCCTCCAGTTCTCGCGCTGCCTTCTCCTTCTCACTGATCTCCCTGATTAGCGCCGCCACTTTGCTGTCGGAAGCCTTCACCTTCTTCAGGCGCTTGAGCTTCTCCTTGAGGTCGATCACCTCGGCTTTGGTTTCGGTTGCCCGCTCCAAGATGGGCCGCATCTCTTGGCGGGCTTTCGCACGGCGCGCTGCGAAGTCGACAGTCCAAGAGTGCCGACTGTCGGCCTCCGCTTTGCCGCGCAGCGGCTGCAGCCGAGCGTAGGACGGGAACGGCTTTCCGGCGTTTTCTTCCTGCTCCAGCCAATCGGTGGTCAGGTTGGCGGGCAGCGCGCTGTCGGCGAGCGGCCTTCCATCCTTGTCGAATCCAAAGTGCGCCAGCGTAAGCGGGGTCTTCTTGCCGACCTTCACATGGCTCAGGTCGTAGTACCAGATCCGCTCGGTCTTCTTGCCTTTCGTGAAGAATAGCAGGTTCGTCTTCACGCCCGCGCCAGCGGTCGAGAAGACCCCTCCTGGCAGGCTCACAATCGCCCAAAGATTGCATTCATCGACCAGCTTGCGCTTCGTCTCCACGAACGAGCCTTCGTTGGTCCGGAACAGCATGCCTTCGTCAAGGACGATTGCGCACGTGCCTTTGGGCGCGAGCTCGGCAAGGATGTCCTGGACGAACAGGACCTGCGTCGAACTGGTCTCGAAAGCGAAGTTCTTCTGCGCGTCCTTTCCTTCCTTCCCGCCGAACGGCGGGTTGGTCAAAATGACATCGAATTGCTTAGGTGCCTTGTCGAAGAGCGCGCCATACGTAGCCCTTCGCGTAAGGGAGTTGCCGTGCCAGAGATTGGGCTGGTCGATCCCGTGCAGCACCAGGTTGGCCAGCGCGATCGGGATGACAAGGTTCTCCTTCTCGCGGCCGAAGAACGTGTCGTGCTTCAGCGTCTCAAGGTCAGTGCTGAGCGGGGAGCGGCCCAGTTTCCGGGCGATGTGCTCATAGGCGATCGCCAGAAAGCCGCCGGTGCCGCAGCAAGGGTCATAGACGGTCTGGCCAAGGTGCGGATCGACTGTATGCACCATCGCCCGGATCACCTCGCGCGGGGTAAAGAATTGGCCGCCGTCCGAGTTCTTTTCGCCCATCTTGAGCAGCAGGTCTTCGTACACCTGTGACAGGGTAAAGAAATGCGTATCGTCGATGTTGTCGACGCTGATTTCGTCCACGCGATCCAGGATATCGCGCAGGTTCGTCTCGGAATCCACGCGCACCCGTTCGACCGCCGTCATGATGCGGCCGATGATGCGCTGCTTGGGGCTGGCGGCCGGGTTCGGCAGCCCGGTACGCGTGTCAGTGTCCAGCCTGTGCAGCGCGGGCAGCAGTTCCTTGTTGATGAAGTCGAAGAGCTTGCCGTCACCGGCAGCAAACAGTTCCTGCCGCTTCCAGCCGAAGGCTTTACCCTCCGGGGTCTTAGGATGGTACGGCTTCTCGGAATAAGGCGCCGCCCAGTCCTGCCACCTATAGGGCTCGCGCAAAGCGTGCGAGAACCCGACGCCGACGGCATCGGCCTCTTCCTGGTCGCGTGCTTCCTGCGCATCGAGAAGGCGCAGGAACAGGATCCACGTCAGTTCTGGCACGTACTGAAGCGCACTGGCGCAGTTGGAGCGGCGCATCACGTCGCAGATACCCTTGACGAAAGTCGACAAGGATCGCACGCCACTGATGCTCCTTTGCTGGGGCTTTGTGGATTTATTCTGCTTCATTGTCATGCCCCAAAGGATGCCGCAACAATTCTGTGCGGCAGGCTCTTTATGTCCCTTAGCTGCACATTGATGGCAGCCTTTATCGAGTTGATTTCCGACTGCGCGATACGCAGCCTATTGGCAAATTCCTGTTGTACATCGAAATCTGGCAGGCACACCTCTGCCTCTGCCAGCCGATTGAAAAGCATTCGTTCCCTAACCGCTCCTCTGGCCAGAGAAAGCACGCATTCATGTCCGATAGGCGATCGGAGCCAATAGTAAAACCAGAGTGAGTCGATACAACCTTCATTCCCACGGAATACAACATAGTCTGGGCTGGTAATGCCTGGGGCATCGTCCTCGGCAACGAAAGCTACAGAACCGATAAGGATACGCATCGGATTGTAGAATATAGTCCCTGGCGTAACGGGCTTATACTTCTGAGGGTTCTTGCCCGG
Source organism: Mesorhizobium sp. M0029 (assembly GCF_040323735.1). Taxonomy (NCBI): domain Bacteria; kingdom Pseudomonadati; phylum Pseudomonadota; class Alphaproteobacteria; order Hyphomicrobiales; family Phyllobacteriaceae; genus Mesorhizobium; species Mesorhizobium sp. M0029. The sequence continues at coordinate 22,928 of NZ_JAMYVF010000020.1, forward strand.
CAGTTCCTTCGCCGGCGCAAGACCGTCAACAGTCGCTCCGTACACCGGGAAGTTCGCCCAGTCAGGACCAATGCCGCCCTTTATCTCGGTGAGACCGTCTCCTAGTATGATCTTCTTGCTCACGTCTTGAACAGCCTTCCCTTTGCCTCACGCACCACGTCAGCAGGTTTCCCCAGCCCACGAAGCGCGGCGAGCCCTCCTGCCATCCGGATTTCCGGCACGTCCCACAGAGCGGGTGTCTCCAGCGCGTCGGTGCCGCCTTGCGCGAACTGGGGGCCAAGCTCCTTGAGCACAACGGTGGCTTTCGGGTCCATGGCGTCAAACCAGCTCCTGTTCAAGTCGATATATTGATTCCCACGCTCGGGACGCTTTAGAGCGCGGGCGTGATAGCCGTGATGGCCAAAGAAATCGTAGAGGTCAAAGTCGCTCATCTTGTCGATTTCGCGGATGACTTCAGGGCTGAAGTTGTCGCCGAGCAGATGGTCGATCAGGTCACGGCGCTTGGTCGTTTCGATCCAGAGCTCGCGAAACTCGTCCAGCGTATGCGCCTCTGCGAGCACACGTGCCATCACCTCGCGCCGATATTCGTCCACCGGAATTGGCGTGTCGCGCCCGTCGCGACTGACCAGGATGAAGCGACCCTGGGGGTTGATGATAACCTGCTTTCCGCCGATCTCGGCCACGGATGGGCCGTCACCCCCTCCGCCGTCGCGGCTCTCGCCACTACCACCTGTGCCACCCCTGTCACCGGGACGCGTTGGCCTGGTGATGAACTCGGTTCCGAAGAGATCGGTGACACCGGTGTAATCGTAGAGCCAGAACTTGTACTTGGCCGTCTCCTCGTGAATGCGCGTACCCCGGCCGACCATCTGGTAGAACTTGATTGGCGACTGGAGGTAGCGGAAAAAGACGACGGCATTCAGGCGTTCGATGTCCACGCCTGCCTCTAGTAGGTCAACGGTGCAGGCGATAAATGCGCGTTCGCCCGATCCCCGCATCGGCTCGATCATGTCGGCGCCGTTATTGGCTCCGCCCATGCACTTGAACGCGTAGTGGTCCTTGGGGACCTGGTCGTTCTCGCGGCACCATCGGACGTAGAGGTTGTTCATGTGCTGCGCGACCCGATCGGCATGGATCTCGCGCGTGCAGAAGATGATGACCTTCTGCTCCGGTCCGCCGTTCTGGCAGAGAAGCTGGAACAGGTCATCGCACATCTTTGGCGTTCGCAGCTCGACGAAAAGCTCGTCGTCAAAGTCCTTCCCCGTATACTGCGCCTTGGTGAGGTTATCCTCGGTCAGCGGCAAGCCCGTCTTGATGTCACGGACACCTGCCTTGAGGATTTCCTCCTTGGTGAAGACGATATTATCGATGCTGGCCTTGCGTTTGACGATCTCGCAGGCCGCCAGGTATCCGTCCTCCTGCGCCTCGATCAGGGTGTATTCGTAGACTGGTTCACCAAAGTACTTCCGATTGTTGGCGGTGATTTCCTGGTCCTCGACGCTGGCGTGCTTCGACTCCTCGAGTTTGCGCGGCGTCGCGGTCAAACCGATATGGATGGCGTTCGGGTTGCGCCGAAGCACCTCGGACCACCGGCCCCAGGCGGAGCGGTGACACTCGTCGATGATAATGACACTGAATGCGTCTTCGCCGTAGTGTTCGGTCAGGAAGCTCGCGAACCCCTCATCGTCATCCAGACCTAGGGTCTGATAGGTGGCGATGTGGATGCGTGCATTCTGTGCCGCGTTGCCGCCCCGCTCGGTCTTCACGATGCGGGCGTTGTCGCCGAAGGCCGCCTTGAGCTTGTTGTAGGCCTGTTCGCGAAGCTCGTCGCGATCACACAGGAAGAGTGCCGGTTTCGGGAGCTGTCCAGCCTGGGAGAGGCGCCAGAGCAGGTTGGTGGCGATGATCGTCTTGCCTGCGCCGGTGGCGAGGGTCAGCAATACCCGCGGCGGGGTGCCCGATTTCCGGTCGATAATGATCTTTTCGAAGGTGACGCGTATTGCGGCGTCCTGATAGTATCGGGTCTGCGCCCAAGCGGAGCTGTCTGCCTGGAAGAGCATGGCCGCTTCCGGTGCCCTAAGGTTGATGCCACGGTCTTTGGCGTATCTCGCCGTAAGATCGGGGTGAGCAAGAAAATCGGCGAACTGGAATGGCCCGGCTTGGAGGCCGGAGAAATAATCGTACTCCCCATATCTATGTCCGTTGGTGGCGAAGACATATTTTACGTCAAAGCGCTCGCAGTCGGCATACGTTTTGGCTTGCTGCATGCCTTTGAGAGGATCGTCACTCTCCTTCTTAGCCTCGAGAACCGCGATGGGCATAGGCTTCGGCATGTCGTCGATCTGAACGCACAAGAGGTAGTCCGTGCGCCCTGGCCCCTTCCGCCTGCGGCCCTTGGGCCCAATGGGTTCAACTGGTGAAGGGGTCAGGACAGTTTCGAGTGTGACCCGCTCACGACTGACATAGCCCTTCTCCCGGAGAACGGGGTCGATAAGGTGAAACCGCGTGTCGGCCTCATTCATGCTCATTTTCACCCTCCCGGTAAAGAAGCTTGTCGAGGAAGTGCCGACATTTCCTCGATTGCCATTGCGCTCATGCCAAACCCAGAATTCTTGTTGTGGTACAATCTGTCACGCTTCTGGCGAATCGGGGCGAGTCTTGCTTTCGTGAAAAGACAAGGGGGGGCATGGGGAGCCAATGCAAGCCAAACCGCGCACAATCGACGAGCCTTTTTAACTCGCGGTTCCGCTATGTCATACCAATGCGGTACGTTCGACTCCCAGCGGCGCTTCGTAACCAGTTAGAAATGTGTCGGTGTCCATCAGGATTTTTGGTTCTACGTCGACCTTCTTGTCGAGTTGACGCCGCCGTTCGTCGGCGCGCATGGGCGCTCACGGAGCCGCGCCGCCCGTTAAAGGCGCGGTCAGGTGAGCGCTGTGCGTCCCAGATGATACTCATCCATGAAGTCTTTGCTCTGAACTTGCGTCTACTTGTCCCAGTTCACACAGATTATTCGCCCGCACGAGTTGGCTTAGGCCCCCGGATGGAATAATCCCTTGGGTGGGGGGATTCCAAAATGCGCCAAATTGAGAAATCTATACGCAAATGGCTTACTGACGAGGATATGCCAGAAGCAGAATCCTTTTATTCGGCGCTGACCACTGAAGGTAAAGCCTTTACATCGGAAGAAGGCCAATATTGGGACTTCAAAGACCAGTGGCCTTTTTCTCTGTCCGACGAATATTTCGCTGGAATCGCTAGGCTGATATGCGCGTTTGGTAATGGCTTGGGTGGAGTTATCGTTTTTGGAGTCCACGACAAGAAGCGCGACGGCGGGCACAATAAAGTTCTTATAAACTTCGACAAGTTTCAACAAGCGCTCGGTCAATTACTTGGTGCTCATCCCAATCTGGTTTTGAAGAACTACTCGTCCGAAAGGTATGGTGACGTCAATGCCCTTTTGGTGTGTGCAAGGCAACAGAACGTTTCTCCATATCGATTTGCAAAAGGTATCGGCAAACACAAGGCGGACACGTTTTGGGTGAGGGCCGGACACGAGGTTTCTGAAGCAACGCCATCCCATTTTCCCATTCTTTTTTGCCGAGCAGATTACGAAGAATTTGAAGGGCGCTCGGGCGTCGAAGGGTCTCTCCCCCCAAGTCCGGCTGTATTGAAGCGGTTTGTCGGACGGACAGAGGTCCTTGATCAGCTATTCCATTGGCTGGGTAGCTCCGACGAGCCACGGACGTATCTTTATGGAAAAGGGGGGTCGGGGAAAACGACTATAGCCTACGAGTTCGCCAAGCTCCTCAAGGATCACGGTCAGCACCTTTCTATATCTGGGCATTCTATCGAAGTCGTTATTTTCCTAAGCGCGAAAGAGAAGGAACTTGTGCCCGCGACTGGTAGCGTGACTGATGTCGTGAATATCGATTTCTCTAGCGAATCAGAACTTCTTCGGAAGATTTTGCAATACGGAAACTGGACCTCTGATCTCGAGTCCCTCGCGACGTCGCAATTGACAGACCTCAGGTCGCAATTAGTGCAGTTTCTGGATCTAACGTCTGTGGTTCTTATTTTGGACGATGTTGATACATTAACTACAAAAGGTATTGATCCTGGGTCGGATTTTCTGTACCGATGCCTTTGCCGATCAAAAGTTCCATCCAGAGTCATTTATACTCTGCGGAATTCTCCCACCCAGTCCCTTACAAATTCGATAGAAGTCCCTGGCCTCCAGGACGGAGAATACGAACTTTTTGTAAGCGAATGTGCCGCCCAGTTTTCTGTTCAGGAGCCGTCGCGAGCGTTTCGGGACAATGTTTTGGCAGCAGTCTCAGAACGCCGACCCTTGGTCGTTGAAAATATCGTTGCTCTTGCCCGGACCGCCGGCAGTTATGATCGGGCGGTAGAGTTGTTCCATCAGCACGCGGGCGACAGCATACGGGAGTACGTCTTCCTCCGAGAATGGGAAGCGCTGACAGGTGGCAATCTTTCCAAGCTGTTCCTTGCAGCTCTGGCTGATTTTGACGTACCTGCAAATTTCGCCGACCTGCAGACGGTGCTGCAGTTCGAACCGTCGCGAGTGAAGGACGCGATCGGGATGGTGCGCGAGATGTTTCTGCAGGTCGATGAGGCTGGCCAAGAGGCACTCTTTTCGTTAGCGCCGCTAACTAAGCTTTTTGTTTCCAGCCGCAAGCGCCACTTAGAAGGATATAGCGTCTTAAGAGAACGGATACGCGCCTACAAGAGAACCGTGGAGGTTAGCAATCCGAGAGTCGCGGCAATTGCCACTCAGGTTGAGAGATTGCTGCCAAAGCGGTTTCCATCCCATCCACCCGATCGAGCAAACGAAGCCTACCGGATCGTTACCGACAAGAATCTGCCCCCTCTGGTAACTGAAAATCCCGTGTTTAAGAGCACGTACGCTTATGTTTGCGTCTGCCTTGCTAGGCCACACCTGATCGAGGCCAGAGAGGCATTCGAGTACGCATTAAAGATGCGGCACGAGCCGGACTTTCGTTACATGAACAGGTGGTTTGACGCGGAACGAAACAGTGGCGCTCACGATGGCTGGACCTTGAAGATCGCGGACTTGGTTCTCAACGGCCGTCGATACGATGAACAAGACAAAGTCACCATGATTTGTCTCAAGGCGACGAGTTTATATGCAAGAGGAAAGGAGAGGCTTCCGACCGATACCATCGACGGTCTCAAAGACTTAAACGACGCGTTAGCCCTCCATCTTCGCGCGTTTAAACTTCTGCATGTTGCAGCCGACTACCGTGCGGAGCGATACGAGTTGTTTGCCAGAAATACTGCGTTCCAAGTTTGCCAGATATTGGAGAGGTCCGAAACGCCCTGGGAGTTGGTGGATCGTGTGAAGTTACTGGGAGAAGAGAGAGAGATATATCTTGATCCCGTGGAGGAACCCATTACCAATTCCCTGCTGATATTTGCAAAGACGCCATATCGACCGGAGATAGCAAATCGACTGAGAAATCGACTGAGAGGACTGAGCGAAGCTCTTAGTGACCCCGACAAATGGCTTTCAAGCAGCGCTCTTAACAGAGTAAAGGAGGGACTCGCTGCCGCCGAAAAAAGTTTGGCTGCAAGGCGTCCTTAGGCGGCGTGGGGCACAAGCCACGCTGGACATCGCATCTGCTGAAGGTCGGGCGGGTATTAAGCACGTGCTTTATAACCGCTCACGGGATGCGAGATTTTGGCACCTGGCGGGACTCGCTCGCCCGGGCCCTCGCAAGCATGAGCCGGTTCACCACGCGCCCCGATTGCCTTGGACAGAGCATCCGATAGACGGTGAGGACGTTTGCCGAAATCCGTCCACGGACATGGGATAACGCGCGGCATGGGCCTCGACGGGATTAGAGCTGCACAGCGCCGCCTGCTCGATAAACTGCATGCCGAAGCGCTGGCGCCGGCCGAGGAACGTGAGATGGAGGCGACGGAATGAGCAACCCGACCGAGGGTTTCATCCGCACCTTCGAGGAGATCGTCCGCGAAGTTAATATCCGCGCCGGTTCGCCATCATCTCGCTCGTTCGAGATCGAAAAGGCGTCAGAGCGTGATGGCTCTGTGAGGAAGAATCGCGCGCTACTCGTCTACATCCGTGACGTGCGAAATGCGCTCCAACATCCCAAGCATCGTTCCGATGGCGACGCCATTGAGATTTCCAAGACGTTTCTCGATGAGGTAAGGGCTCTGCTCAACCATCTGAGAAACCCACCTACAGCCAATTCTGTCGGTGTGCCGCGTAAGGAAATCAGGACCGCCAGCCTTACCGACCAGCTTGGTGACCTGGCCGACGAGATGAAACGTGGCGGTTTCACTCATGTGCCAATTCTGGATGAGCGCGATGCGGTTATTGGTGTGTTTAACGAAGCGGCCGTCTTCCATCATTTGTGGGCAGAGACGGAGACGATCGTTGGTCGGCAGATGAAAATCTCGGACATATTCCCTAGTTGCCGTCTCGATGCCAAGCGTATGGAGACCTTCAGGTTCGTAGGCCCGAGGACCTCACTCGATAGCCTCGTCGAGATGTTCCTTGCCGTCGAGTCGCCCTTGACGCGGGTGGGTGCAGCGTTCGTGACGGCCTCAGGCAAAGAGTCAGAAGCGCTTCAACGTCTCATCACGCCGTGGGATGTCCTCGCCACGTCAACCGATGTTTGAGGCCGAGAAGTTGAGCGCTCAACCCGTTTCGACTCTTCAGTATGGGCATTGGGCTGATGACTGACCTTCCCAACAAACCTCGCCGGATCTGGCTACGCTCGTTCTACGGGTTTGGTCCCGAGGACGACGGCTATATCGGCTGGTTACGCACAGGTCACTTCCGGGGTTACGAAGCCCTCGTTAAAGACCAACTCGGGTAGCCGATTTAGTCGACCAGAAGGCTGCAATCTTCTCAGGATTCAAAAACCCGATAGACTCGAGCAGAAGCATTTCGTTGGCAAGGGCCGAAAGCTTATCTTTAAGAACGTCATCGATACCGGACAGAAAAGTCGGATTTGTCAAAAGTATCTTGCATGCCTCGCAATTACCACCAATCCCATCAGCTGACGGCAGTTCTATACCACGGCGCAGCGCGATTTCCTTGACAAGCGAGTAGGGGCCACGCAAGAACAGCCATACAAGTAAAGGATTGGAAAAACTTTTATGAATCAGGTCAGGAATATCGGCTGGCTCGAATTCAGTACCAATCGATAGCCGATCAGTATCCGGTATAACTCCGCAGCATGCAAGCAGCTTGCCTTTCGCACTCAATGTCGGTCCCGTAAGCACGTAGGGACACGGCCCCAAATAGCCGTTGGCTTTGGCGGGACGATCGGCTAGTTCGACCTCGGCTCGCCCGGTCAAATTCAAGTGGCTTTCAGCAACCACCGCTAGTCGTCCGGCGTTTTCTCCCAATGCTTCAAGAATGCTCACGCGAGTCCAGCGTGAATCGGCTGTCTCTACACAGTTGATTGCGGTGGAGATACCTAATTCTATTGCCGCGTTTACAACGTTCGCGACCGCATCGAACTTGACGAACTCTTCGTGAAAATCATCCCAACTAACGCTGAGTTCGTCCAATCCAGCCTTAGCCAGTGGCCTTAGCTTGGAGGCTGCTGCAGCACCAGTTGAACCAAAGTAGGCGCTGGTGACTATTCGTGTCCTGAAGTTCCGCTCGTGAGCAGCTTGAACGTATTTAACCAAGTGCGCACCGTGAAGAAATGGCTCTCCACCAGTAAATGCGACGAGCGATAAATCATCTGGTAAAGCAGCAATAGCCGTTAGCACGAGTGACGGGTCAAGTTTATCACGCACGCTTGGACCGGAATGAAAACAGCAATGTGCACATGTCAGCGGACATGTGTATGTCAGATGAAAGGCGAATGAAGTTGCTGACAGCACTTCGGAATGCAACTTAAAACGCTACGGCAACTTTAGAGGACGAAATGGAGTAGGAGCCGGCCGCCACAGCCCAAAGGGTCGCGTTGTCCTCCCCGCCTTGACCTACTTTTGACTGGAGGTCTTTGATGGAGGTTTTACCATTCAACCTGTTTTTGAGCTGATCAATAAAATCAGGGTCGACGGTCATGTTAAATTTCTTGAGAGAAGCATCGGGGTCTTGGGCAAATTGTTTGAAATTATCCTCGTTTTCAAGAAATGTGTTCAATTCCTTTATTTTTTGCGGAGCGTTTTCTATGGTGACATTTTTACCGTCTATATTTAAGTTTATAGAATTATTCTCCTGGGCATAAGCAGTTCCTCCTGCCACCTGTAAAACTGCTGATGTGGCAGCAGTTCCCGCCAACGCGAACATTTTACGCCTATTCATCGTCATATTAGCGCTCCCTAATAGATCGGCCAATGGTAGCCTATTATGGGGTTGAACACCAGAGGTTGAGTCGTCAAAAGTAGGTCGTGTAACCACAGGCGGTGTAGCTCGGCTGTAGCGAACGGCTTTGCGATGGTAATCGGCGCTTCCGGTAGGGTCTGGTTACGAAACCCACCTTTGACCGGAAGGACCACCGATGAACGACGACAAGATTACAAGGCAAATGGACCGGTCTGCAATTTGAAGCTCCGCGAAGTGCCTAATCGGGCCTTCAATCAGAGGGGTCTCCAAGACAATGGCGGCGGAAGCCGTCAATGAAGCATAGGAGTCGAAAAATGACACCCTCGGTCCCGACGAAGTGACAAAAGGATACAACGCGGGTTACCGTGCGGTCACCGTTACTGAATTTCGCTGAGGTTCCCTATACTCGACGGCGGTATGCGCCAGTTCGTAAATGCGATATCCGTTGTGCAACTTAGAAACGCGTATCGTGGCTAATTGGAGCGTTGCACGTGTAAATGAGCCGTACTCCAGAGACGCCGTAATTTATCGCTTGCCAAACTGGGGCGACACCGCGATTGCACGTTGAACAGTGTTGAGCTCTACCCCATCATTCGGTTCTAGTAACGAACCGCAACTCGCCCCCGCCAGTAGAGGTTCCTCTCATAAACCGCTGGCGGAAATCGGCGGCTAACAACGCCTTCGCAGTCGGCCGCGCATAGTTGATCGGATGCTGGGTAGCAACCGTGTCACATCCTGCTGTCGATATCGGCGCAAACCCAAGCAGCTGAAGCAAAATTGTGTAAGTTGATGATCGCATGCCATTTGCTCTTTTGCCGCGACCCAGAGAACTGTGCGCAATCCTGCAAGCTGAGGCTCGACCGCGCCTTCATATCATCCATCTGATCTGATGCTGGGAAGGAATAACTACGGTGATGAAGGATTTTGTTGCAGCTCTCTTGAAAATGTAGCGGGATGGGGTCGCTTCCATCCGTGGAAAGCAAACCAACCTCTCTGTCCGCGAGTTGGCGCCATTCGCCGGTTCTCATCTCTGATGGATACTTTTCGAACACTAGGTTCCGGATCATTCCCGCGGTGGCGAGGAGTCTTTTCAGGAGCATGGCTTCGATACTGGTCTGGCAATCATCTAAGAAGTTGTCGACGTCTGAGTTTCTATTGATCGCCTGCTCTGCATTCTGCAGCGCGAGAACCAGGCATGATATCAGAAAGGCATCTTCGATGATGCTGGATACGACAATTGCATTGCCCTCCATCGGACTAAAACCTCACCTTTCGCCAACCGGCCGCCCGCGCTTCTTGGGGGTGATCATTTCGGAACACATCTAGGAAGCCATGCAGATTTGTTGCAAGGAGCAATTCCATATTCGGCAGATCCGATCCTCTCCAGGAAGTTCCGAGGCCCCCTCTCTAACATATTGGTAGCGGAAAGTTTCTCAAATCAGTCTTGATCTTGCGTTGGCAGAGGCGGGATTTCTACTGAGCAATAGGGCTCAGGAGGTTTGCCCACCATGAGAAACTGCCGCAATCGGTCGAGCATCCGCTCGCCATTTGCAACGTCGATGCTTGCGGTTTCCAAAATGGTTTCGTGCCCGGTGATTTTGTGCCGCGCGTGCACTGCTTCTTCATCTCCTAGCCCAGGGTGATGTGGGTACAGCAGCGTCAGTCTAGGCGCGCGGTAGAGCTGCGCGTAGGCCATCATCTGGTATACGTCGCTTTGCGAAACTCCCTGCTTTGGATGGTCAATCCGAGATAGGATCCGCTTCCATTTAGTATCAATCAGATGGACAACGGCCCCTGCTCGTCGGATGATTATATCTGGTTTCGTCTGAAACAGACCACGTCCAGTCTCTTCCGCGCTTAGACAAAAGAGACGCCCTCCCTGTAAAGATACGCTCAGGTCGGTCCCAACCAAAGCGCGCGAAATCATGCGGCCGACATATTCTTCGAATAGCGCGTTCATTTCAAAGAGAAGGGCTGTGCCCTCACCAGGGCCTCCAGTGGTCGTCTGGTAGCGATTTGATAGCAGAAGCTTTGCCATATCAAACAGCTCCCGCCACTGGCGGTTGGTGCGGTCGATAACAACCTCGTCCCATCGGAGGGCCGCAGGGGGAAGATCGGCTATTTCTGAATAGACGAATGCTAGTTCGCGTAGACGCTGCTGATTGGCCGGACTTTTCGAGATGTGAAACAGATGCCGGATTGTCGCCTTCATGATGCGGTTCAGCGCAATATCTTCGGATAGAGTATCGAACCGACAAGCGAGGCGTGAGGGATTGATTGCGTGGCGGGTGAACTGCCGCGTGATGTTCAGTCGACCCCTCAGCATGGGCAGGTCATCATCCTGCTCTGTGTAGCGGCGCGGCATACCCTTGCGAACCGCTTCGGTAAGTTTGTCGCAAAAAATCCGAATCAAGATTTCGAGAAGCGTCTCGCGCTGCCACTCAATATCCGTTATCGCCCCTAGATCGATCTTCAGTTCAAGGGCGACGGCCAACATATGGACTAGCCGCTTCCGAGTCTCGGCGTTTTGGCGGCTGATGTTCTCGCCGGGCACCACGTCAATTTTGGGCAGTATCTCCAGACTGCAGTCTTTGGCGGCCAGAATGCCGACAACACCCCTGGCGCGCAGCGAGTGGCGACGGTGTTCGACCACACCACCGCCCTCTCTGCCAGCAAATGCAGAAACCCGCGCAATGGCGGCCAGCCGATCCGCGAAGGACTCCGGTATCTGGCCGGTTCCGTCTCCATGTGAAAGGCTGTCCCATTCACGGACCGTATAGGCCGGCATCAGGCTTCAAACTCGGCGAAGTTGAATTTTGCTTTGACGCTCCAGCGCAGCTTCTCCCCGCCGAGTTCATCGTCCGCAAGGCCGGCGGGAGGCGATAGTCTCTTCGCTTCGAGGAAGTTGGTGTTGGCCGTCCCGCCTCCGTCGCCCAGCACCGCGGCGACCTTCGACCAATCCTCATAGAAATACTCGGTCAGAAGCGGGATGATCTTGTGACGCATTACGTCGTCCACATCCGCCCGGCTGCCGCATTCTGTGAAATAGGCGTGACCAATCTGATGTTCGCGATCGAATAGGTATTCGATCCGCTCGTTGATCGTGCTCAGAAGTTTGCACAGATTAATGCCGTCGAGGTTCTCTGCGTTGAGCGCTCTCGTAGCCATGGTATTCCGCAGCACCGATATGTCTGGCATTAGCTCGCGAAAAGTGAAGCGGCGGCGCAGTGCCGTGTCGAGCAGCGCGATCGAACGATCTGCGGTATTCATCGTACCGATGATGTGTAGGTTAGACGGCACGCCAAAGCTTGCCCCGGAATAGGGAAGCCGGACCTTAATTTCGTTCTGACAGCCGAGACGCTTGTCTACCTCGAGTAGAGTGATCAGCTCGCCGAAGACCTTTGAGATATTCGCCCGGTTGATCTCGTCAATGATCAAGACATGAGGCCTTGCGCCGGCAACGGGGCGCCCGGCGTCCAGACCTATGACTGTGGTTTCCAACGCGTCCCAATCAATGAGATCTGGATCCAGTCGATATGCCGATTGGCGCCTGAAATTCTTGGCGTAGAAGCTCGCACGATCTGTGCCGCTATCATCGCGCCAGATCCACTGCACTCTTCGCCTATGCGGGTGGAACGTGGCACCAGCGTCGAACTCATATTCCCCTGTGACCTGGCCGAGAGCACGGAAGCTGTCTCTGCCGTCAGAGATGACTACATAGTCCCCGACCTGGAGACCTGACCTAAAAGCATAAGTTATTTCGATGTTCGGATCTTTGCCTCCGGCGTCCGGATCCTTCTTGGCCTTCCATTCTTTCCTAATTTCTTCGAAATCGTCGAAGCGTTCAGCCGACCAATCAATATCGCCTCCCCATCCGATATGGATCAGTGATTTGTCGAGCCCTTCTCGAATTTGGTCTTCTTCGGTCCGCCGGCGACCTAAGGCGATTTTGTAGACTGCTTTAGACCTGTCGAGCCGTATCGTCGGGGTGTTCCCTGAGTCTAAGCGGGCTTTCTCGCTGATCCTTTTGAATACGCCAGGCTGAGGTCTGAGCCTGAACCCGCTTGGACCCCCTGCTCCTGCTTTTTCATCACCAGCGTCCCCTCCTTCGGTGACGGGCCGCAGCCCCCCAACGAACTCTTCGTAGGAGAATGACTGATGGAAGGTTACGAACGCGATCTGTTCGTCAGCTACAAGATGGCGATACTCGGTCATCAGCGCATCGCGATCATGCTCCAGCGCAGCCACCGCCGCCGTGGCAAAGTCGGACCGCTTCCACAGCCGTTGCGTAGGTCTTGCCGGTCCCAGGAGGACCATAAAGGATTAGGTTGGTCGCGGAGGGCATTTCAACCGATGGCTCGGAGTTCATGGTTTCTGGGCCTTCTTCCGCAGGGGTGAGTTGATATGTGAAGACCGTGGTGCTGCTCGGGTTCGGTTGGGTATGTGTAGCCACACCAACTCCGGCCAGTTGCCGCAACTTCTCACCACCAAGAGCACTGCAGATAGCCGGATGAGCATTCAGCAGGCCTATATCCGCTGCCAAAGTTCCGGCACGGATCGAGACTTCATGCGCCGCACTCTCACGGGCCGGTTCCATGTAGTAGTTCAGCGCCACGAGCCGAATACGGTCTGCCCCGCGGATCACGTGACCATACTGCTCTGATGGGGTTACGGGCTGGTCGTCCTTGTCGACCACAATAAATCCAGAATTGTGCAGCAGGGCGGCAGCGTCGTCTGCGTTTCCCCAGCCGCCACTAAGTTTGGTTCTGTCACCCGCGAACGCGACTATGGGCTTCGTAGGATAGACCCTGTTAGGGCGTGCTCGCGTTGAGCGCACCCAATAATCGCGCGGCTCGCCGAAATGCCCAAAGATTTCGGAGTGCTCTCCGTTCTGGCGATATCTGTCGAATGCATCCATTGCCGCTTCGACGGCCATCCGATCCAGTATGTCTGGGACTGCACCTTCTCCCCTGGTCGACCTGGAGGCAGTCTGCCAGTGGCTTCCATTGCTATTGCCGTCGATGACAATTCCTGCCGCTACACTCTGGCTGCTGAAGGTGTGATCGACGGCGAAGCGGAACAACGCCGGGTTTTCATCGGGCACTAGCACTCCTGTGCCAACAAGCCGGTCGCGTTCCGCCCGGTCTCTCTTCACAAGCGGCGAGCCATTGCGCATGGCTGTCGATCCTTCTCGGACCAGGAATCCGGAAGGCACGCTTTTGCCAAACGCGAGCGCCAACTCCTTTCGAATTTGGAGCCAATTGTTGCCGCTGTCAGTAGTCAACCAGATCCTCCTGAGTTCAGACGTCTTGAAGTGCGCAAAGCGTATTCACCAGCCGCATGTGTTCGACCGTGTTGCATTTCGCCTCGCGCAGGCGGGGCGAACCGAAGACGAGCGCAAGCCCCTTGGCGCGTGACACCGCTACGTTGATGCGGTTGAGCGAGAAGAGGAAATCCATCCCGCGGGAGGTTTCCTCGACCGAAGATGCGGTCATCGAAACGATGCAGACCGGCGCCTCCTGCCCTTGGAACTTATCCACGGTGCCGACGCGAATTCCCTCTGGCAGCGCCTCTCTGAGTGCGTTGACTTGCACGTTGTAGGGGGCGACCACGATTATGTCGTCCTGCGAAATCGGACGGGTGTTGCTGGTCTTGTCGGTCCACCGGCCGGTCAGCAACTCGTCGCACGCGACGCGGATCGCTGCGACCTCTTCCGGCGAGGCCTGCGCGTTGCCCTGATGTTCGACCGGCACCCAAAATGCCCCAGCCTCGGGGAAGGCAGTGCCGATCACCCGCTGACGGGCTGTGTCGGGGTGGCTAATCAGCCGCCCGTCATAAACCTGATCCGAGATGAAGCGGCAGACCGCGGGATGCATGCGCCGCGTGACGGGCAGGAAGATTCCCAGGTCGGCCCGCACGGTCGCGTGTTCACCTAACATCCAGTCGAGGCATGAAAGGTTAGCAGGCGCGGGATGCGCACCCTGGATCACCTGAGGCAGCTGGCGCGGGTCACCCACTAACACGAGGTTGCGCGCAGCCCGACCCATAGCGACCATGTTGGCGAGTCCTACCTGACCGGCCTCATCAACAAAGAGCCAATCAAAAGCCTGGATGTTCTCATCGCGCGCGAAGAAGAAGGCAGTGCCGCCTACGACATGGCCGCCCTCGGCGGCTTCGGCATTGTCGGTCGTGCGGCGCACGGGGCAATCTTCGGGATATCCGTTTTCATCCTCCGAGACCTTGTGAACAAAGTCGAGCGCAATCGGCACGTCCACGTCTTCAAGCGCCGAGAGGCACCCGAGCAGCACGTTGCGGACGGCTTCGTGGCTGTTTGAAGCGACGCCCACGCGATAGCCTGCGCCCGCCAGTGACAAGATCGCGCGGGCAGTAACATGGGTCTTGCCGGTGCCGGGCGGTCCTTGGATGGGGAGGACGGTATTCTCCATAAGCTGGACGGCAGCGATAGTGCCCGTGCCCGGATCGGCACCATTCAGGATATCGCCGCCGCCACCCGTCAAGCGTGGAGACGCGCGCGAAAGCAGGTCATCAATCGCCCGGTAAACCCGCGAACCACATTGATCGTCGATTACGTTCCCCAACGCTGCGGCGATGACCTCGGTGCCGATCGGCTTATCGGGGTGCAACGTCAACCGGTCGCCCAACAGCTCCCCCTTGGCCGCGCCTATCTTTAGCGTGAGAATCCGCTTTGTACGGTCGAATGCCTCGATGTTGACCGAAGCAAAACCCTCGGGCGTAGGGACCGTGGCCTTCCTCCCGCCTCGCAGTTTCGTCTCCTGCGGCGGGAACCGATAAGTGCGCGCGACCGACCGTTTGATCGGCTCGGCGGGCCCAATGGCCACCAAGCCACCGAGCGCGTCGAGATCGTCAATCAATTCGTCGTCTTCACTCCCGAGGCTATCAAAGATTGCCCACCAGGCAGGCTTGGCCTCGCGTTTGTGGAAGAGGCCAAGGTTGAAAAGCATTTCCTTGCGGTCCTCGGGCAGGTTCGAGGCTGCGAGCCGCGCTCGCAAAGCTCGCGCCTCGGCATCCTCCTCCGCTTCCTTCTCGCTCTGGTCGCGGCCGATCTGCGGCCACGGATCTTTGGGGCGGATCGACGCTAGCCATTCGCGGAGCATCTCGGTCGACTGGCAGTCGATACGGTTGTAGTCCTCGATCTCGCTCAGGATCTGCGGGTCGCCTGTCTCGCGCCATTGCTCATATGCCACCACTGAGCCGCCCGCCGTCTTCACCTCGCCCTCGCGCTTGAGGCCATAAAATACCTCGAGCGACTTGATTGAATAGTTGGGCTCGGATGCGATCAACCCGCCGCGCACCACGGCATAAAGATCGACGAAGCGTCGCTCGCGCAACAGCCGGTCGAGGAAACCCTCGCCGATGCCGTATTTCGCGGTCAGACGGCGTAGTGCGGTGATTTCGTATGGGGCGTAGTGATAGATGCGGGCTTTCGGATAACTCGTTAGCCGCGCGCGGAAGAAGTCGAAAAGGTCGGAAAGCGCCTGCGCCTCGGCGTGGTGGGTGTGCGCCCAGAAGGCGCGAAACTGCCCGTCGCACCAGATCCCGTGCAAATATTCAAGGCCCCCCTCGTAGTGCGGGTCGCCCTCGATATCATAGAACAGATCGCCCGGCTGGGGTTCGGGTAGAAGATGAAACCCCTTTCCCTCTTGCGGCGAGCGTAACTCATAGGCCGGCGCTCCAATTT
The DNA here is from genome assembly GCF_040323735.1 of Mesorhizobium sp. M0029. NCBI lineage: Bacteria > Pseudomonadati > Pseudomonadota > Alphaproteobacteria > Hyphomicrobiales > Phyllobacteriaceae > Mesorhizobium > Mesorhizobium sp. M0029. The sequence goes on from NZ_JAMYVF010000020.1 coordinate 39,004, forward strand.
TGCGAGCATGCTGCAGCCGCGCCTGCGCGCGCAGCTTCTCCAGCGTGCCCGCCGCCATGCCATGCACCAGCCCTTCCCGCGCAGCAAGCTCGGCCATCGTGGCGATACCTGCGGCTTCGAGCTTCTTCACTTGCCCGCGCGCAATATTCGCGACGTTGAACAAACTATCCTCAGCCTGCCAGACACCATCGCAATGGTCGGACCAGCGGCAAAACCCACAATCGGCGCAAGGAATGGGCCGCGTCGGGTGCGGGTCAGCCGTGAAAGCCTCAAGCCGAGCCCGCGCCATCCGCGCATAGGCTGCATAATCCGCTAGCCGCAGCGTTGCGCGGCTGCCGTCGCCTAACTCAACATGGGCATATTCGGGCGCCACGCTCTGAATATCCGTCAGCAGGTCAGAATAGAGCACAAGCTGCAGCACATGTTTGGGGTGAGGGCGGCGCCTGAGCTTGGTGTCGGCCACCTCATAACTGAACGGGCCTAGCGTCGAGGGTAGAGTCAGCCGTTCCAGAAAATCAGACCAGCCCCCCCAGTTGCCCGAGAGAAACGCGCCCTGAAAGACCACCTCAGCGCCCGATGCTAGGACAGCTCGGGTGACCTCTGCATTTGCTGCCAGATCGCCTCGCTCGATTTCCACGACCTCACGCCCTGTCCCCTTCAGCTGCGCCAGATGCGCAACCTCATGAGCATCGCCAAGCTTTTGTGATAGCGCCGCATCCTGGCTGTCCTCTCGCGGCTGGGGCCCTTTACCGCGCAGCCGTGCAAGGTCGAGCGCCGTCGCATGGGCGCAACCCATGAAACGTATGAGATCGGACGCCGAGAATAGGATGTTGCCGCGTATTTCCCGCAAACGTCACCGAGTTGGTCTTGAGTGTATTTCCACGACGGAACCGTCTCGATAGGTCCACCATGGGGTAGTCCGACTTCAACCCCCCATTTAGCTCTGTACTCGTCGGGCATCAGTTCGAGAAGGTCCATACCTTCTGGAGTTTGCTCGCGGCCACGAGAACGCCATCGCTATTCCTCCTTGACCAATCCGAATATAGCGACCGGGGTGGTGGTCGTTTGGATCGCGCGCCAATTTCATAGAAGCTGCGATTTCCTTGGCGCTCGCTTGGCTATTCTGCGGATGCAGTTCCTGTGACGGTCGTGGCGGGATTTTGACGACCTCCTCGCCAACCAACTTCCACAAACTTTTCCCATCACCGAATCGGCTAGCCACCGGTCAATAACTTCTTTCTGCTGCGGATAGGGGTTTGTGTAGTCTCGGTCATCGGCGATCGCTCGATTGCCGAGCGTTAAGAGGCAGAAAGCTATCGCAAGCATCATTTGCGGCCCCGCGCCCATGCGATGTCTCCTATTGAAGCGTTAAGGAAAACTGCCCGTCCTTGACGTCTGCCCGCCATGTGCCGTGGGTAGCATTGGCTTGCGACAATGTTCCTTGCTCCAGCACCTTATCGCCTCTCAGCTTCTGGACCACGACGGTAAAGGTATACTGCTTGTCGCCCGAGGCGGATGGGAACGGAAAGGAGAAAAGCGTCTCGCCAGTTACACCCTCCTTTTCGATGTCGACGTGGTCAGCTTCCTCCTGGACTAACTCCTTTCGATAGAGTTGATAATCGTATTTCACCCACCCCCGCCCCTTACAGCCGAGCCACGTGTGGAATGGGCCTCTATTGGCCCCACAGCCCTGGACGTGGCCGCCGACAAAGACGCAATGGTCTCCGGATGGATTAACTGGTCCGATTCCGCTTCCACAGTTCGCCGACTGGTTAGAAAGTTCGACATGATCGATCGTGCCGCTTTTCTGCACAAGGCAGAGATTCTGGTCGGCGGAATAGGAATCATCGCAGTGATTATTCCCCGTGCTTTCGAAATGCCCCTTCAGATCGGCAATGACGCTGGGAACGAAATGGCTCGTCGTGAGGGTACCCTTTAAGTGATAGGTGATGGGTGGATCGATTAGGAACTGCACGGTTGGAGTAACGTCCAGATTGCTGAACCTCTCGGAGCAGCCAAGAATGAACCTGATCTTCCTTGTGATGGTCTTAAGCCCGACTATGGATGCACTGACGGCAACCTGCTTGGCCTTCGCATCCTGCAGCACCGTGGGAGGGACGGCAAAGTCGATTTCGGTATCGCTGCGCTGAAGGATTTGCGCCTCCTCTTTGCCGATTTTTACTGAAAACTCCTTCCCCTGAAGCAGGAAGTTACCGCGGACGTGAATGATCGGCGCTTCCTGATCGGCCTGGATGGCGACCGGATCGACGAGCATTACCCGCGGCTTCGTCGTGCGACACGGTAGCGAATAGCTCGTATTGTAGGCTACGATATCACCCTCAATCATAAGCGATCTGGCTCTCTCGAAGTTCTTCTTGGTGAGCTCTTCAGTGGCTTCCTGAGTAAGTGAGATGAGTCGCTCGCCGTTTCCCACGAGCTGTCTTTGCTGCTCCGACATCTTGTCAGCAGCGAGGTTCAAGTTGTCGGTGAACGCCTTATTTATGTCGCTGATGACGTTCTGGGCGTTTGCTTGGTACGAGTTCCCGACGCTCTTGGCGTCGTTGGTCGCCTCGTTGAGGGCGCTGCGCATTCCGTCGAGCGCTTGGTTCAGGCCCTCGATTACCCCTGCGGCCGTCAGCAGCCCCTGCGCGGATCCCGCTGTAGAAAGGATCGCGAGTAATGTGACTGCTATGATGGCGATAAACGCACGTTTGGCCATAGTTTCCTCCAGCAACACCTGATAATCGATTAATGGACGCGCTGTTCGTGGAATTATTCAGCGGGTCTCAGATCACGTCATAGGGAGGTCGTCGGACCTCGGGCTTACTCGATCTCGGCCGACCTCCATTCCAATGATAACCATATAGCCGAGGCCCAGTAGCAGTGCGGCCGCCGACACAAGCAACAAACCATCAGTAAAATATTGCACGTACTCATTGACGCCCGAAAGCGGCTTACCGGCGTCGTTAAATCTTGGCCCCACAGCGAAGCAGGGTTGGTGGCTGCACGCACGGCTATGAGCCGTGAGCCTGCTACTCATGAACCCCACATTGAGCGGGCTCATGTCGTTCCAAACATAGATGCGACTTTCAGAATATCTGACACCGAAGATGACCAGCGCCGCCATGATCGTAGCCGCATAAACGACAGCTGTGCCCCAAGAAATCAGGCGGCTCCTAGAGTCACTGCTCTCGAACGTAGTATTCGGGGGCACCACGAGGCGCATCCCTATTCGTTTGGCCGCGCGCATATATAGCGCGAACGTCCATGCCAGAATATTTGCCGCGCCGAGCGTTAAAAGAAGCCCCCAATAACCTCGGGAGACAAGCACACCAAGAGACGCCGTCTCTCCATTTAGGCCGCCACGAACATAAACCGCCCAACCTACCGCGATGGGGATAAATGAGTGACCGGTCCAAGTCCACAGCTTCGCGAGGGGCTTCATCTCAGGTCCTCTAAGAACCGGTTTTTTCGATCTAGAACCTAATGTCCGGAAAACGGTGAGCCACCGTTTCGTCGGATGTTCCACGTAGCCTAGTGCGGGTTGTTGCACCGCCCGCTCGGAGCTTCCCTCCTATGGCGAAGTCCCCCAGCCCAGGGAGGTCAAAACTTACCCGGCCACAGAAATGACCCAGTTGCTTAATCTGGGTAAACGGCCAGACGATCCACCAATAGTCCAGACAAGCTGGTTCCCCATCGATGTCCGCTGCCAGGTGCACCTTTCCCGAAAGGTTGATGCTCCAATATACATCCACAGCTGCCCCAGGTTCGACCCACACCGTCTCATAGTCCGCCGCAAGCGCGCGGCACGGGAACCCAAAAAGTAACGCTGAAGTCGACAATGCTAGGGCCCATCGCCGCCAGGAAAACATTCGGCTTAAATCTTCACCCACGCGCGACCTCATTGCAGCTAGGGGCTGGTCGGAGACAAAGCGCCGCCGACAACCAAAGCCTTTTCGGTAGCCTGGTAGCTGGTCGTCGCAGACATCGACGTTCCTTCTATCTCAAAGGTGGTTGGGGTCAGCACGAGTTCGAAGGCGCGCTCCTGACCCGCCAATTCAAAATCGCCGTTAAGTTCCGGGATAGCCCTCGACGCCTCTACAACAACAGGGTCAAGGAGGCCATTCACTGGCAGACAGGATAGCCTCATGTTGTAGCTCTGCAGAATTAAGTCCCTTGGCCCGGGCCGCATCTTAACGGCCAATGCCGACGTTTTAAAAACGGCCTTCAGTTTTGGCGGGGTGGTTGTCATGTCTAATGAGATTTGCGAACTCAGTCCCAACTCCTGAGTTGGAAGACGTACGTCAAGGTGCTTGTTCTCAGTCCAAGGAACTTGGCAGACCAAATATCCCGCTATGTCGAGCGGCACGTACTTAATACCGAAATCTGCCGAAGCCTGACCACTCACCGACAGAGAAGCGCTTAGGTTGTCGAGCGAGTGTGACAGCGATAGTTTCTTTATGCAGACGCTAAGTGTCCCCGATCCACCTACTTTGCCGTCTACATTGGCTACGTTTCCCAGTCGCGATATGCGTTTCAGTCCTTCTTTAGCAGTCTCGCACAGAGCTTTTTTGCCGGTCTTTTCAGCCTCACAGGCTAGCCGGGCAGCCTCCTTCTGTCCTTCGCATTGCACCTTTGAAGCGGCTTTGTTCTTTTCACAATCAAACTTCCTGCCTGATTTGGCGGCTTCGCATTCACCTCTAGCTGCGGCTTTTTCAGCCTCGCACTTAAGCCTTGATCCAGCGTAGGCATCGTTCTGAGCCGCCTTCTGAGCCTCACAAAATGGATCGTTCCCTTCCTTGATGCATTGGCCGCCAGAGCAACTTCCGAAAAAGCACACTCTGGGCGCCCTAAGGAGGCAAGCATGGCAGTTCCGTTCGTCGTGTGGCTGACTACAATCTCTTGTCTGTGAACAATCTTGTGTTTGGGTGCAGTCAGCCGTTGGTGTGCAGTCCTTCGTAGGCGTACAGTCCATCTTAGGAGTACAATCGATCGACGTTTCGTCGGGAATTTCTATCTTATTGCTAAACGACTGATCGGGGATCGAAGCCGACGCTCCAATGCAAAGATCTGCCTGGGTAACTACCGCGTTGACTACGTCCGCCACGAGCGATTTGGAGACTGCTATCCATTCGCCCTTTATCGCCTCCGGAAGGGACAAACCAGCTGACAGCCTTTGCGTAAATTCGACGTCGAGACGGGAGAAATCAACGGCGCCGGCCGCACCATCTGCGGCAGCGACAGGTTCTGACCCAACGGCCGCAAGTTCCGCTATTGCAGCAAAGCTATCTGCATCGATCAACCAAACAACTGACCTTATATAAACCGGTGACGAGATCGGATTCCCGGAGATCGTGATTTTTGCTGCCGCCTCCTCAGGACCGTCGAGAGATATTGACCGGGAGGGATCCATCCGATCAATGGGAATGGCTGGAAACGACACTTTGGCAAAGTCGGCCCGGCTCAGTTCGCCGGAAATGTTGTCAGCATAATCGTTTAAAAGCGGTATTAACATGTCCGCTGCGGCAGTAAGATCAATTTTTTCGGCTAAATCAATTTTGTCGACATGAATATTCTTGAACAGGGGCAGCAGGTGGAAACTCAGATTTAGATTTCCATTCTCGCTCTGCGCACTAGCACTGGTGACGCCGAGCCCAAATGTTATCGTACCTTTGAAATGAGGCCTCCAACTATTTAACGTTGTACGTGTATCATTATCTAATGCCGGAAAATCAACATCTGAGAATTGCTTGTCGAGAGATACGTCGGCAAATAATATTTGCTGATCTCCCCGAAGGGTAACGTTCACAATTCCGAATCTACTCTTAAGTTCGCTCGAATTAATGATTTTGGCAGCGTCTGATATACTCAGGCCGACGGCTATATTCGGGTCCTTCATACCAGCTAGCGCCGACATAGCCGTAGATATGGCTTCAGTTCGATGCTGCTCCGGCGAAACGGGGGGGAATCTGTCGTTGACCACCTTTTCCACTGGATCGCACCCTGCCAACGCTACAGCTAGACCTAGTACAAACAAAAGCGTAAGCTTTGAAGCCACAGGAACGCCCCCCTTACGATCTTAAGATTGCGTACAATTTCGTCTTAGTTGTGTTGTATCTCTTTTGGCGTTGATCATTCTGCGCAATAAAAACTCTTGACATCGAATGGCGCAGCGCACTGGTTGGACAACTTCCTGAAAGATACTTGCCGCCTCGACATTTAAACCAGCTTGAGCTTGTAGTGGGCCTTCGTTGTAGGTGCGAAAGATTTTTACGCGATCGCGCCCATGAAGCTCATCAGGCGACTTTCAAACGCTTCTGAGGCCAACGGAGAAATGGAGGCTGGGCTCCGCGCCGGACGAGCAGCGAGTGGTTGATGCGGAGTATCTTGCGGACACTCGCAAGTGCCGCCTCATTCACCTCGATGTACGCGACGATGTACCACTCGCCGTCTTGTTCCCTGGCCATACCCATCGGCTCGGCCAGCCATTTCAGCGCGCCGTGATGGGGCATGAAGTAGGTTTCCTGGATGCCGCCCACCGCGGCGAGGCCCTCCTCGAGTGCGTATTCCATCACCGCGCAGCACAGCTGCGTCAACGTGCCACGCAGCCCGGAGCGTTTGTCAGGAACAACAAATGTGCGCGTCCATTCGGCCCAGTCTGGGCGTCGCGGGACTCCTGATTTCTCGCACATGTGAGGAAAGACCTCCGACACCATGTGCGGCTCGGTCGTTGGGATCAATCGAGCAGAGGTCACGACCCGATCTTCTTCGATGCCGAGCAGGTAGGTCGCGGCCTCAGTATCGAACTGGTCTAGTTCGCGGCCGTCCGGGCTGGAAGGGCGCCAGCGTTTTTGGTGCACGAAGAAGTCGTGCCGCCGACGCAAAAACTCGTCGAACTCAGTTTCGTAGAGATGTTTGTTCTGCGCATTGACGACATGGGCCGTAATCATAGCGCGATCCCCCTATCGTTCTTCGGGGGATAGTTGCAGTCGTCCTAATGGACGTCACCTGTCCGATCGGACAGTTGACACCTAAGGATGGATCAAGCGCCTGCGCACCGCCTCGACGACGGCCTGCGTCGTCGTGGCGACGCCGAAGGCCTCGCGCGCTCGCGTCGAGTGCCATTTGACAGTACGTTCGGTCAGACCGAGAATTTGGGAGGTTTCCGAGGACGTCTTGCCGGCTGCGGCCCACAAAAGAACCTCCCTTTCCCGATCAGTCAGCGGACCTTCGTCACCGTCATCCTCATTTGACAACGCCTGAATCGACATCCCGGCGTATACCGCCATGGTGACCAACTGCACCTGCTGGCGAGGAGACAGCTTGCAGGACTTCGCAGAGGAGGCGAATGATAGGACTGACTGCCAGTGGTGGACGCTGAGCATCGGCACGGCGAAGCCGCTGCAAATACCAAACTCCGTCGCTTCTCTCGCAACGCGTCGGGAGCCTTCGGTACCCGACCATTTTGCCGGGACATCAGCCCAAAGGAACGGCCTAAGAGTTTTGGCTGAGTAGATGCAAACACCGTCAACAGCTGCATGCTCGGCCTCGACATAGCGTTCGAACCAGCCTGCTGGCCAGCCGTTCAATTCCACCATCGGCGCGAGCTTCTGACCCCCGAGCGGAACGCCGCTCATGATTAGATGCTCGAAGCCGAGATTCCTTACCGTTTCAAGAAGATCGTTCAGAAGGGGCCCCGTCGCCGAGTGCTTCCTGCAGCGTTCGACAAAATCAAATACGTCTCCGTCGATCATCCAGCAGACCTCACCCTGACACTCAGTCAATATAAGCATAGCCTGAATTAGAGATTCCGGACATCACATTTCAACACTGGGCACCAGGAGGAAGCTGCTTGGCTCCTCGTGTTTGTCATGGCAAGAATAGGTGTTGTTGGTCGTGCCCCATCAGGTGGTGTAGCTCGGCGGTAGCGAAGCCGCTCACGAGCGCGCCGTTAGTAGCGCTCGTAGCGAGCGAGCGGCGTGTGGGTGGTCATCGGCGCTTTCCGGTAGGGTTTGGTTGTTGACGCCACCCATTTCGGAAGGACCACCGATGACCGACGACATGATGAACCTGCGCACGCTCGTGGAGAAGACCCCGGATGCCGATCTGCTGCGGGAGATGATCGGCTTTGCCGCCGAGCGACTGATGGAAAGTGGGCGCGGCCACCGGCGCCAGCTATGGCGAGAAGAACCCGCTGCGGCTCGCCCAGCGCAATGGCTACCGCGACCGGGACTGGGAGACGCGGGCCGGCACGGTCGAGCTGCGCATCCCGAAGCTCAGGAAGGGAAGCTACTTTCCAGGTTTCCTCGAACCGCGCCGCATGGCCGAGAAGGCGCTAACCGCCGTCATCCAGGAAGCTTATGTGCAAGGCATCTCGACCCGGTCGGTTGACAACCTGGTCAAGGCCATGGGTATGAGCGGCATATCCAAGAGCCAGGTCTCGCGGCTGTGCGAGGAGATCGACGGGAATGTGAAGGCCTTCCTCGATCGGCCGATCGAGGGCGATTGGCCATACCTATGGATCGACGCCACTTACCTGAAGGTCCGCCGCGGTGGGCGGATCGTCTCGGTCGCCGTTATCATCGCCGTCGGCGTCAACGCGGACGGCCGGCGCGAGGTACTGGGCATGGAGATTGGCACCTCGGAGGCCGAGCCGATCTGGACAGAGTTCCTGCGCAAGCTCACACGTCGCGGCCTGCGCGGCGTCAAGCTCGTCGTCTCCGATGCTCACGAAGGCCTCAAGGCGGCCGTCACCAAGGTGCTGTGCGCGACATGGCAGAGGTGCCGCGTCCACTTCATGAGGAACGTGCTGGCCCATGCCGGCAAGAGCGGCCGCAGGGTCGTCTCAGCCTTCATCGCCACCGCTTTCGCCCAGGAAACGCCCGAGGCCGCGTCCGTACAATGGCGCGCCGTCGCCGACCAGATCCGGCCGAAGGTGCCGAAGCTGGCGACAATCATGGACGACGCCGAGCCCGACGTGCTGGCCTACATGACCTTCCCCAAGGAACATCGCGCCAAGCTCCACTCGACGAATCCGATCGAACGTCTCAACGGCGAGATCAAGCGGCGCACCGAGGTCGTCGGAATCTTCCCGAACGACGATGCGATCGTGCGCCTAGTCGGCGCAATCCTGCTCGAACAGAACGATGAATGGGCAGTGCAGCGGGCCAGATATATGACTCTGGAAACGATCAGCCAGATGAGCGATGATCCCCTGATAAGCCTGCCAGCCGTGGCGCGCTGATCAGCCCGGCTCATGCCGGAGAGCACGGCGACTAATGCCGCCAGCTACACCACGCCGCGGGACACGATCGTGTTGTTCCGAAACGTCGCACTTACTGAGCCTAGGTTTGGCAGGAGGTCTGATTGGAAAAAGGTCCGAGCGTGCTTATGCGTGGTATGAGTGAAAAGAAGATCAATGCCTTATGGGCTTTGACAAAGCGGCCGGAAGGAAATTGGTGGCAGGACCTCCTGCGATCCTGGGCGCCGTCCGGATCGCCGCTGAAGGGACAGCGACAGCTACGGCTGGCTCTCCGCGATGAATACCTCAACTTCTATCATTGCGGTCAGTCACTCGCGCGAGTGTCGCTGGACAGGCGAGGACATCCCAAGTTGGAGGTGCACCACAAGTACGTTTTCGACGATGTGTCCGGCCAAACTTACATGTCCCTGTCTGACCAAACCGTTCGCTACAAGTCGACAGCCGAGCGGGAAGCCCCTTACCAAGGGATCCAAACCATGACGGCATGGATCAAGCGCGCAAATACGTATTCGGGCTATGAAAAGTCGGGTGTGGAATGCATCGTTGCGGCGAATGAAGATGTTATAGATCTGGAGATGGGGATCCCTTGGTGGCCAGAGCAGGCAGTCGATGCCAGTACACCGGAACGGACCGGCAAATACGCTCCACGTATGGACATGATAGCTTTGGAGGATGGTCCACGGGGCCTCATCAACATCGTTTTCTGGGAGGCAAAGACCCTGGGCGACAAAAGACTGCGAAGCAGGAGCACTCCGGAGGTCATCCGGCAGCTACAGGTTTATAACAAGTATCTCAATCGAGCCCCCTACCGTGACGCGGCTTGCGCAGCCTATGTAGAGACGTGCAAGCTTCTGAAGACCTTCCACGAGATGGCAACGCACCTTCCTGGAGCAACATCTCTGCCGCCGCTCGGCAACCTTGTTTCCAGGATAGCCTCGGGAGCCGAACTTCCTGTCGTCGATCCGATGCCGCGGCTATTGATATTCCCGGCCGAGGTCAGCACGGGAAACTTCGAACGACAGGTCTCCACCTGGAGTCGCCATCTTGCGAAACTCACAAGTGAGTTTCCCGTCTACAGCGTCCCTGACCCGAAAGCCGCTGTTTTGGCGAGTAGTATTCGTCAATTCGATCGAAAGCCTGATGAGCACATCGTTCAAGCAGCAAGCGCGTTTTGAAGGGAGGTTCTCGAAAAGCGGCCGAAAATCAATGTTATCCTGGTGACAGGAAGGGGGAGATTTGCGAGATGAACAGCGATCCACTTGCGCTTTTAATTGACGGCGACAACGCGTCCCCAAAGATCATCTCGGGGCTCCTCGCGGAGATCGCCAACTACGGCACGGCTAGCGTCAGGCGGATCTACGGTGATTGGACGAAGCCAAACCTCAACGGCTGGAAGGAGTGCCTGCTCGAGCATTCCATTCAACCCGTACAGCAGTTCGCCTACACGACAGGCAAGAATGCGACCGACGGTGCGATGATCATCGACGCAATGGACCTGCTCTACACCGAGCGGTTTTCCGGCTTCTGCATCGTCTCGAGCGACAGCGATTTCGCAAGGCTCGCATCACGCATCCGCGAACAGGGTATAACCGTTTACGGATTCGGTGAACGTAAGACGCCGCGACCGTTTATTACGGCTTGCGACAAGTTCATATACTTCGATGTGCTCGGCGGCGCGGCACCAGAGCCGCAGGCAACCCCAATCACCCCAGAGAAGGTCGTAGGAAAGCCAGCGAATGCTCCCACCATACCCGTCAAACCGGAACAAGGTCGGTCAGCGCCGGGTGGGGCGGCGAGTGGCAGGCTGGACGAAGTCGCTCTCGGCATGCTTCAAAATGCAGTCAAGGCATCGGCAGACGACGAAGGTCGTGCAAACCTCGCTCGCGTGGGCGCTCATCTGTCAAAACAGTCTCCAGATTTCGACGCTAGAAACTACGGCTATGCGCGATTAAGCGATCTAGCGGTCGCTTCTGGCATTCTCGACGTGGAGCGTGTCGGTGAACAGAAGGTTGTCATGGTGCGACTGAAGACAAGCTGACCGAACGATTACTGACCTTCGCCAAGCTGGTAGGAGACGCCCAAGTCTCGGCTAGCGGTCAAAGAACCACCACCAGGCATCGACGGACATCCTCGTTCAATGCGAATTTCCGTAGGCGCTCGAGTGTCCGGAGGCTGTGAACGACCTCCGGCCTGATTTGCTCGAAATCGAGTGTGTGGTTGATCACGGGCGTCCTGACGTTGACGAATGCCATGGATTTTGTGGGTCGAACGACCATGTCAGGTTCCAGGTAAGGAAGCAGGGCCTCCCCGAGCGCTTCGGCGTTCCGAGTTGCGATCGCAAGCTCGCAGCCGATACCCTTGAATTTGTGAATCAATCGAACGCTGTTTCCCGAATACAAGCCGGGGAAATAGATCCAGCTTCCGTCCTTACCCACGATGTCCGGCTTCGGCATTCGAAGTTGGGGAAACTCCGAGGAGGCCATCGACCAGTAGTTCTTGTAAAAGTTCATCATGGCCACGTCGGCCGACTTCACGTATCCCTTCCGGAAATCCGTGATCGCGCTTTCAAAAACGTGTCGTTTGAATGTGAACTCGGGAAACCCGTTGAGGAATGCTACCACCTCCTCGTAGGATAGATTTGCGTCGATGTGCAAAGAATGCTCCGCGTCGAGAGCCTCAAAATAGCTTCGAGGTGACATCAGGATAACCTTGAAGCGCCCCCATTTACCTGCTCGGACGCCTGCCTCCCCCCGCATGCGGTATCTAGCGAACTGGCGGTCCATCAATGGCGCTCGGACTTTGTTCTCGATCAGGATAGCGCAACTGCCATTCGGTCCGCTGGCGACAACCTCAATGTCTGTCTCACCAAGGGAGGTGTCCGCGACCGAGCGACGTATGGAAACTGGTTTCAGGTCTGGTGGTTCACCTGCGACCGCTAGCACTTTCGAGAAGAAGGCCTGAGAGCTGTGCAAGAGATCCATGGCAAGCACGTCCGTGACGATTTCCTCAACACGGGCGATGGTATCAAATTTCAGGCTATTCATTGTCTCAGCAAGCCTCTTCGCTATCCGCGCCTGCTGCTCGGCAATTCTTATGAGGTCACCGCGCGGTTACTGTCTCTAGCGTGCACTGAAATTCACCAGAGTCCATCGGGGTTCGTCAGTGCTAAAGATTCAACGACCAGCGATTCGCCTTCCGGCGCGCATTTGCGCGAAATCCAGCGCACTGCTATGAACCACTTGAACGGCGTAATTTGTGGCTTGCCAAGGTTGGGGTCGAGCGTTCGAATCGCTTCACCCGCTCCAGTTTCCTCTAGGGGAATCAAGCGATGAAGAGGCGCCTTTCGGGGCGCCTTTTGCTTTTTCCAGACCGGCGATGTAAGCGCGTTGCGGGACACTTGTTCTCCCTCAGAACCAGGCGCGGGTAGTACGGCGTGGCGCATAATCCCTTGGTTTCCAGTTCGGCGAACGGCGGCAGCGCATCCGAAGCGCTTGCTTGGCTGGCGTTGCGGAACGCCGCGTCCGAATGCGGCTCAGGCTCGCGCTTGGTCGACCCGCAGCCCCTGCGCGCACTCCCGGCGGGACGCAAGTGGGCGCATGAGATTGCCAAGGTAATCTTCGATGGCCTCATGGCAGGAAGCCTGTCGGTGCCGGCACAATTGGCTGCCGGATGGGCGAGGTTCGGCAGCGCAACCACCGCGTTGATCATCGAACTCGGCAAGATCTGGGACAATCCCGCAGCAGCTCGCCGCGTCCAGTACCAGCTTGAGCAAATGCTTCTCGAAGCCGACGATCTTGCCGCGCCGCGCAGGCTGGCGCGAACGCTCGGAGTTCGCGTCGACGCTCGCAATCCGACCGCGACCGAACTGCCGGAAGGCATCGATCAGATCTATGCCCATCTGATGCTGGATGGCCGGATCGAGGCTGTCGTGCAGTTCGGTGCACTCGGGACGGTGACGAGCGATCATTGGATTGAATTGATCCTGGATGTAGTGCCTGCTGAGCGGCTTGCGGGAGGATCGCCTGCACCGCAAAAGGGCGCCGGCGCGACCACGTCAAACACGCCTGCAGCCGAGGTATCGTTTGCCATGGCGGGAAGCGAGCCCGATCAGGACAGCCACTTCGGCAAACTCGCGCAATTGGCCGCACAGGCGCATGACCTGGTTCGGTCGAGCGCTGAACCGTCAGAGCCTGTTACGCCGCGCCGCGCACGGGTCGCGGACAAGCACGACAAGGATCGCACGGCGTTCTGGAACAGCTATTTCGCGACCGAGGATCCCTGGAACTACAGCTCGCTCTATGAGCAGGAAAAATATGAGCGGCAGATCGAGATCCTGCCTGCCGGTCCCATCGGGCGGGCGCTTGAGCTGGCCTGTGCGGAGGGCCATTTCACGCGGCAGCTGGCGCCGCGCGTGGGCCATCTGACCGCAACCGACATCTCCGCCATAGCCATCGAGCGAGCCCGCGCCCGATGCAACAATCAGGCGAATGTCGAGTTCGGCGTACTCGATTTCGCTGCCGACACGCTGCCGGGTGAGATGGATCTGATCTTCTGTTCGGAGGTGCTCTACTATCTGGACGATCTCGCCGAGTTGCGGCGCATCGCCAAGAAATTTGCCGAGGCGTTGGCGCCTGGCGGTAGTTTCATCAGCGCACACGCATTCGTGCTGCGTGACAATGTCGAAAAGACGGGCTTCGACTGGAACACATTCGGTGCCCAGGCGATCTCCGAGACGCTGGCAGCGACCGAAGGCCTGGTGCTCGAGCAATCGATCCAGACCGAGCTCTACCGCATAGACCGCTTCCGCCGCCTATCGCCGGGCGATGTGGCGACGGACCCGGTGATCGATCATGTGCCGATCCGCGCGCCCATCGAAATCGGCGTCGCGCGAAATATCGTCTGGGGTGGGGCGCGAGCCTTGCGCCGCGACGTCGCACGTAACGAGCAGCGCCGGCATATCCCTGTCCTCATGTATCACGGCGTTGCCGATGAAGGTCCGGCCGCGCTCGCTCGCTTTCGGCTCACGCCCGCCGCATTCGCCAGCCAGATGGGATGGCTGCGCGCCAATGGCTTTCACGCCATTGGCTCCGAGCAGCTGGAAGCATCCATCGCCAACCGTCAGCCTTTCGTCGGCCGCCCGGTGCTCATCACTTTCGATGACGGCTTCCAGAACTTCGCCGACCATGCCTGGCCGATCTTGCGCGCCAACGACCTGAACGCGGAAGTGTTCCTGGTGACGGACCTGGTGGGCGAAAGTGCAAAGTGGGACACCGACATCGGTCCGCCGACGCCGCTTATGGGCGCCGGGACGGTGCGACGCCTCGCTGCCGAAGGCGCCTTCTTCGGCAGCCACATGGCGACGCATCGCGCCATAGATGGTCTGTCGAGCGCTGACCTGGCCGCCGAGCTCCTGCGCTCTCGTCTGTTCATCGAACGCTGGACCGGCCGGCCAACCAGGGCGTTCGCGGCCCCCTTCTCCGTCACCGACCGACGGCTTGGCCGGCTGGCTAGGGAGTGCGGCTATCGAGTAGGCTTCGGCCGCAGGCACGGGCCGGCGGACCTCCATAGCGATCTCATCGACCTTCCGCGCATCGAGATTCGCGGCGACCGCTCGCTCGATGACTTTGTCGCCACTGTCGAGGCCGTGCTCGGATAAACGGTGAACTTGTCAGTTCATTATTGGGCGACTTGCGACACGGCTGACATCAGCTCCTTCGGGTTTGGGGCGCCAAACATGTATCGCCCACCCTCCGGGACCTCCGTGAAGCTCCAGCGGACGATCCCCTGCCGGTCCAGCAGGAACTGACCAACCAGTTGTCCGTGTCCCGTGGCCATCATCTGCTCGTCGGCTTCGGTCAGTTCGTAGTGGTCCTTCTTGTCGAGGATTGCGGCGGCTGTCATCGGATCCATGGGACCGGGCAATTCGCCAGGTATGTCGACCCGCATGTCCTGTGCCGCTGCCATCGCGACCTTGTACGGCCAGTTCGTCTCGTTCTCGGTGAATTCGAGATTGGGCAGTCCAAAAGCACGATGTGAAGCGCGTTCCGGGTCCGACGCCGCAAGCAGGTTCGGCATTGGATGGTAGCGGAAATAGAGCCGCGCCCGTTCGATCGGCGTGTTGACCACCGTCAGGCTCTCCACGCCCTTTTCGCGCAGCTCCGGATCGAGACGCGCCTGAGCGGCGATGTGGCGCCGGCAAAACGCACAATGCAGACCTCGAAACAGGCCGACCAGCACCGGTTTTTGCCCGCGAAAGTCGTCAAGCGCAATCTTGCCTTCCTGGGTAATGGCGTCGAGTATCAGGTTCGGCGCCCGGTCGCCCGGTTGAAGCGGTATCAATCCACTAGGCGCGGACATGTCCAACCCCCTATCCCGGCTAGTCGAGAAAAGGCAGCACCACAAGCGCTTCCGGGTCGAGCCCGTGCTGGGCGCATATACCCTGCGCCAGGGAAAAGTAGCGTTCGGCCTCGGCCAGATTGTCGAGGTCGAGATTAAGCGTTGCGAGTCCATCATAGCACGGAAACAGCAGTTGGGGCTCGCCCGTTTCGCGGGCTACCTCCAGTGCTTCGTGGAACAAGCCGATCGCCAGTTCCGGATGGCCGTTGCACTGGTGGATCTGCCCAAGCACGATCAACGGCACTGGCAGGTGCTCGCGCTGGTCGAGCGCCCGGTCAATCTCGATGGCCTTCTCGGCAGCAGGCACGCCCTCCGTTGGACAGCGATCCGTGAAAGTACAACAAGCTACCGCCAGATTGGCGAGGAGGCGCGCCTGGAAACCCAAATCGCCAATACGGCGCGCCACTTCAAGACCGCGCCGACAGACCTCCATCGCCTTCGCCGGATCGATGGTCGTGTAGAGCACCCCGAGATTGGTGTAGCCGCGGCAGGCCGCGCCCAGCAGACCGGCGGCTTCGGCCAATTCAATGCTGCGCTCAACCTCACGCACGGCTTCATGGTTTCGCCCAAGGCGAGCCAGCGCAACAGCCTTGGTATTAAGTGCCTCGGCGGTCACGAGGGTGGCATCATCGGAGACATGTTCCGTTGTCAGAGAGCGTACGCAATCCAGCGCCGCGTCTGCCCATTTTGCCGCGAGAGTGTGATCTCCGCTGCGGAACGCCTGTCGGCCACGTTCTTGCCAGAGATGCGCCTGCTCGATCGGGGCATCCGCTCCATCGAGGAGCGCTGCCGCTTCAGCGTAGCGCGATTCCGCGTCGTCCCGCTTGCCCACGTCCCAAAACAGCCGACCGATCTTGCGCAAAACGCGCGCCGCCGCGACACGATCGGCTGACTCGCGATAGGCCTGCAGCACCGCCTCGTAGTGGCGGTGTGCAATCTCGCGGCGGCCTGCCGGGCCGCTCAAATCGGCAATGCGCTCTGCAATTGCCAGTTTGAGCGGTGTTTGCCCGATCGCGCCCAACGCAGTCAGTGCTCGCTCGTAGAAACGAAGGGCGTCGTCATTGGCGTATATCATGCGAGCGCGATCTCCCGCCGCCTGCAGGTAATGCGCGCCCCTCTCCCGCTCGGCGCTCTGAGCGAAATGATGACCGAGCACGGCCAGATCCTCGAACCGTTCCGGCTTGTCGCCGCACAGTTGCTCCAGGGCGGCACCTACCCGGCGGTGGATGTCGGTCCGGCGTTGCAGGAGCAGATTCTGGTAGATCACGTCCTGCAGCAATGTTTGCGTAAAGCGGTAGCTTTGCGACGAGACCGAGCCTGATCCGGCAACTTCCTCGATGATTTCCGCATCGCAAAGCAGTTCGCAGCCCGCTTCCAGTCGGCCGGGGTCGGCTGCCACGGCTTTCAGAAGCGTGGCATCGAAGCGCGGGCCGATTACCGCGGCTTCCTGGGCCAACCGGCGCACCTCTTGCGGCAGCCGGTCGACGCGAGCAAGCAACATTGCCTGGATCGTGGCGGGGATGCCGGTTGCGACTTCGCCTGCCACGGTCCGCCATTGCTGGCCCTCGCGCACCAATACACCGCGATCGATAAGGCCGCGAACGATCTCCTCCAAGAAAAGCGGGTTGCCGCCCGCGCGCTCGAGGATCTGGTCGAGAAGCCCTCCTGCGGCGTTTACCCAGCTCTCGCCGAAAAGCGCCGCCACCAGGCGGCGTCCGTCATCGCTGTCGAGCGGCGAAAGCCTGAGCGCTGTGTGGCTGACCCGACTTGAGTCGAGTTGGTCGTTGTCCGACGCCGGACGATGCGTGACCAGCAACATCAGCCGCGTGCGTTCCAGTCTGTCCATCACGAAACGCAGTGCCTCGAGCGAGACGGAGTCGGCCCAGTGCAGGTCTTCGACGACAATCAACAGCGGCGACAACGCAAGCCGCCGTTCCATGATTGTGCGGACCGCGTAGAGAATTTGCCGCCGCAGCTGCTCGGGCTCGACATGCTGCAAGGTGGCATCGGGGTCGCCGAGGCCAAGCACATGGTAGAGCAAAGGCATCAGCCGCTTCGCCTCCTCGCCCTGCAGGCCGAGATCGGCAAGCAAGGCTGCGAGCTTGCCCCGCATTTCGTCCCCATTGTCGTTTTGCATCATCCCGGCAGCGCTGCGCACCACTGCACCCAGGGCGCCAAATGATTGTTCACCCAGCGGTGAGCACGTGGCCTGCCGCACGGCGACGTTGCGAAAACGATCCTCGTCGCCGACGCGGGCGACGAACTCCTTCACCAACCGCGACTTCCCGATACCGGCTTCGCCGACGAGGCGGACAAGCTGGGCCGAGCCGCCGCACGCCAAGTCAAGGCTCGCCAGCATTCTGTTGAGCTCCGCATCACGACCTATTATGGGCGCACTGAGGCCGAGCGCCTCGAGCCCGCGCGCTGCACGCGGCGCCGCAAGCGGTGCATCCAGTCGGTGGACGAGCACACTGCCAGCCTTGCCGCGAAAGACGACATCGCCCAGCGACTCGTACGAGAAGGCATGCCGGGTCAGCCTGTGCGTGAGTTCGCCCACCAGCACCTCACCCGGTGCAGCCAGCGATTGCAGGCGTTGCGCCGTATTCACCGTGTCGCCGGTCACCGAATAGGATTTGGCGGTGCCGATGCCCAATCCGCCAGTAACGACCGGACCCGTGTTTATGCCTATGTGGAGCAGCAGCGGCGAGCCGGAGTGGCGGGTGCTTTCACCGAGCCGCGCCGTCCGGGCGATCATGTCGAGAGCGGCTCGAAGCGCACGTTCCGGATCGTCCTCATGCGCGACCGGCGCACCGAATAAGGCGAGCAGAGCGTCGCCGATGAATTTGTCGACGAAACCACCAAAGCCTTGCACGGCCGCCGTCAATTCCTTGAACAGTTCGTTCTGCAGCGCCTGCATGACCTCGGGGTCGAGCTGCTCGCTGAGTGTCGTGAAGCCGCAGAGATCGGCGAACAGCACCGTTACCGTTCGTCGATCGGCGTCGGAGACGGAATGCGGCCCCTCTTCGCTTTCGATGTTCGGCGATGGAGCTCGAGAGGGCTGCGCAATGGTGCGGCTTGGTGTCGGAGCAGGCCGTTCGGCAGCTTTTGCGGACGCACCGACGCTTGCCCCACATTTAGGACAGAACTCGAAATCAGGTGCGCAGGCGTAGCCGCAACTGGCGCATGGCACGGGCTGGCGGCGGCCACACTTCGGACAGAAGGCGTAACCGCCCTCGATCTCGAAACCGCAGCCCGAGCAGTTCATGGACACCTCACCAGAGCATGATGCCGAAGAGTGTGAAGCGGTTTTCGGACGACATCATGCTCTATCTCTTTGACCTTGGGCCATGACGCGTGATCTCGCCACGCTCGTCACGGCCGGGGTATTCACAAGGATGAACCGATAGTCGTCAACCGGCAAGCGGCAGCGCAAATGGGCATCGGTCTGGGTTCGGCGGTGGAGCACTGCCGATACGGGCGGCCGCGTGGCCGTGATTTGCGAAAATTCCCTCGTCCCGCCGTCTTCCTGCTATGATGGAGACGAGGAGGCGACCCATGAGCGAGAACCGTAAGCTGGCCGCAATCCTGGCTGCAGATGTGGTCGGATACAGCCGGCTCGCGAGCGCGGACGAAGATCGTACCTTGGCGCGGTTGCGAGCACTGCGCAGCGACCTGATCGATCCGATCATTGCAGTGCACCACGGGCGGGTTATCAAGCGTACCGGAGATGGGGCACTGGTTGAGTTTCGCAGTGTGGTCGATGCCGTGCGCTGCGCCGTTGAGATTCAAAACGGTATGGTTGAGCGCAATGCCGGCGTACCGCAGGAGCGCCGCATCGAGTTCAGGATAGGCATCCATCTGGGCGACGTGGTCGAAGAGAGCGATGGCGACCTGATGGGTGACGGCGTCAACATCGCCTCGCGTCTGGAGGGCGTTGCGGCGCCCGGCGCCATCTGCCTGTCCGAGGATGCCTATCGCCAGGTCAAGGCCAGGCTTGACCTCTCGGTCAGCGATCTCGGCAGCACACAGCTCAAGAACATCGCCGAGCCGATCCGGGTGTATTCGCTGCAGGTCGGCGCCGGGGCCAAGGCGGCCGCGACCTCGCAAACCCCGACGAGCCCTCCGGCTGCGGCAGCGCCGCCGAAACTGTCGATCGCCGTGCTGCCGTTCGCCAATATGAGCGGTGATGCCGAACAGGACTACTTCGCCGACGGCATCTCCGAAGACATCATCACGGCGCTGTCCAAACTGTCACAGCTCTTCGTCATCGCTCGCAATTCGTCCTTCATCTTCAAGGGCCAGAACGTCCATGTGCAGGATGTCGGCACGAAGCTCGGCGTGCGCTATGTCCTTGAAGGCAGCGTACGCAAGTCGGGGAACAAGGTACGCATCACCGCGCAGCTCATCGATGCAATCTCAGGCGGCCATCTTTGGGCGGAGCGGTTCGATCGCGATCTGACCGACATTTTCGCCGTGCAGGATGACGTGACGCAGCACATCGTCGGTGCACTGGCGCTCAATCTGACCGAGGATGACCGTCTGCGGCTGGCGCCCGAACACCAGCGCAACCCGGAGGCGTATGACTGTTTCCTGCGGGGCCGGGAGCTATGGCACCGGCTGACGAAGGACACGAACGTCGCGGCCCGCGAGCTCTTGCAGCGGGCCATCGAACTGGACCCGAAATTTGCCTCTGCCCACGCTTTCCTAGCCCTCACGTACGGGCTCGATTACCTCAACAGGTGGGGTGCGTCGGACTCGATGGCGCAAGCGGAAGAGGCAGCAACGCGAGCGGTAACGCTGGATGACAGCGATCCCTGGGCGCACTGGGCGCTGGCATCGGCCAAGCTTTACACACGACGGCACGATGAGGCCATTGGCGAGGTGGAGCGCGCGATAGCCCTCAATCCGAACTTCGCCGAAGCGCACGTCGCCCGCGGCGAGGCGCTGTATTATTCGGGTAGGCCCGCGGAGGCGCTAGAGAGTTTCGCCCGGGGAAAGACCTTGAATCCATACTTCCCGGATGTGCTTCTGCACTTCCAGGCTTTGGCATCGTTTCAACTGGGAAGGTACGAAGAGGCGGTCGACCTCTTGCTGCAACGGCTGGCTCGCAACGCTGTCACCGACCTCTCGCGCGCGCTTCTGGCCGCCACCTACGGCCATCTGGGCCGTCTGGAGGAGGCCCATACGGCATGGCAGGACCTGCTTCGCGTCAATCCCGCCTATTCGCTGGAACACCGCCGCAAGGTCTTGCCTTACAAGAACCCTGCCGATTTCGAACTCATGGTCGAGGGGCTCCGCAAGGCCGGTGTGGTGCAATGACGGGCTAAAGCCCGGCCGGATCAGAGGCGTGAGGCCCGGCCGATCTTGCGCCATCGGGGGTTTTCGCGAACCGGTTTCAGGTCGTCGGTCGTCTCGGCAAATGTCCGCAACCGGTATTGCCGGAGCAGGTCCGGGAAGAGCGCCCCTTCCGGCAGGCCGGCAAGCTGCTCGCGGACCGAGATCTTTTCATCGATGACCCGCATGCCCCAGGCATTTTCCCGAACCTGCAGCTCGGCGGCCAGATCGCGCTCTTCTGGCGCGTGTTCATCCAGCGCAGCCAGCAGGATCGAGTGGAAAAGCGCGACATAGCCAATCTGTCTCAGGCCGCCCACGACCCGCACGCGCGGCAATATGGCAAGGGCGAGGAACATCAGGAACAAGTCCGGCAAAAGCATGCCGTCGAGCAGTGCCTGCTGAAGATGCGGCCGCTCGAACGGGATGGAAAGACCATGCGGCCTGTCAGGCTCGATCAGCCGCCCGTTCTCGAGGACGAGCTTGCGCACGCGCTGCTCGCGGATGCCCCAGAAATAGGCCGTGGCATTGGGCAGGAACCTGCCAAATAGGCCCGATGCGGCTTCTTGCAAGGCATGGTCGAGACGCCGGCGCCTTGCGGGCTCGAGGAGCAGCCTGGAAAGAAGGCTGCCTTCATCTTCCAGATGCCGCGAAACGACAGTCGCGGCCAGCCTATCATCGACGAAAACCGGCCGAGCCATGCCGGAACGATCCCAATCGGCGACCAGATGCTCGTTGAGTTCTGTCAGCGCATCGGCGGCTGTTGCAAATACCTTGTCCTGGCTGGCAAGCAGCGTGCCGAGCCAGCTTCTGGCATCCGTCTCATTGCCCACCGTTTCGAGCGCGCGCCCGTTGAGGGCGACGGGACCGGCCGCGCAGGCGCTTTTGCGGCACAGTTTGTGGCGGCCCATGCCAAACAAATTGACCTTGTCGTCGCCGACATCCAGCCATCCCGGCCCCTCCCGGCCGGTTGTCTCCATGGTCATGGTCGTTCCCATGAAGCCGAAAAAAGCCGACAGCCCGTTTTCGACCGCGCCGAGCCAGGCAAGCAGCAGGGCATCGAAGGTGATGCGATCCATCAGAAGCAGGCAGTGCAGGCCGGACTGGATAACCGGTCTGTGGTCGAATTCGTCGAGGGCCTTGTCGATCGCTTCGGGCTGCATGATCGCACCGAGGCGCTGCTGCAGGACGTCGCGCAGGATCGAGCGGGCAGCGATCGACAGGGCCGATGCAGGCCTTGCCACCGGCCGCCACAGATGGCGGGCATAATCGGAAACCGGCGCATTCCAGTTCTGCTCGATGTCACGCACGACCTCCGGGCAGAGCAGCGACAGCACAGCCAAAATGTCCACCGGAGGGGCAAGGGCAGGGACGGTGGTCATCAGAACCGCAGCCGGGCCATGCTCAGGAGGTCGTGGTACTGCCCGTCGGTAAAACCGGCCTTCACATGCCGGCCTTCGACCTCGAAGCCGTGGCTTGTGTAGAGACGGATGGCCGGTTCGTTGTCGGCATAGACGCTTAATTCGACCCGCTTCAGGGCGCGCCAATTGTCGGCCACGTCAAGCAGCGCGCCAAGGATGGCAGAGCCGATGCCCCTGCCGACAAAGCCATCATCGAGGCCGATATTGATCTCGCCGATATGCGAGCGGCGCGGCGAACCCTGTGCGATCAGGCTGCCATGGCCGACAACCTTGCCGTCCAACTCGGCAACGATCCAGGTGGTTTCCGGGCCGGACTTGGCGATGCGCCGCTCCACCTGCTCCACCATCTCGAACGGCATCCTGAGCGTGCCCCAGCGGAAGCCCGGCATATTGAAGATAGCGCAAAGCGCCTCGGCATCGCTTGGGCGGACGGCCCGGAGCTGCGGCTGGATTTTCTCTAGGGGTGGCGTGCTGGTCATGGCTTTTCCGGCTACAGCAATTCCAGGAAAAGTGTGAGCGGTTTTCCGTCCGGAATTGCGTCAGAACAAAGGACAGAGGCAATATGCCCGGCACGATGCACCGGACGTCACCTGAAAATCCAGCCGTCTCTGAGACCTATGCCGATTGCGGGGCAAAATGCCGGGGGGCGGCGCAGAGCTTGAGGATACCGCTGATGCCGATCCAGCCGAAAAGGGCAAGCCAGCACAATGTCCCGGCCGCCGTCCAGTCGATCCGGTGCACGGCGGCGTCGGTGATGACGAGGCCAAGGACGGCAAGCAGGCCAACCAGAAACTGCGCCAAGCCGAGCACCAGCAATTCCTCACGCGGCGCACTTCTCCAGACGAGATAGGTGCCGCCTGCACCCGCGAGGAAGATGGCGCTGTAGACCTGGGCGTGGAAGGCATCGATCGGCCATGGCCAGAAGCCACCGAATGTCAGGGGAAACAGCAACAGGCCGACGCCGTAGGCCCCGAGGATCGTCATTTCCACCGGTAGGTAGGCGCGCCATGCGGGGTTCAAGATCACGCCTTTTGCAGAAGGGCGGGCCCTTGCCCGCCACAGGAACAGCCCGGATACCGCGGCTGACGCAAGATAGACCAGAAACCAGAGCCAGGGGGCTTTGCGCTCGAAGTTGAAATAACCGAGATTGATGAACGAAGCCGCCGACACGATGACGGTGAAGATGAAGGCCATGACCAGCACGAGCCTGCCGGGCGACCAGCGATTCCAGACCAGCAGCGCCGCCATCACTGCCATTTCGGCGGTGTAGAAGCCGCCGAGGAAGCGGGCATTGAACGGCGTGACGGCCCAGGGCCAGCGCGGCTTGACCAGCGCAGGCGCGAAAAACAGGCCGGCCCCGACGATCAGGACGATGATGACCCCCGCCGAGAAAAGGCGCAGGGCCGCCGGAAATGGCGGGTTGTCGCGTGTCGGCATGGAGAAAACCCCAGAGATGAATGCCCCATGGGCTATCATAGTTTGGAATTCAACAAATGGAAATTGACCTGTCACCAGGCTTGTCCATTCGAATGGCCGTCCGGTCCATTTCGCAGTATGATGGAGCGTTCGGGTCGAAGATCGGTCCGGCCAACACGCCTAGAGCCGGATGATTTCAGGTCTGTCCGACCTGAAATCTGAATCCGCCTCTGAATCAGGAAGAGCATGATGTCGTCCGAAAACCGCTTCACACTTTTCGGCATCATGCTCTAGCGGCGCAATTTCCGGAGCCTGCACGATGACCGAAGCTCAGGATCTGTTCTCGCTTCTGCGGCAATCGACCGATGTCGATCCGCAGGCAATCGACGCAATCCGGCAAACCATCGCCGAGGGCAAGGACCGCGAACTTTGCCGCATCAATGCGCTGGCCTTCGCCAGCAAGCATGGCCTCGACGAGGAACGCACCATAAGCGCCTTTCTCCATGCAGCGCGGGTGGGCATCTTCGACATTTCCTGGAATGTTCTGTGCCCCGGCTGTGGCGGCGTGCTCGACACCAACGCCACGCTGAAAACCATGCAGAAGGACGAATACACCTGCGCGCTGTGCTCCCAGGGCTATTCGCCGACCCTCGACGAGATGGTCGAGGTGACATTCACCGTCAGTCCCCGCGTGCGCAGGATTGCCGCCCACAATCCACACGAACTGCCGTTGGTGGAATATTACCGCCAGATCTACTGGGCGTCCGGGGCCGATCTGCCGGACGAGGATCTGGCGGAAAAGATGGAAGCGTTCTCGCTGGAAGATATCGAGCTTGCGCCCGGTGAAAAGGCGGTTCTGCACATCCAGCTTCCGCCCCAATTCATCATCATCTTCGAGCCGGTCACGCATTCGGCCCAGTTCATCGACGCGAAGGGCGAACCGGCAAAAGAGCGGCGAAACCTCTCTCTGGCCTTCGACCGCGACCATGTCCAGAGCCAGACGCTGGAGATGCAACCCGGCCCATTGCGCATTTCGCTGGAAAACAGGACCGACACGCGCGTGCTGCCGACGGTCTTCATCGCCTGCCCGGTATTGCATGATTTCCTGGGCAAGCGCCGGCCCTTCGTGACCGCCAAGCGCCTGCTCACCAACCAGACGTTCCGGGATCTCTATCGCACGGATACGCTCGACATCAACCAGCGCCTGAAGATCACCAGCCTGACCTTCCTGTTCACCGATCTGCGCGGATCGACCGAGCTTTACGAGCGGGTGGGCGATCTTTCAGCCTTCGATCTCGTGCGCGAGCATTTCCAGGTTCTGCACGAGATCGTCGCGGCGGAGGCAGGCGCGGTTGTGAAGACGATCGGCGATGCGGTGATGGCGACCTTCGCGACGCCTGACCGTGCGATTGCCGCGGCGCTGCGGATGCGCGACGCCATGCGGGCGCTCAATGACAAAAGCGGGCGCGAGGACCTTCTGCTCAAGATCGGTGTTCATGCCGGCCCCTGCATAGCCGTGTCCATGAACGAGCGGCAGGATTATTTCGGCCAGACGGTCAACATTGCTTCGCGGGTCCAGAACCTCGCCAACGCACAGGCGATCTTCGCCACGCGTGCGGTGGTCGACGATAATCTCACCGCCGATCTGTTGCACAGGAACGCGCTGACGCCCGTGCCGCACGAGGTCTCGCTGCGCGGCATCGAGCGGGAGATTGCGGTTTATACGATCCCCTGAAGAGTTCTCTACCGCTCACACGCGCTTGCAGAGGAAATAACGGTCGGCGGGCTCCGAAGTGGGCGCCGGGAGGTGTTGCAGCAGCGGGTGATCGAGCGGCGTGCCACTGACCGCGAAGCCGCCGACGCGAAGCAGGCTCGCAATCAGATCGGGAAGCCAGGTAGCGGTCACTGCATCGCGATCGTCATAGCCGGTGCCAATGTCGGCATGAACAAGGGCGGCTTCGATGCCAATGAACTTGCGGCCCGTCTCGCGTATTTCGCCGAGCACGAGGTTTTCAGCTTCGGGAATTGAGCTAGTGTGCGCGCCAACTTCGCGGTCGAACACCACGATCCGGCGCCCGGGCAGAAGCTCGCGCAGATGGTGGAATGTCCGGCCATTGCCGAGGCCGAGCTCAAGCACAAGCCCCTCCATCTTCGCCACCTCGGGGCAGATTCGATTGAGAATGTCGCGCTGCGCGGTCATCCTGCTGATGAAATTATCGAGGCGACTCATATGCGATTGTGTGTCCTGAACCAGCAGCCCCGATCGAGGCTTGCTGCATATAAAGGCGAACGACGAACCCTGCAATAACGCAACCGGCCGCCGACAAGCGTCATACCGGGTGGAGTGTTCGGCAGGCCGCGCGGTGGAACAGCGATATCACTTGTAGGGGTCTGCGGCGTCCCGCAAGCCGTCGCCGAGGAAGTTGAACGCCATGATGACGAGGATGACCGGCAGCATCGGCAAAAGCAGCCATGGATAAAACGCGATCACGCTGACGCTGCGCGCCTCGGTGAGCAGGATGCCCCAGCTGGTTATCGGCGCCCTCAGGCCGAGCCCGAGGAAGCTCAACGCCGTTTCGCCCAGGATCATGCCAGGGATGGAGAGCGTCGCCGTCGCGATCAGATGCGACATGAAGCCGGGAATGAGATGCCGCCTGATGATGCGGCTGCTTCCGGCGCCCATCAATTGCGCCGCCAGAACGTAATCCTCCTCGCGCAAGGCCAGAAGCTTTGAACGTACGGCCCGCGCCAGTCCGGTCCAGTCGAGCAGCCCGAGGATGACGGTGATGCCGAAATAGATCAGGATCGGACTCCAGGTTATCGGCATGATCGCCGCCAGGGCCAGCCATAGCGGAATGCTGGGAATCGATTGCAGGACTTCGATTATCCGTTGGACGATCAGGTCGAAGATACCGCCGTGATAGCCGGCCAGCCCGCCGATGACGATGCCGAGCAGGAAGCTGAAACTGATGCCGACGAGGCCGATAGTCAGTGAAATGCGTGCGCCATAGATCATGCGTGAGAGCACGTCGCGCCCCAGCCTGTCGGTGCCGGCCAGAAAGAGTTGGCCGTTCTCGGCAGGACAGACAAAATGCCTGTCACCTTCGATCAGGCCCCAGAACCGATAAGTGTCGCCCTGGCAGAAGAAACGGAGCCGCTGAACTTCGTCGTGGTTCTCGATGTAGTTCCGCTTGAGCGTGTCCATATCCAGCGTCATCTGGCGGCCATAGACGAACGGCCCGACGAACTCGCCATTGTGGAACAGATGCACGTGCTGCGGCGGCGCATAGATGTAGTCCATGTTGCGCGAGTGCAGATTGTAGGGCGCCAGGAACTCGCAGATCAGTATCCCGGAATACAGCACTGCCAGGAATATGCCGGATATAAGCGCAAGCCGGTGTTTGCGGAATTTCCACCACATCAGCCGCAACTGCGATGCCTGAAAGACCTTCGATTGCTCCGGCGTCATCGCCTCGACCGACTGCAGGTCGAAGGGCGCGCCGGAAATGTAGTGTTGCAGTGGAGCACCCGGAGCGGGCAGCGGCGAGTCCTGCTTCATTTGGTGCTGCCACCCTGCAAACGAATTCGTGGATCAAGCAGCGCCAGCGCCAGGTCGGAAATCAGCACGCCGATAACCGTCAGGAAGGCGAGGAACATCAGGAATGACCCTGCCAGATACATATCCTGGCTTTGCAGCGCCTTGATCAGCATCGGCCCGGTCGTTTCCAAAGACAGAACGATAGCCGTGATCTCAGCGCCGGAGATGATGGCCGGCAGGATCGAGCCGATGTCGGAAATGAAGAAGTTGAGTGCCATGCGCAGCGGATATTTGACCAGCGCCTTGAACGGATGAAGGCCTTTGGCGCGCGCCGTCACGACATATTGCTTGTGCAGTTCGTCGAGCAGATTGGCGCGCAGCCGCCGGATCATGCTCGCCGTGCCGCCGGTGCCGATGATCAGGACCGGGATCCAGAGATGAGCGAGGATCGACTTCGCCTTGGCCCAGCCCATCGGCTCGCCGAGATATTGCTGGTCCATGAGGTGGCCGATGGACGTGCCGAACCAGATGTTGGCGAAATACATCAGGATCAGCGCCAGCATGAAATTCGGAATGGCAAGGCCGAGAAGGCCGAAGAAAGTCAGGCCGTAGTCGCCCCAGCTGTATTGATGCGTGGCGGAGTACATGCCGATCGGAAAGGCGATGAGCCAGGTGAAGATGATCGTGACGAAGGAAACCAGCACGGTCAGCCACATTCGGTCGCCGACGACGTCGCGAACCGGCAGCTCATATTCGAAGGAATAGCCGAAATCGCCGTGCAGCATCCCGCCCACCCAGTAGAAGTAGCGAATGACCGGCGGCTGGTCGAAACCATATTCCTTGCGCATCATCTGGATGCGGTCGGAATCCACCGCTTCGCCCTGGGCCCGAAGCTCAGCGACATAGCTGTCGAAATAGTCGCCCGGTGGAAGTTCGATGATGGTGAACACCAGCGCCGATATGACCAGCAGCGTTGGAACCATCACGGCGATGCGCCAGACAAGATATCGAAGCACGCTCAGGAGCCTCCAAGCCAGAATGTGTCCGGCATGTAGACACCGAAATAGGAGGTCGGGTCGTAGCCGTAGAGTGCTTTGTCAGGCAGGTTGCGCAGCCGCGAGGATACCAGAATCGGCTGAAGTGTTTCGTTTACCGTACCGATAGAGAACACCTGATCGGTGTAGATCGACAGCATCGAGTTCCAGATTTCGGCGCGCTCGCTGGATTCGGTCGACCCGTTCCAGCGCTTGAGCAAAGCCATCAACTCGACCACTTCAGGAACATCGGGCGCCTCACCCATCTTGCCATGCGACAGATAGTAAGCGCCCCAGAGCGGCCATTGCAGCTGGTCGTCGATGGTGGGGGCCAGCTGGTATGGATTCATGTCGGCGGTCGGCACGCCATTGTCGATGCCCGACGACATCGACATCAGGATCTGGCCGCCAAGCGCACGGCTGCGGAAGATGTCGCGCTGCGAAGTCCGGATGAACAAAGCGATGCCGATCTTGCGCCAGTGATCGGTGATGAGTTCGAGCGCATCGGTTTCCAGCGTGCTTTCGCCGGCCGTTTCCACGATGATCTGCGCCGGGCGTCCATCGGGAAGTAGCCGCAGGCCGTCATCGTCACGGGCCTGAAGCCCGACCTCGTCAAGCAGTGCATTGGCCTGGTCGGGATCGTGGGCGACCCAGGCTTTCGCGAATTCCGGCCGGTAGAGCGGGCTCTCCGGCAAGACCGTATCGGCGCTTTCCTGCGCCAATCCGTAGAAGACGGCCATGTTGATCTCGCGCCGGTCCACAGCGAGCGAAAGTGCGCGGCGCACGCGCACGTCACGCAAAAGGCCACGCCACACCGGGTCGGCACAATTCAGATTGGGCATGAGCGCCAGCCGCGAACCCTGTGTGCGTTTCCACAGATGCATCTTCACCGGGTAGCGCTTCTCCGCGTCCTTCAGGAAGGAGTAATCGCTGAAGTCGATTCCCATGCATTGCAGGTCGCTCTCGCCCGCACCGGTCTTGGCGGAGATGATCGCCGACGAGCTGACATTCATGATGATCCGGTCGACATAGGGCAGTTGCCGGCCGTTCTCGTCTGTTCGATGAAAGAACGGGTTGCGCTCGAAGATGAACTGCTCGGCCGGCGGCTTGGTCCGGTTCTGCCAGGGGTCGAGTGTCGGCAGATCCGGGTTCTCCGGGCGATACTGCCGCGACATGCGGATGTGCAGCAGCGTCCATTTTGCGGTCCGGTTCTCCTTCATCAGGCCGGCGAGCCGGAATGGATCCTGATATTTCTTGTGGAACTGCTTGAGATAGGCGGCTGGCAAAACAAGCGGTGTCGGCGAAGCAGCGGCAAGTTTGGGCAGGAAGTCGGGATTGGGCGCGTCCCAACTGTAGCGCACCGTCAACGGATCGACGATCTCGAAACGTGGCGGCTTGCCGTCCGCCAGCAGGGCAGGGGCGAGCCCCCCTTGCGAAAGCTCATCGTTCAGCCAGACATCTTCCCAGCAATAACGAAAATCCTCCGGCGTCAGCAGGCTGCCGTCTGACCATTTATGGCCTTCACGAATCTTGAACGTGAAGACGCGATCATCCTTTACGTCGAAACTTTCGAGAATGTCGGCCTGAAAGTTAAGCTTTTCGTCATAGCCGACCAGCCGGGAATACCCGTAGATCGTCATCATCCGGATATCTTTCTGGCTGCCGATGATCGTACGCAGCGTGCCGCCATACTGGCCGGGCTGCCGGCCCATCGCCGCGAGGTTCAACGCGCGCGGGCTTTTGGGCAGGCGCTCCGCGAGTGGCGGCAGAGCCCTGGCTTTCAGCTGCGGCTGAAGAAAATCCGGCTCCAGATCGCCGGCGCGCGCCGTGCCCGGCAGAAATGCCGAAGCCATGAGACCAAGGACAGTGCGGCGGCTGATCAATGGCGTAACTCGCTGACATCGGCCGAACGTCGGGCCAGCACGAGATGGCCGCCGCCGAGATCGAGCGGCGACAGCATATCCTCTTCGCCCTCGTCGCGGAATTGCGGGCCCCATGCGCTGGTGTCGGAAGCGCCGCCGAGCTTCAGCGTCTTGAAATCCATCGGCCGGTCGAGATCGGGGAAGGGGACTGCGGCGAGCAGCGAGCGCGTGTAGGGGTGGATCGGTTTCCTGAGCAGAATTTCGCGCGGTGCAAGCTCGACGATACGCCCGCCGCACATCACCGCGATGCGGTCCGCCATGTAGTCCACCACCGCCAGATTGTGGGATATGAACAGGTAGGTCAGGCCCAGTTCCTTCTGCAGGTCCTTCAGAAGGTTCAGGATCTGCGCCTGCACGGAGACATCGAGCGCCGAAACCGGCTCGTCGCAGATCAGCAGTTCAGGCCCCAGCGCCAAGGCGCGCGCAATGCCGATACGCTGACGCTGCCCGCCGGAGAAGCTGTGGGGATAACGCTGGATGAAGCGCGGATCGAGCCCGATTGCCTGCATCAGGCTCTTGACTGTGGCTAGCCGGGACGCGGCATTGCCACGTTGATGGATTTCCAGCGGCTCGCTCAAGATGTTTTCCACGGTCATGCGAGGCGAGAGCGACGAGACCGGATCCTGGAAAACCATCTGGAGTTTCGCCCGCAGCAAGCGCAGGGCGTCTCCCTCGGCTTCCAGGACGTCGATCGGTCCGTCGCGGCCGTTGAAGATCACGGAGCCGCCGGTAGGGGTGACGGCCCGCATCAGGATCTTGCTGACGGTGGTTTTGCCGCAGCCGCTTTCGCCAACCAGGCCCAGGCACTCACCTCGCCTGATGTCGAAGCTGACGCCGTCCACGGCGCGAACTGAGGTCTGATGGCTCCCGCCGAACCATCCGGAGTTGCGGATGGTGTAGACCTTTTTCAGATCCCTGACCGACAGCAGAATGTCGTCCGGCCCCTTCGCTTCCGGCGCCGTCTGCTTGCCCAGCAGGGTCCCGACATTCACCGGCACCTCGCGGAGCGCCTTCAGTCTTTCGCCAGGCTTCAGGTCGAAATGCGGAACGGCTGCCATGAGGCCCTTCAGGTAAGGGTGGCCTGGCCGGCGGAATATTGCCTCCACAGGGCCTGCTTCCATGATCTCGCCATGGTACATGACGACCACCTCGTCGGCGACATTGGCAACCACGCCGAGGTCGTGTGTGATCAGCAGCATTGCCATGTTGAGCTTGGTCTGGAGCCCACGAAGCAATTGCAGGATTTGCGCCTGGATGGTGACGTCCAACGCCGTTGTCGGCTCATCGGCGATCAACAGAGCGGGCCGGCAGATAAGCGCCATGGCGATCATAGCGCGTTGCCGCAATCCTCCCGAAAGTTCGAACGGATACATGTCGTAGGCGCGCTTGGGATTGGGAAACCCGACGAGGCCGAGCATTTCCTCGGTCCTCGCCTTGCGCTCCGTCCGATCCATGTGCGTATGAATCTGCAGGGATTCGCTGACCTGGTTGCCGATCGTGTGCAGCGGCGACAGCGATGTCATCGGCTCCTGAAAGATCTTGCCGATGCGGCTGCCTCTCAACGCCCGGATTTCGGGTCCGTCGCGCGGCATCTGCAGGATGTCCTGCGTGGTGCCGGGCTTTTTGGGATCGGAAAACAGGATACGGCCGCGAACATGGGCCGTGTTCGGCAAGATGCCCATCACGGCCTGGCTGAGAACCGATTTTCCGGAACCGGACTCACCGACAAGTGCGGTGACCTTGCCGGGCAGGACGCGAAGATTTGCCCGCCTGACGGCATGCAACGGTCCCCCGACAATGGCAAAAGAGATGCCAACATCCTCGATCCGCAGCAGATCAACGCCTGCATCCATTCCCACACCAGCCCCAATCTGGCGCCTCCCGACCGGCCCCAAAAAGCAAGACTAGCGCATTGTCAGCGCAGAGCAACTTGGATTCGAAACGAATTCCCCGGCGACCGGCGGCCGGACAGCATACCAGGGCGTCCAGATCGGATGGTGGTGACTACTGGAGCTTCCTCCGGTCGCCCGCCGACAGCCGCGCGGCATCGCGATGAAGCAGCATGACCTGCTCGGCGTCCGATATCCGATCGTGAAACGGCTGCAGCGCAGCGTCTTCATCGAGTGCGAGAGCACCCGATAGATCGGGTGAAAGCACCGTCAGCTTCTGCTTGCTGCCCGCCAGTTCCTCCTCGCCGAGCGTCAGCCAACTGTTGGCCCCGCAATAACCGGCGAAGTCTTTGCTGGCGAGAACGCTGTGCGGATATTTCTTGGTCAGGGTCTGGAGACGCTGGACCTCGTTTACAGCCGAGCCGAAGACCGAGAATGTGAGTCGGTCGGTAAGCCCGACATTGCCGAACATCACATTGCCGACATGCAGGCCGATACCAAATTTTATATCGCCCAGTCCTTGCTCTTTTCTGCGCAGATTGAGCTCCATCATGCGCATGCTGGCCTTGTGCGCAGCCGCAAGAGCAGCCTGGCAGGCGATCTCTGACTGCGCGCGATGCCTTTCGCAGGGGTAGACGGCAATGAATCCATCCCCCAGGAAACTCATGATCTGCCCGCCTTTGCGATTGAAAGGTGCTGCGATGGCATCGAAAAACTGGTTCAGCGTATCGATATAGACTTCGCGGCCGGAAGTTTCGGCGAGCCTTGTCGACCCGCGCATATCGCCCATCACCAGCGCGGCCCGGATTGTGTCGCCCTCGCCGCGCTTGATCTGGCCGTCCAGCACGCGCCTGCCGGCGTCACCGCCGAGATACGTGGTCATCATGTTGTCGGCGAGCTTGGTGAGCACCGCCATCTTGCTTGCTATAGCGAGATGGTTCTGGATCCGCAGCAGCGCCGAAATCATGCTGTCGCTGAAGCCTGAAGCACTGTCGGTGGACCAGGACCCCAACATGCCCTGACTTGTATCGCCGTTGAAGGGATGGACGAAAGCCATGTAATCGGTGACGCCCATAAGCCTGAGCTCATCGAAAACAGGAAACTCCGACCGCACCGACGGGTCGAGCCGGCGCCGCAGATGGTCGAGCTTGTTGCTGAGCAGATGGTAGTATGGGCTGGTCAGGAATCTGTCGGAATGGACGCCGTTCTCACTCCGGAAGCCTTCCACTTCCAGGCCTTGGCCGCGAATCCAGGTGAAACCGAGCGCGTCATAAAGCGGATGCAGCATCGAAAAGCTCAAATGCACCCGCTTCAGCGGCAGGCCGGCAGCAGCCAGCCGTTCACAAAAACCCTTGACCAATGTTTCCAGGTCGTCGCCCGCCAGCGCCGATTGGGTCAGCCAATCGGCAACCTTATCCATGAGAATGTTGGAAATTTCTGCTTGCGCTGTGCTCATGCTATCTCGAAACCCGTCGAAGACGAGCCATCTCCTTTGATCCGCAAAATTCTCGAAGTCAATGAAGCCGGCTTCGGGGGCAGAAGCCGGCGAAGAATATCCCGAATGACTGTCCTTGCAGGAAGCAAGCAGACGTCGACCGCACAAATCACCTGCAACACTATGTGGCGAGGCTGCCGGCGAAGTGCAATCCCGATCCTGACATCGCGCAAATAATTGGTCGGCTCAGGCACCGTTGGGCTCGCCGGGTCCCAAGAACCATGGCCGCGGCGCATTGCGGAAAATCGATTCCCCAAGCCGTCATCAGACCGGCGCCTTCGCCTTCAGGCTTGCGGCAGCCATTGCATAGCCGCCGGCGGCGCCATCGATGAAGTGAACATGATCGCGCTGCAGCGGCGAGATGACGAGGCATGTCATCAAGGCCGACTTCTGGCGGTGCAGGCCATAGTTGCAGATGCCGGCCTCTTCCGCTTGTTTCAGCCGGTTCTCGATCCGCTGCAACACATCCGCGTCGACGTCGATGGTCATCTTCAAGCCGTCGTCGAACTTGCGGAAATCCGAATTGCTGGCCACCTCGCGCTTGTAGACCTTCGGATCGAAACCGCCGATCGTCCAGCCCAATTTGTCGGTGACGGCCGTAAGCGTCATCAGGAAGATCACCCACAGCTTGGCCAGCCACCGCCGCCCCGGCGGCGCCGTGGCCCGTGCCTCGACATCGAGACCGGCGGGCAAGAGACTATAGGCCGGACCGTCCACCGGCACCGGGTGGCCATCGCGCTCCTGCCTGCCGGCAAGGGTGATGATGTCGGAAGCCAGAAACTGGAAACCACGCAAGTCGCGCGATGCCCCGGGCACGGCTATGATCGAGACAATTTCGCCATGCCGGGCTTCGATCGGGTTCCAGCGGCAGGAGAGGCCGGTCAGATCCGGCCGCGCGCCGGCCGGGGCGGGGTCGACGCGGTAGCGCCCGGCTTTCATTTCGGCTTCCGCCCAACTGCCGCCGCCGCCGGCGAACATGGCATAGAAGGCTGCTTCGGAGGCCTGGAACCTCGCCACGCGAACGTCGAGGCCTTGCGCTCTTATGTCCTTTATCGGCACGATTGCGGCACGCAAGGTCAGGTCCAGTTCGTCCGCCACCCATCTCTGGACAGAAGCCAGCGCGTTGCGGGCGATCTCCAGCGCCGAGCCGGGAAACGCCACGAGCGCGCCGTCGCCGCCGAAGACGAAGGGAAGATCTTGCCGGCCCAGTGCATTGAGCAGCGCCGAAATGACGCTGGCGCCGGCCATATTGACGGTTTTGTAGCGCCCGGCTTCGATCGCCTTGGTCGAGCCGACGATGTCGGCGGTGGCCAGCGCCCAGCCATCGGGGAGAGGCCGATAGTTGTCGATATCGGCAACGCTTTCGAACTTTGCGAAGACCGGCAAAGAAGCGACGAACGGGTCGGACGCGACAGCTGTTTCCATAAGCATCAGATAGCACATTCCAGCGCTTGAAGGTGAAGTCGATCATGCCTCGAAATTGACTTTGGCAGGCTTTGCGATGATAGGATCGCGCGATGCGAATTGCCTTCTACGCCCCGCTGAAGTCGCCCAATCATCCCGTTGTCTCCGGCGACCGCCAGATGGCACGGATGCTGGTCCAGGCGCTGCAGCATGGCGGGCATAGCGTCGAACTGGCATCGGAGTTGCGCTTCTATCTACGCCAGCCGGAACCGAAAAGTTTCGATGCGCTCATGATAGAGGCCCGGGACGAAGCCGCGCGACTGACAAGGCTTTGGGACCGTGACGGCAAGCCCGATCTCTGGTTCTCCTATCATCCCTACTACAAGGCGCCCGACCTGATCGGGCCCGAGCTGGCGTTGGCCTTTGCTGTCCCCTATGTGACGGCCGAAGCCTCCTATTCCGAACGGCGCAACGCCGGTTCGTGGGCCGATAGCCAGGCATTGGTGGCGCGAGCCATCGAGCAGGCGGCGCTGAACATCTGCTTCACGCAAAGGGATCGCCAGGGGCTGGCGGATGCTGTTCCCCACGCCGCTCTCGGTATGCTTTCACCCTTCATCGACACATCGGCATTCCACGAAATGCCGGTACTGGATTATCCGACGCGCCTCGTGACCGTCGCCATGATGCGCCCGGGCGACAAGGTCTTGAGCTATCGCATGCTGGCGCAGGCGCTCGGGTTGATCGGCCACCTCCCTTGGACGCTGTCGGTCGTCGGGGACGGACCTGCCCGTGACAAGGTAAAGGCGCAATTCGCCGGCTTGCCCGCCGACCGTATCGAATGGCTTGGCGCGATTGAGCCGGTCGCCGTGCCGGATGTCCTCTATCGCGGGGGAATCTACGTCTGGCCGGGTTACGGCGAGGCCTATGGCATTGCCTATCTTGAAGCACAGGCCGCCGGCCTTCCGGTGGTGGCTCAGGACATTGCCGGCGTGCCGGAGGTCGTGCGGCATGGCCAGACCGGGCTTCTCACCCCGCCAGGCGATGTGGCGGCGTTCGCTTCCGCAATTGCAAGGCTTCTGGCCAATAATGATGAAAGAACCATCATGGCTGCAGAGGCCAGACGTTTCGTTCTCGAAGAACGCTCTCTCGGTGCTGCAAAGGCCCGCCTGGCCGAACTTCTCAAGATGATCCCGTTGTCATGACATCCGACCCGACTTGGCAGCCCCTGGTGGACGAGCTGGCGCACCGGCAACGGGCGGGCCGCAAGGCAGAGTTCTGGCTGCGCGACGATGACGCCGTGGATCCGACGCCGGCGCTCGATCGGTTGCTCGACCTCACCGGTGACTTCGCGGTTCCGGTCACTCTGGCCGTCATTCCGGCCCGGACCGACGGGAAGCTTGTCGTCCGGCTTGACGCGGCGCCGCATGCCACGGTCGCCATTCATGGCTGGGCGCACCGAAATCATGCGCCCGAGGGTCAAAAAAAGCAGGAGCTCGGCGCGCATCGGTCACGCGAGGTGGTGCTGGATGAGCTGGCCGGCGGGCTGTCGCGTGTAACCGGCCTGCACGGCGCACGTGCGGTTCCGATGCTGGTGCCGCCCTGGAACCGGATCGATGTCGGCCTGGTACCCGACCTCGGATCGATAGGATTTGCGGCATTGTCGGTGTTCGGGCCGCCAAGGCCGGCTTCCCTGGCGGTCATCAACAGCAATGTCGACATCATGGATTGGCATGGCACGCGCGGCTGCCGCGATCATGGTCTCTTGGTTCAGGCCATCGTCGCGCAATTGCAGCGTGCATTCGACGGCGGCGAACCGGTCGGCCTGCTCACCCACCATCTCGTCCATGATGAATCGGCATGGCTTTTCCTCGAACGGCTGTTCACGATCACCGCGCGGACCGAAGCCTGCGCATGGCTTCCGATCAGCACACTGACAGAACGCAGCGCCGGAAAATAGCTCAGCGCTTTTTGTGCAAGACTGGAAATGTGAGCGTCTGGCCATCCCGCGCCGCAAAAGCGCCGGAAAATCTGTCCTTGGCCAGTTTCTCCATCTCGTCCAGCTCATCGTCGGTGCGTGCCGGATCGTGGTGAAACAGCGCAAGCCCGCGCGCGCCGGCCGCCTCGCAGAGCTTGACGCCCTGTTGCCATGTCGAGTGCCCGTTGCCGCGGTAGCGGTCCATTTCCTCCTCGGTGTAGGTGCAATCGTAAATGACGAGGTCGGCATTCTCGATCAGGCCGAGCACCGCCTGGTCGAGTTTGCCCGGCTCGTGCTCGGTGTCTGTGATGACCGCCACGACGCGGCCCCCCCATTCGACCCGGTAGCCGATGCAGCCGCCCGGATGGGTAAGACTACCGGTTCGTACAACAACTCCTTCGCGTGGCCGAAGCAGGTCTCCGGATGCGAAATCGCGGCAGTCGAGGCTCGCCTTGCAGACACCGAGTGTCACCGGAAACCATGGCGGCCGAATGAATTCATCGACCATCTGCCGCGTCGTCATGCGTCCAGCGAGATGCCCGGACCAAAGCGTAACTTTGATGCCTCGTTCATAAATAGGCTTGAAAGCCGGCAGCCCGATGACGTGGTCGTAGTGGCAATGGGTGAAAAACAGGTCGAAATCGGTGACGCCCGCCGCCCGAAGCGTCCTGCCGGCAGGCCGCAAGCCGGAGCCCGCGTCGAACAGAAGCGTATGCTTGCCGCATTGCATCTCGATGCAGATCGTGTTGCCGCCATAGCGAGCAAATTCTGGCCCCGACACCGCAATGCTGCCGCGCACGCCCCAAAACCTGACAAGGAAGAAATCGTCGTCCATGCACCCTTTCGCCCATCGTAGCCAACCAACTGCTGCCAGAGTCGTTCCAGGAAAGGTGTGACACGGT
The DNA here is from genome assembly GCF_040323735.1 of Mesorhizobium sp. M0029. NCBI lineage: Bacteria > Pseudomonadati > Pseudomonadota > Alphaproteobacteria > Hyphomicrobiales > Phyllobacteriaceae > Mesorhizobium > Mesorhizobium sp. M0029. Next base: position 76,989 of record NZ_JAMYVF010000020.1, read on the forward strand.
TCCGGAAACTGCATCAAAACTAAGAAACAGAGCGGCTCGCCGTTTCAGTGTAACTGTGAATCGCTCTCGGCCGTTCGTGCGTCGATCAGGTCCGCGGTTGTACTGCTTAGCCGATCGGCAAGAACCCGCAATATCTCGATGGTCATTTCGGGAAACTCCTTCATAAGCCTCAGGAAATGGTCCTTGCGGATTCTCAAGGCCTCCAGCTCACTTGCCGCTTTGACGGTGGCAGTACGGGAGCTGTTGCACAATATGGCAATCTCGCCAACGATCGAATTTGGCAGCAATTCGGCAACTTTGATCGGCCCATTGTCGGAATCGACCAGAATATCCGCGCTGCCGGAAAGGATGACATAGGCGGCGTCTGCCTCGTCGCCCTGCCGGAAAAGAATCTGGCCGGCACTGTAGTTCACGCGATCGGACGTGAACGCGAGCAGCTTGAGCTTTGTCGGCTCGATGCCAGAGAACAAGGGAACGCGTTGCAGCATTCCAACTTCATCCTTGAGCAGCATTGTCGCAAACCTTCCTGAATTCGCGTTTGCCAGACTATGACACAAGTTCCTTGAAGATACCGTTTCCCGCCAAGAGTGTCTCGTGTGTTCCGTCTTCCACCAATTGGCCTGAGTCAAAGACCACAACCCGATCGAACATCGCCGCCATTGCCGGATTCGTCACCACCCACACAATTGCCGGCGAATGGCCGTCGCGTCTGGCTTCGTCGAGCACATTCCGCAACACCTTGTCCTGCACGCGCTGGTCGAGCGCCGACAGCGGCCGATTGAGAATGAGGAAATCGGGACGCTTGAGCAAGGCGCGGGCAACATCGAGCTTCTGTCGCTGTCCGCCGGTCAGCCGCCTGCCGGCGGCGCCGACGTTGAAGTCCAGGCCGACATCCAGAAGCTCGGCATAAAGCCCCAGTTCGTCAAGAATATCATAGACGATGGAGCGAATGCGGTCCGGCGCGTCGGGATGGTTGTTGCCGACACGCCCGAACAGGACGTTGTCCATGACGGTGGCCGCGGCGATGTATTTGGCAGGGTCAAACCGTTCGACAGCTTTCTCCAGCTCGGCCGGCAGGTTTTCATAGAACTGGTTGCGTGCAGCGATGATCTTGCTCATCAGCTCGTCGGTCAACAGGCCGAAGCGATGCCGGGGCTCGATATAGGCAAAGCTTAAGGTGACCATCATGGCGCGGTCGTTCTCCGAAACCGCATCGTAGGGGCGATTCTTGAGCCGTTGCAGCAAGGTTTCGTAGGCGGGTATCTCCTCGGCGCTCATGAAGGCGAGCTGCTGGAAGAACTGGTGTTCGGGCGGCAGGTCGGCAAACAGCTCGATCGCCTGTTCGGCGATCTCCATGCCCATTTCGTAGAGCGTGCGGTCGAGGCCGGCTTGCTTCAGCACGGAAGCAAAATAGGGATTGGACGCCAGTGCCTTGTGAGCCAGTTCGGGGCCGGCAGCAGCGCCGAAGAGCAGGTTCTGGCCGATCGTCGCTTCCTTGTTGTAGGCGCCCGGTTCAAAAGGAACCACCAGCGCGCTCAGGCCTTCTTCCTCCAACCGGGTTCGCAGCGCCGCACGCAATTCGACGATCCGCCCGGCAAGCTTCGTGTGGCGCTTGAGGTCGGCCGAAGAGCGCAAGCCAAGATCCAGAATGTCGCGCGACAGAAGAACCGCGTCGAGCACCCGGCGCACGGCTTCGAAGAGGTCGTGCGGGCCGGTGGCGCCGGCGGAGGCATAGTTGATCCAGTCGCTGCGGATATCGAGATCCGGATTGCCCGACCGGCGCGCCTCGTCGATACTCCAACGGTGCTGGTCCGCCGCGGCGCCGTCATATGTCACCGATGTCAGCGGCGCATGCTTCAACCCGTAGAGCAAATTGTCGCGCAGGCTTGCCTGGAACAGGAAAACATCCGACGAAGCGTAGGACATGCGCCGGCCGGTCACGGCTTCGGGGAGATCGAGCAAGTCATCGGAGCCCGAAACGATCCTTCCGCTATCCGGCCAGGTCAGCCGCGCAAAGGCTTCCGCAAGCGCCTCCGCTCCCCCTGTTGCGGTGCTGACCAGCGCCACCGTCTCACCCGGCTTGACCTCGAGCGAGATGCGATTGAGGAGCATTGCGCCGCCATCGTCTGCTATGGACAGGCTGATCGCCGACAGCGGCTTGGTCATCGGATCGGGATCGTCGATCGTCAGTGCTCCGATTTCCGGCGCGATGATTTTCTCGACGGTGAACTGTTCGACGACCTGCTGATATTTGACCTGGACATCCTGCCGGTCCTGATCCCAGTCGATCAGTTCCTTCATCGGTCCGGGCAAGTCCTTGTAGGCGCCAATCACGGCCACGAGCTGGCCGACATCCAGCCGCCCCTGGATGACCAGATAGCCACCGATCATGTAGAACAGAAAGGGCGTGAGCTGCGCGAGAAAATTGTTGAGGAACTTTACCATGAATTTCCATTGGTAAAGATCGAAGCGGATTTTGAAGATGAGCCCGAGCCGGGCTGCTATGTCGGCGCGCTCGTAATTCGACGTATCGTGGACGTGAACCGCGCCGATGCCGTCAACGATTTCGCCAACCCGGCCTGAAAGCGCGCGCGCCGTCAACTGCCGCTGGCGCCCCAGCACGAGCAGCCGCCGCCGCATTCGCGGGATAAGCACAATTTGGATCGCCACGATCACGACCGCTATCATTCCGAGCCAGACGTTCTGGACCATGATGAACAGCATGGCCGTCAGCGCCTGGCCGCCGAGCAGCACCGGCTGCAGGAAGGCATCGCCAATGAAGCCGCCCAGCGGCTCCACCTCGTCCTTCACCATGGTCGCCACTTCGGCGGATTTCACCCGCTTGAAGTAAATCGGCGGAAACCGCAGCACACGATCGACCAGATCGAAACGAATACGCCGCAGCATGCGTTCGCCGAGCCGGCCCTTGTAAGTGTTGATGTAGAGCTTGAACAAGCCGTTGATGACGACCAGCAAGAGGAAAACAAGGCTGAGCGCAAGCAGCGTCGACGTGCGGTCCAGTTGAAAACCGGAGAAGAACTGAACCTCGCCGATGAACGGCAGGTTATAGTGCAACCTCATGAATGGCAGGGTCGCGCCCGGTTGCTCGAACCCCTTGCCCTGGATCGGGCCGTTGACGATCAGCTTCGGCAGGTCGAACGACATGAAATACGGGACCATCGAAAGCACGACGATCATCAATATCCAGAGCTGCTGCTTCCTGGTGTGCGTCCAGATATAGCGGGCTAGGCTGGTTTCCATATGCGATTGTCAGTTTGAAGGATGCGGAATGTAAAGGCACCTGCTGGCGAATGGTGTATCGGCCATGTCTTCGCTGCCAACGACCAGTTCGAAGCGGCAGCTGCGCGCCAGGCGGATGGGCGCCGATGGTCCGGACAAATTCAATCGGCCTCCTCCGGGCAATGGCGAAACGGCTTGCGGCACAGTCGCGTCCGCAAGTCGAACAGGCTTGCAAGAGGCAAGATTGCGTTGTGTCGCCCGAAATCCCAACATAGAAGACGAATATGATGGATGTCACGCAACCACGCAATGCCGGCATGGATGGGCATGAGCAAGTCCTGGACCTCACGCGGGGAATTGCCGCCTATGTCGACCACCCTCTCGTGGCCGGGCTGGCGCGCGTCATCGCCAAGCATCCGCAGGCCAATATCGCGAACGCCTTCAACCACAAGCAGGTCGCCTGCAAGATGTGGGCGCTCGACAGGCTGTTCGAAAGCTGCGGCGGCCGGTTCGAGCGCATATGGGTTCTGGGTGGATGGTACGGCGTATTGCCGGCGATTCTTTTCAACGACGCCCGCTTCGACATCGCGGCGATCGACAGCATCGACATCGATCCCGAAGTCGGCGCGGTCGCCCGGACACTCAACCGGCAAGCCGGCGACCGGTTTCAAGCGCTGACGGCAGATATGTACAAGCTCGACTATGCCGCCGCGCGGCCCGACCTGGTGGTCAATACGAGCTGCGAACACATAGCCGATCTCAGCGCCTGGCTTGCCCTGCTTCCGCAGGGCACGAATGTCCTGCTGCAATCGAACGATTATTTCAGCGAGCCGACGCACATCAACTGCGTGGCGTCACTTGCAGCCTTCGAAGCCATGGCGGCGCTGCGGCAGATCAGGTTCTCCGGCGAATTGCCGACAAAAAATTATACACGCTTCATGCTGATCGGAACTGTTTGAAGCGCTCGCGCAGGATTTGCGCCGAGCGCCGCGCCCCTTCCAGATCGAGGCGATGCGCGGCTGGCGGCGGTCCGGCAAGCGCCTGCTCGATCGCATGCGCCAGACCTTCAGGCGTCAGGTCCTGTTCCGTCAGCACCGTTGCAAGACCGAGCTCTTCGAGCATCAGAGCGCGACGCGTCTGCTCGGTTTCCCCGCCGGCTGCAAATGGAACGAGCAGCGAGCGACACCCCGCGCGCATGACATCGCAGACCGTGTTGTAACCCGCCTGCGAGACCGACAGGCGGGCGCCGGTCAGCAGGCTGGCGAAATCCTCGCGGAACCGGAAGATGGACAGGCGTGGGGAGGCATCGCGTGAAATCGCGTCAAACTCGTCCTTCGGCAGGTTTGGGCCGGTGATCAAACACCATGTCCAGGCGTTATCGGCATTTCGCGCCGCCGCGACGGTGGATCTGACAAGGCTCTTTCCGGCCGCCCCGCCGCCAACCGACACCAGAACGTCGAAGCGCTCTGAGGCCGCTTTCGCCGGCGGCGCGGCAACGAGCCCGGTGTAGGCGGCCTCGGCCCTGATCGCCCCAGCCAGCGGAAATGTCTTGTCGATGGTTGCGAAAGCCGGATCGCCATGGACCATGACAAGATCGAAATGCCTGTTGACGAGATCGACCGTTTCTTCGTTTCGGCTCGGCTTCACGCGCTCCTGAAGGATGTCGCGGACGGACGCCGCCAGCAGCGGTCTGGGCGATGTCGCTTCGATGGCCTCGATCAGTGGCAAGAGTTCGAAACGCATCTGCCGGCGTCCAAAGGGAAACGCCTCGATAATGACGATGTCGGGCCTGTAATTCCGGAAAGCCTGCAGCAGCATCTCTGAGCGCCGCGTCTTGAAATCATCGTCGACGGCTTTGCCCTGCAGGTCGACAAGTCCGGAAAACCCTTCGTCACCGGAGGTGACAGGCGGCAGGGTCACGGATTTTACACCCGATCCCGGAAATCCCGCGATCGGCGCTCCGCCGGTCACGACGGTGACGTCGAACCCGTCATCGACCAGAGCCGCCGCAATGCGGCTGGCGCGCGCGAGATGGCCGATGCCGAGCAGGTGCTGAACATAGAAGAAAGCGCGCAGCCGCTTCATTCGGCGGCCCGCCACTCCCGCTCGAACAGTTCCTTGAGCTGTCCAATGCCTGCCACATGGTCGAAATTGCTTCGCACGCGCCGCTCCGCGGCGTCGCCGAGGCGGGCGCGCAGGACGGGATCGCGGATCAGGCGCTCCAGCGCCTGTGCCAGTGCAGTCGGGTTTTCCGAGGGAATCAGCAGCCCGGTTTCATCCGACGATAAAAGCTCCGGCACGCCGGATATATCGGTCGACACGCAGGCAAGCCGCTGGCTGGCCGCCTCCACCAGAACATTCGGCAGGCCGTCCCGGTCGCCATCCGCGGTGATCCTGCAGGCCAAAGCGAAGATGTCGGCGCTGCGGTAGTGCTCAAGCACCTCCTCCTGCGCCAGCGCGCCTTTCCAGGAGACGCGCCCCTCCAGCCCGAGCCTTTGCGCCAGCGCCTTCAGCCGTTTCAGTTCCTCGCCGCCACCGATATGCTCGAAACACCACGCCAGATCGCCAGGCAAGAGGGCAAGAGCCTCTAGCAACGTATCATAGCCTTTCTTTTCAACGGCGCGTCCGACACTCAAGATCATGACCGGTTCGGCCGGCGCCGAGCCGTCACGCTGTTTTCGCGCCTCGCCGAAACTGCCGAAGCGGTCAAGGTCGAGCCCATGATAGCTCAGATGCACGGACGAACTGCCGTTGGCGAGTTTTTTCAGATGGTCGAAGCCGGTTTTCGTGCACGTGACCGTCCAGCGCGCCGAGGAAAGCTTGCCGGCCAGATCCCAGTCCGCCGACGTCCAGATGTCCTTGGCATGGGCTGAGCAGCTCCAGGGCAAGCCACGAAGCTGGCTGGCATAGCGCGTCACCGATGCCGGCGTGTGCGCGAAATGGGCATGCAGCCATCCGGCATCTTGCGGCCATTCGGCGGCCAACACCAGCGCTTGCCCGAAGCGGCGCGCGCGATTGCGGGTAAAGTCGCGGCGGATATCGGCAGCGAGCGATTTGAGCGCGCGCCAGAAGCCAGGCCGCGGCAGACAGGCAAACAGCGATCGAACCACTCGCAGCGGCTCTCTGTGCAGATATTCCGGCAGATAATGGACGGGGGCCTTGATCTCGTCATGCACGGGATGACGTTTTGCGTCGGTCGGCCGCCTGAGCGCGAAAAGTATCAGGTCGAACCCCGCACGCTCCAGACCGAGCAGCTCCTGCGCGATGAACGTTTCCGACAGCCGCGGGTAGCCCTTCAGAACCACGACGATCTTGCGGTGTTGCAACTCAGTTCATGCCTTCAATGACCGAAAGGTGATGGCCGGCCCGCCGGTCGAGCAGTTCCGCGACGATTTCGGAAATATGAGGCAGCCCTTCCAGCGTCAGATGCGCATTGCTCTGCGATGGGCGGGGCCGGCCCGGCAAAACCTGCAGCGCATCGGCAAACCGTTGGGCATCCTCGGCCTCCTCAGGCAAAAGCATCTCGATGAGGCCGAGTTCGGCTGCGCGCCGTGCCCGGATCAGCTGTTCCTCGCGCGGCGTGACGCGCGGCACGATCAGCGCCGGCTTGTCGAAAGACAATATCTCGCAATAGGTGTTGTAACCGCCCATCGCCACCACCGCCTTGGCGCCGGCAATCAGCTCTTCCATGCGGTTGTCGAATTCGATGATCTTGACATAGGGGATCTTGGCCCCCTTCCGGACCAGCTTGTTGCGCTTGCGCGCCGGCATGTAGGGCCCAAGCACGATCAGCGCCCGGTGCTGCAATCGCGAATCCTGCTGATAGGCCTCGATGACGTTGTGGATCAGGTCGGCGCCGTCACCGCCGCCACCGGTGGTAACCAGGATATAGTCGCCCTCGGGCCGGTGGCCGGGCAACTGGTTCTGCTGCAGGCTCCGTTGCAGGAAACCGACGAACTTCATCTTTGCCCTGACCGCCGGCGGCACGTCCAGGCCGGTCAGCGGATCGTAGAAATCCGGCGGGCCATAGACCCAGACCTTGTCGTAGAACAGGCCTATCTTGCGCATCACATCCCTGCGTGCCCACTCCGCTTCGAGCAAATGCGGCGCGTCCATCACCTCGCGCAGGCCAAGCACGAGCGTGGTGCCCCGCGTCTTGAGGTAGGACAGCGTATCCTCGATCTCTCCGCGCAGCCCCAGCGGTTCCTTGTCAACGATGAAGATATCCGGCCGGAAGCTCTCGGCCGTGTGGCGGATAATCGACTGCCGCATCCTTAGCGTCTCATGCAGATCGATGTCCTTTTCCAGCGAGGTGTATTCGCCGTTGCGCAGCTTGATGACGCTGGGGATCTTCACGAAGTCGACGCGGGCGCGGTAGTCGAAGGCGCCGGCGATGGTGGCGCCCGAAATGATAAGCACCTGAAGTCCGCGGAAATCCCCGACCAGCGAATGCGCGATCGTTCGGCAGCGCTGCAAATGGCCGAGCCCGAACGTGTCGTGGCTGTACATGAGAATTCGTGCGTCTTTTGCGTGCTGTGTCATTGTGAACGTCTTTTAGAATTCTCGCCGGACCGTGGGCAACCCCGCAGGCTTCGAAACCATTCTCACGGGTCTATCGACCTGTTTTGAAACATGGGGGCGAGAGGTACGCAACGGCATTCTTCACCAGGTCACGAATGCCAGGGGCGCTGATTGTGGCGCCATGCCTTGTCTTCGCCGACGATAGACGGCCCGAGCACAAATCTCTGTCATGAGGCTTGACCCCGTGGAATTAAATGCCCTGCGGCCTGAGGCAGGCAAAGCGCACATTGCGAAAAATCAAGGGCGACCAAGGCGAAACGAGGCTGCCGCACATTGTGAGGAGAACCCGCACCTTGGGAAAATGCTTCATAATCCATCGAAACACAACGGCCGCCAGAGGCCGCACATTGCGGCCTTTTATCCTGCCATCAGCCTTGGCCTGTGGCAAGCGTCCGGTCCTTGCACCGTTGAAGCTGGTGCAATCTCGCGTCATGCCGGCTTCGTCCGTCATGTGGAGGATAGCTGCGGCCCCAATGAGATTCGTCAGCCAGGCGACCCATTCGCCAGTTCCGCCCAAAGCTTTGCGTGAACACGCCGGCCGGAACGGCGGCTAAGCCAGCCGCGCCCTTGTCGTCCTCGGCGTTGCCAGCAGCAGACTTGTCTCGCTGCCGGTTATCCCGGGGATGAGCCGTATCCGCCTAAGCACGGCGTCGAAATCGGTGAGCGATGCAGTGCCGAGTTCGACCACCAGGTCCCAGCGGCCATTGGTGGTGTGAATGGTCGAAACCTCGGCCAGGCCGCCAAGCGCCCGGACCACGCGATCCGCGGCATGGCCTTCGATCTCGATCATCATCACGCCGCGTATCCGCTGGTCGACGGCGTCGGCGCGCAGCACCACCGTGTAGCCGATGATCTCACCCGACTTTTCCAGCCGCTCCATGCGCGCCCTGACCGTGGCGCGCGACACCCCGAGATCGACCGCGAGATCGGAGATGCTGCGCCGGGCGTCGTGCCGGAGCAGCGTGACCAGCCTTTCATCGAGCAAGTCCATCATTCTATCCACTTTGACCAAACTGACTTCTCGGAATGATAAATCATTCTTCGCGAAATGCCAATTTCGCCTGTTCAAACTGCCGGGCCGGGATGGTTCATTCCACGCATCAATCGCAAGGACAAAAAGAATGCGCTGCAGGATCGTTGGCGCGCCGGTGCAGGACGGCGCCGGCAGGATGGGATGCGAGATGGGGCCAAGCGCGCTGCGCACGGCCGGGCTTGTCTCGGTGCTGTCGGAACTTGGCCACGAGGTCGAGGACTGGGGCGCGGTGCAACCGGCCGCCGTGCGCGCAATCGTCCATGGCAATCTCGCGCTGAAGGCCCTACCGGAGATTTCCGCCTGGACGGCGGCGATAGCCGAGACCGCCTATGCGGCTTCGCGGAACGCCATGCCGATCTTCCTTGGCGGCGACCACGCGATATCGGCCGGCACGATGTCGGGCATAGCCCGACGGGCGGCCGAACGCGTCCGGCCGCTCTTCGTGCTGTGGCTCGATGCGCATCCGGATTTCCACACGCTCGATACCACCGTCAGCGGCAATCTGCACGGCGTGCCGCTCGCCTATGCCAGCGGCCGGCCGGGCTTCAACGGTTATTTCCCCGACCTGCCCGTCGCCGTCGATCCCGCCCACATCTGCGTCATGGGCCTGCGCAGCGTCGATCCGGCGGAGCGCCGGGCGCTGAGCGAAGCGGGCGTGACCGTGCACGACATGCGCACCATTGACGAGCACGGCGTCGCACCTTTGCTGCGCGCCTTCCTGGCCATCGTCGAAAAGGAAAACGGCCTGCTGCATGTCAGCCTCGACGTCGACTTCCTCGACCCCTCCATCGCGCCGGCCGTCGGCACCACCGTGCCCGGCGGCGCCACCTTCCGCGAGGCGCATCTGGTGATGGAGATGCTGTCCGACAGCGGCCTGGTCTCCAGCCTTGATCTGGTCGAGCTCAACCCGTTCCTCGACGAGCGCGGCCGCACCGCCACTCTGATGGTCGACCTCGCCGCCAGCCTGATGGGCCGCCGCATCATGGACCGCCCGACCCGCAGCCATTCCGGAAGCATTGCATGACCCAGCCTTCCCGCCTTGCCATCGTCCCCTTCGTCAGCGTCGACCGCATGATGAAGCTGGTGCTGACCATCGGCGTCGAGCGGTTCCTCACCGAACTCGCCGCCTATATCGAGGAGGATTTTCGCCGCTGGGAGCTGTTCGACAAGACGCCGCGCATCGCCTCGCACAGCCATGACGGCGTCATCGAGCTGATGCCGACCAGCAACGGCCGCCTCTACGGCTTCAAATATGTCAACGGCCACCCGAAGAACATGCGCGAGGGCCGCCAGACCGTCACCGCCTTCGGCGTGCTCGCCGATGTCGGCTCCGGCTATCCGATGCTGCTCACCGAAATGACGATCCTGACGGCGCTGCGCACCGCGGCCACCTCCGCGGTCGCTGCCAAATATCTGGCGCCCAGGGGCGCGCGCTCGATGGCCATCATCGGCAATGGCGCCCAGTCCGAGTTCCAGGCTGTCGCCTTCAAAGCGCTGCTCGGCATCGACCGGCTGCGGCTCTATGACATCGACCGTTCCGCTTCGGAAAAATGCGCCCGCAACCTCGCCGGCAAAGGCTTTGACGTCACCATCTGCACAACGGGCCAGGATGCTGTGGAAGGAGTCGACATCATCACCACGGTGACCGCCGACAAGCTGTCCGCCACCATTCTGACCGACAACATGGTCGGTTCCGGCGTGCACATCAACGCGGTCGGCGGCGACTGCCCCGGCAAGACGGAACTGCACCGCGACATCCTGCTTCGCTCGGACATCTTCGTCGAGTTCCCGCCGCAGACGCGCATCGAGGGCGAAATCCAGCAGCTCCACGCCGACCATCCGGTGACCGAGTTGTGGCAGGTGATGACCGGCAAGGCGGAAGGCCGCAAGACGGCGGAACAGATCACCCTGTTCGATTCCGTCGGCTTCGCCACCGAGGATTTTTCCGCGCTGCGCTATATCAGAGACCAGCTTCAGGCCACCGGCCTCTACGAGGAGCTCGACCTGCTCGCCGATCCCGACGAGCCGCGCGACCTCTTCGGCATGCTGCTCAGGGCAGCGCTGCAGCCGGCCGCCGCCTGAGGGACTTCAGCCGCTCAACGGCGCGCAGCTCTCCCGTTCGACGAGCACCGGCGTGAGCACTTCGCGGCGCGAATGCGCCGCCGGCTCGGCAACTCGCTCGATCAGCAGGCTCACCGCCCGCGTGCCGATCTTCTCGACCGGCTGTGCGATCGTCGTCAGTGGCGGCCAGGTGGTGACGGCATAGGGTATGTCGTCGAAGCCGATCATCGACATGTCGCCTGGGACCCGCAATCCGCGCCCGCGCAGCACTGTCAGCGCGCCCATGGCCATCAGATCGTTGCAGGCAAACAGCGCCGTGATCCCCGGCGCCTGCGCCATCAGCCGCTCCATCGCTGTGCGGCCGCCGGCAAAGTGATAGTCGGAATCCACCACCGAGGCCGGCGGCAGGTCGAGGCCGGCTTCCTGCAGCGCCCTGGCGAAGCCGCGCAGGCGGGCGGGGCTGGAGCTGGAATCGCGCGGGCCGCCGATGACGCCGATCTTCTCGTGGCCGAGCCCGGCCAGATAGCGGCCGGCGAGATAGCCGCCATGATCGTGATCGACCAGCACGGAATCGACATTGACCGAATGGATCTCGCGGTCGATCAGCACCGCCGGCACGCCGGGCAGAAGGCTGGAGAACACCCGCGCATGATCCGACGAGCCGGCGAAGATCAGCCCGTCGATCTGCTTGGCCATCAGCACCTGGAGGTAGCGCTCCTCCTTCTCGGCGCTGCCGTCGGAGTTGCACAGGATCACAGTATAGCCGGCAAGGAAGCCGGCATCCTCGATCTGGCGCGCCACGCCGGCGAAGAACGGGTTGGAATTGTCCGGCAGCAGCAGGCCGATGGTCTTGGTCTCGCCGCGCCTCAGGCTGCGCGCCAGCGTGTTCGGGCTGTAGCGCAAGGCGGCGATGGCCGAATGCACGCGCTCGGCCGTCTCAGGCTCGACATGGCGCGTGCGGTTCATCACATGCGAGACGGTTGCGACCGACACTCCGGCATGGCGCGCGACATCGGCAATCGTCGTCATTTCTTGTCCCCTAGTGCATGTCGCCCGGAGTGTCCGGCGGATCTGGGAAAATGACATCCATAAAACAAAAACCAAAAAGCGCGACGCGCTTTATCGGATCACCCTCAACAGCTTTTCCCGATAGGCATCCAGAATGACGGCGAGCACAATGACAAGGCCTAGCACGATCGGCTTGAAATTGTCGCCGACGCCGAGCAGCTCGTAGCGAACGCCGGCGACCGGGCCACCGATGTTGACGCAACAGATAGACCATGGCGACGATGCCGGCGCGTTCTCCCTTCCGCCGGAGCGCTGTATCCTTCTCAGGCTAGTGATTCCCGCAGACAGGAAACCTTCATGAACGGCCTGACGCCCATACTTTCCACCGTGACCGCCTCGTTCCTTACCTCCTTCGTCGAAGTGGCCGAGGCCTTCACCATCGTGCTGGCGGTCGGCGTCACCCGCAGCTGGCGGCCAGCGCTGACAGGCGCGGCGCTGGCGCTGGCGGTGCTGGCGGCTCTGGTGCTGGCCTTCGGACCGCTGCTGGCGCTGATTCCCATTGCGGTGCTGCAGTTCGTCGTCGGCGTGCTCCTGGTCCTGTTTGGCATGCGCTGGTTGAGAAAGGCCATTTTGCGCAGTGTCGGCGTCATCGCCCTGCATGACGAGGACGCCGCCTTTTCAAAGGAAACCGCCGCTTTGCAGCAGCAGGCCAATGACCGCCGCGCCGATTATCTGGCCGGGCTCGCGGCCTTCAAGGCGGTGCTGCTCGAAGGTGTCGAGGTGGTGTTCATCGTCATTGCCGTCGGCGCCGCGCATGCACAGACCTTCTATGCCAGCCTTGGCGCGTTGGCGGCCTTCATCCTGGTAACGATCATCGGCCTTGCGGTGCACAGGCCGCTGACGCGGGTGCCGGAAAACGCGCTCAAATTCGCCGTCGGCCTGATGTTGACAAGCTTCGGCATTTTCTGGACCGGCGAAGGCCTGGGCACCGACTGGCCGGGCGCCGATCTGGCGCTGCTGGCCATCTTCGCAATCATCGCCGTCGCGTGCTTCGCCATGGTGCGCTGGTTGCGCGCCAGCTACCCCAAGGCTGCACAAGGAGTTGCTCGATGAACGTCGTCCGCCTCATTCTAAAGGAGCTCGTCGGCATGTTCATCGACGACGGCAGCCTTGCGACGTTGGCGCTGCTGTTGATCGTGGCGATTGCCGCGGCAGTGAAGCTGCTGGCGTTGCCGCCGCTTGCCGGCGGCGTCCTGCTTCTGCCCGGCTGCCTCGTCATCCTGCTCTACAGCGTGCGCCGCGCGGCACGGCGCTCCGGTCAGTAGAGGGTGAAAAACACCGGCAGCATGCCGCTGATCCGCAACTGCTCAATCGTCTCGATGGCCGGGAACAGCGCCAGGAAATAGAGCCCGTCCGTGAATGTCCGCCGCAACGCCTTTGTCGAGAACCGGCGTTCGGCTTGATCGTGAAACAGCAGCGGGTTCGGCCAGAAAGGCGGCGTGCGTTCGGCATAGACGCTGTAGGCGGGGCCGAACTTTCCAAACAGGAACTCGGCTTCCTTGCGCGCCGTCACCCGGAACACCAGGTAGCTCACCAGAGCCAGCGCCGCCGCCACCAGCACCGAGCCGTACATCAACCCGACGCCCGCCGCGCCGACCGTGGAAAAGAAGTAGAGCGGGTTCCGGCTCATCGAGAACGGGCCGATGGTGACCAGCTCGTCGTTCTTCCTGCCGCCGACATAGAGAATGCTCCACAGACGGCCAAGGAAGCAGACCAGCACGAAGCCGATGCCCAGCGCCTCAATGTATTCGTGCCCGTCCGAGCCTTCGACGAGAAAGGGCTTGGTGAACAGCAACAGCATGACGGCGAGGGCTGCCGCCACTTGTATGACGAGCAGGCGCTTGTGCTGGTCGAACGCCTTCGCTGCCGGCTTGGGGGGAGCGTAGCTCATCATAGTTCCTGCTCTCCGGCAGGGCTCATAGCGCCGGTGTCTCGCCACCCACTAGCGCTTCCGTGCGGCGATGGCGAGGCAACCGGCAGGAATTTCAGCCATTCTTACGAATTTGTAAGCGGGCGGACAGATTGCGGCGAGGTCGCCTGCCCATAGTCCTTATGCCGGCCGACCTGCCGGACATCGTTTCAACACCGCCTGGATATCGGCGCAAGACAGGAACACCAGCATGAAAAAGCTAACCCTCGCTTTCTCGCTCTGCGCCATTGCCATCGCCAACCCGGTCTTTTCAGCCGCTTCCGCTGCGACGCCTTGCGAAGACGCTCTGAAGGACCTGCGCGCGGCGGAAGCCTTGGCGGCGCTGAGCGCCGCGGACAAGACAAAAGTATCCGATCTCGAGGCCAAAGGCGTCGAGCGCTGCAATGCCGACGACGACAAGCGCGCCGACGACTTCTTCGCTCAGGCCATGAAGATCATGGGGAAGTAAGACCAAGCCTCGCCGCACGTACCGGGGAATAGGCCCGTCCCCGCCGAAACGACAAGGATCCCATCATGCTCTTGTCTGCAAGCACTGCACCCGCCGCACTGGCATCACCCAACAGGGTCCCTGATGTCACCGTCGAATTCTGGCTGATCAAGCTTTTGGCGGTCACCATGGGCGAGACGGCGGCCGACTATCTGGCCGTCAATCTTGGCTTCGGACTGACCGTCACCTCGCTGATCATGACCGGCATCCTTGTCGTCGCGCTGGCGCTGCAATTCGCGCAGAAGCGTTATGTGCCATGGGCCTATTGGCTGGCGGTGGTGCTGATCAGCGTCGTCGGCACCTTGATTACCGACAATCTGGTCGACAATTTCGGTGTCCGTCTGCAAACCACCACGATTGCCTTCACGGTCTTGCTCGCCGCGACATTCGCGGTCTGGTACGCCAGCGAAAGAACGCTCTCCATCCATACGATCGTCACCACCAGGCGCGAGATCTTCTACTGGCTGGCGATCCTGTTCACCTTTTCGCTCGGCACCGCGGCCGGCGACCTAGTCGCCGAGACGTTCGACATTGGCTATCTCACGACTGGCTTCTTGTTCGGCGCGGTCATCGTCTTCATCGCCCTCGGCTATTTCGCCTTCGGCCTCGACGCCATCCTCGCCTTCTGGCTGGCCTACATCCTGACGCGGCCGCTTGGCGCCTCGTTCGGCGACCTGCTGTCGCAGCCGGTCGAATATGGCGGCCTCGGCTTCGGCACCACCTTCACCAGCATGATCTTCCTGGGCTGCATCGTCGCCCTCGTTCTCTATATGAGTCTGAAGAAGGGCACCGGCGAGGCCGACAAAATCCTGCTTGAATCGGAGTAGATGCAAGCACCTGCACGCCCGCTTGACGCGACGAGAACGCGCCAAAACGTCAATGGATCCCTCCCGTGGGTCGCCCTGGGCAGCTATCGCGCTCACCTCATGGACGGAAGAATGAACTCCAGGAAATCCGGTTATAGCGGCCTCCAAATTAGCCTGCATTGGATGATAGCGGCGCTTGTCCTGTTCCAGCTCCTGTTCGGCGAAAACATGACAATCTATGTCGATGCGGCAGCGGACAGACGCCAACTGTCGTCCTACGGGCAGACCATGGGGTCCGCCCATTACTGGGTAGGCCTGGCGATCCTGTTGCTGGTGTTCGTGCGACTGGCCGTCCGCCTCTTCATCGGTGCGCCCAAGCCGCAATCCACAATGCCGAAATGGATGGCTTTCGCCTCACGCACAACGCATGCGCTGTTCTATGGCCTTCTCGTTGCCGCTCCTGTTTCCGGGCTTCTGGCCTTTTATGTTTGGAGCTGGATGGGCGATGTCCATACTTGGGCAAAGCCGGTATTCATCGTTCTGATCTGCATTCATGCCGGTGCGGCACTCTTCCATCATTTTATTCTGAAAGACGCCGTGCTGCGCAGGATGCTTGTCCCTGCGCGCGATCCGGTCGGATGACACTTATGGACATGTGCAACGACCACGAGCGACCAGGCGCCGGCGGATATTCTAGGAACGGACCGCCGCCGGTGCTAGCATGCCGCTCTGGCAAAGCCTCGGCAACAGACCGGAACAGAGATGCGACTTCTCCTTGTTGAGGATGACCCCAGGACCGCAGACTATGTCGTCAAGGGCCTGAGCGAAGCCGGGCATGTCTGCGATCTGCTGCGCGACGGGCATGACGCGCTGTTTGCCGCGACACGCGACGCCTATGACGTGATCGTCGTCGACCGCATGCTGCCCGGCCTCGACGGCCTGTCGATGATCAAGGCGGTGCGGGCGGCGGGCGTGCGCACGCCGGCGATCTTTCTGACCTCGGTCGGCGGCGTCGACGACAGGGTTGAAGGGCTCGAGGCCGGCGGCGACGACTATCTCGTCAAGCCATTCGCCTTTTCCGAACTGCTCGCTCGCATCAACGCGCTCGGCCGTCGCCCTGCGGTGCAGGAGCTGAAGACGACGCTGCGCATCGCAGACCTCGAAATGGACCTGATCCAGCGCCGCGTCACCAGGCAGGGCCAGGCGATCGACCTGCAGCCGCGCGAATTCAGCCTGCTCGAAGTGCTGATGCGCGGCGAGGGCCGCGTCATCACCCGCACCATGCTTCTGGAACGGGTCTGGGATTTTCACTTCGACCCCAAGACCAGCGTCGTCGAAACCCATATCAGCCGGCTGCGCGCCAAGATCGACAGGCCGTTCGAAACCACGTTGATCCACACCGTGCGCAACACTGGCTACAGTGTTCACGACTGAGGCGCGGCATGACAGAAACTTGCCATGACTGAAGCTTGCCATGACTGAAACGCACTATGACTGAGACAGGCTCTCGCCTGCTGCGCAGCACGCCGTTTCGGCTGGCCCTGACCTTCGCCTTGCTGTTCGTGCTCGCCTTCATCCTGTCAGGCGCCATCGTCTACCAGCTGATGAGCGCGGATCTTGCCGAGCAGCTCGACCAGTCGGTCAAGGAGACCTATTCGGTCGTGGCGGTGACCTATGCCGGAAACGACCGGGAGGATCTGGTTTCGGCAGTCGACAGCCACGCCGCGCTCAGCCCGAGCAAGGAACAGCTGTTCTCGCTCACCGATCCCGCCGGCAATCGCCTGGCCGGGAATTTCACCGCCGCCGACCTTCCCGATGGCTTTTCGGATTTTGCAGCGTCCCTGCCCGATGTGACGCCCGGCACCATGTACCGCGCCTGGTCCGGTTCGGTCGGGCCGAACAGCCTGACCGTCGCCTTCTCGCTGTCTGAGATAAGGGAGTTGGAAAACATCGTGCTGATGAGCTTCGGTTGGGCCACCCTGATCATTTCCGGCCTTGGGGTGGCCGGCGGCGCCCTGCTGGCGTCGCGCGTGCAGCGCCGCCTCGACGGCATAGCCGCCACCATGGACGATGTCTCCAACGGCCGGCTCGACGCCCGCATTCCACTGCTCGGCAATGGCGACGACATTGACGGCGTCTCGCGCCAGGTCAACGCCGCGCTGGAGCGGCTGGCGGCGCTGGTGGACGGCATGCGCCAGGTCAGCGCCGACATCGCGCATGATCTGAAGACGCCGCTCAACCGGCTGCAGATGATTTTGGAAGCTGCGGCCGACAGGACCGCGCGGGGTGAGGCCGTTGCCGATGAGCTGGCGGAGGCACGTGGGGAAAGCCTGCAGATCAACGAGACTTTCGATGCGCTGTTGCGTATTGCCCAGATCGAGGCCGGCGCCCGCAAGGCGCGCTTTGTCGATCTCGACCTCAACGGCGTCATCGATGCCATCGCCGAAATCTATGCCGGTGTCGCCGAGGATGACGGCAAGTCGCTGTCGGCCACGATCGTCCACGGCACCCCATGCCTGGTCCACGGCGACCGCGACCTGCTGACGCAATTGTTTGCCAATCTCGTGGAAAACGCGCTGCGGCATTGCCCTGATGGCACGGCGATCCAGATATCGGTGACGCGGCAGGACGACCGCATCGTGGCTGAGGTCGCCGACAACGGCCTCGGCATCCCGGCGCAGGAGCGCGAAAAAGTGTTCCAGCGGCTCTACCGGCTCGACTCCAGCCGCACCACGCCCGGCAGCGGCCTTGGCCTCAGCCTGGTGCGGGCCATCGCCGACCTGCATGGTGCAACGATTGCGCTGGAGGATCGCCGGCCTGGGCTGGCGGTAATTGTCGGGTTTCCTCGGGCGGAGGGCACCGGTCCCGGCTTGAAATGACAACGCCAGAGCCAGGTCGACCCCACTCCGTCGAGCGGAGTGGGGGAAGGCGCTCATGAAACGCGAAGTCGCTGACAACTTTCTCCAAGTTGATGATCGCATCCGACAAAGGCGGTCGCGATTAGCCTTGCACATGTTTCCACCCGGAACGGCTGCGGGTTGATCAAGATGACCGTTGAACCTATCGGCCCACCGCACCCCGGCGAAAATCCGAGGGCGACATCCCTGCCAGCTTGCGGAAGGATTTGTTGAAGGCGCTGAGCGAGCCAAAGCCTGAATCCATGGCGACGCGCAGCACATTGGCGTCTTCATGCATCAGCAGCGCCTGCGCATAGCTCAGCCGCAGCAGGTTCATATATTCGTTGAGCGTCATGCCGGTCGACTTCTTGAAAATGCTCATGGCGTATTTGGGATGGATGTCGGCGGCAGCGGCAATGTCGACGCAGTCTATGTCGTAGAGGAAATTCTCGGCGATGAAGTCGCACATGCGACCGACATTGCGCAGCGATTGCTGGTCGAACGGGCCGCCGGGTTCCTGGCCGATGGCGGTTTCCGGCACCAGCCGGTAGGGCTCGAAGCGCACCCGCTCCAACCGCAGCAGCAGCTCGTTCACGGCGTGCTCGGTTATCGCCGCATCGCCCGAGCGGAAATAGCGGTTCCAGCGCTCGAAATTGTGATGGTCGGCCTGGTCGGTCGCCGATGTCACCAGCGTGGCGCCGGTCATCAGCCGGTGGCGGACATCCGTCGGCAGATGCAGGCGGAAGAAATGCACCAGCGGCAGATGCGCGCCGGCATAGATGGCGTCGTCGGAGAGATCGTCCATCTGGTGCGGCAGCCCGCCCCAGAACAGGCACATGTCGCCGGCCGACAGCGAGATCTCGTGCTCGTTCATGCGGTAATGCACGCTGCCGCGGACGATGAAATTGACCTCGACCTGGGCATGCCAGTGCGGCTTCAGCATCACCAGCGGATGGTTGTGAAACATCTGCAAAGCCATCGGCAGGCCTTCGACGCTGCTGGCGCCAGGCTGGTAAAACGGCCGTTCCGGCATCTTACTTTCCGCCCATCTTTTATTCCCGTTGTCAGGGACAAGCCTTCCGCGCCGCCTAGTCTAGCCATGCTCGCGAAGAGAGAGCAAATGAAATGGGAGGATTTCAATGCGCACGACACTGATCTGTGCCGCGCTGGCGCTTGGCCTGGGCTCAGCCCCAGCTTTGGCGCAGTCCGGCGAAATCACGATCTGGAGCTGGAATATCGCCGCTTCGTCGCTGAAGGCCACGGTGGCCGGCTTCAACAAGCAGTATCCCGACGTCAAGGTCACCGTTCAGGATCTCGGCAACCAGCCGACCTATGACAAGTCGATCGCCGGCTGTGCGGCCGGCGGCGTCGGCCTGCCCGATATCGTCTCGATCGAAAACGGCGAGGCCGAGAACTACTGGAGCCAGTTCCCCGATTGCTTCGTCGATTTGCACACGCTGGGCTACACCGCCGACGACCAGAAGAAATTCCCGGATTTCAAGCGCACCGAACTGGAGGTCGGCGACAAGGCCTATGCCATGCCGTGGGATTCCGGCCCGGTAGCCGCCTTCTACCGCCGCGACTTCTACGAGAAGGCTGGCGTCGATCCGGCCTCGATCAAGACCTGGGACGATTTCATCGCCGCCGGCAAGAAGGTCCAGGCCGCCAATCCCGGCGTCACCATGACCAATGCCGATTTCAACGGCGACACCGAATTCTTCCGCATGATTTCCAACGAACAGGGCTGCGGCTATTTCGCCGCCGATGGGCAGTCGATCACCGTCAACCAGCCGAAATGCGTCGACACGCTGGCCAAGATCAAGGACATGAAGGACGCCGGCATCATCTCGTCGGCCGACTGGGGCACCAAGATCACCAACAACACCGCCGGCACCGTCGCCACCCAGGTCTATGGCGGCTGGTATGAGGGCACCATCCGCACCGAATCCGCCGGCGAAAACGGCAAATGGGGTGTCTATCTGATGCCGAGCCTGACCGCCGACGGCCCCCGCGCGGCCAATCTCGGCGGCTCGTCGCTCGCCATCACCTCAGCCTCGAAGAACAAGGAGGCCGCCTACGCCTATCTGAAATACACGCTCGAGACCAATGAAGGCCAGATTACCATGCTCAGGGATTTCGGCCTGGTGCCGTCACTGATCTCGGCCCTCGACGACCCCTACGTCTCGCAGGGCCTGCCCTATTGGGGCGGCCAGGCAGTGTGGAAGGACATTCTCGCCACGCTGCCCAAGGTGGTGCCGAGCCGCGGCACGCCGTTCCAGAGCGACGCCGAAATCATCATGCGCGCCGTGCAGACCAAATATCTCGGCGGCGGCTATCCCGATGCCAAGGCCGCCCTCGACGACGCCGCCAGCCAGATCGCTTCGGCGACGGGACTGCCGATCAAGTGACCAAGGCGGTGATGCTGGCGGGCCAGATATAGGGCAATTTGCCGGACTGTTGGCGCTGCCCCTCACCTGCCTGCCGGCATCCTCTCCCCGTATAGTGGCGGGGAAAGGGACGCTCTCGCCCAACAGTTCGCCAATCGCCGGCGGCGTCCCAACAAGCCCCTTCTCCCCGTCACTATACGGGGAGAAGGTCCCGGCAGGGGGATGAGGGGCGGCGCCAAGCCTTAATAATTGACGCCGGCTAACAACACGCCGGATATCAACCGGGAAAGAGGAAGGAGGAGGAAACCATGCGCTACCAGAACGCCACGGCCTATCGCTTCCTTACGCCCTACCTTCTGATCTTCGCCATCTTCTGGGTGTGGCCGATCATCTCCTCGTTCATGATTTCCTTCCAGGCGACGCGCACGGTGCCCTGGCGCTTTGCGCCGACGTTCAACTGGGGCCGCCTGATCGGCGACCCCGCTTTCTTCAACGCGCTGAAGAACACGCTGCTCATCCTCGTCATCCAGGTGCCGGTGATGATCTCGCTGGCGATCATCATGGCGGTGCTGCTGAACTCGCCGCTGCTGAAAGCACGTGGCCTCTACCGCTTTGCCTTCTTCGCTCCGGTGGTGGTCGGCGAGGTCGCCTATTCCGCCGTGTTCCGGCTGATGTTCAACCTGGATTTCGGCATCATCAACAAGCTCCTCGCCGGCGTCGGCCTGGCCAAGATCGACTGGTTCTCCAACGTCACACCGGCCATGGCGCTGATCATGATCGCGGTAACCTGGCGCTGGGCCGGCTACAACGCCATCATCTTGCTCGCCGGCCTGCAGTCGATCCCCGAGGACGTCTATGAAGCAGCGACGCTCGACCGCGTCAGCAAGCTCAAGCAGTTCTTCTACATAACGCTGCCGCTGCTCAAACCGGTCATCGTGTTTTGCGCCGTGCTGTCCATCATCGGCACGATGCAGTTGTTCACCGAGCCGTTCCTGATCACGGAGCGCGGCGGCCCCGGCGGCGGCACCGAGACGCTCGGCCTCTTGCTTTACCGCCAGGGTTTTCGCTCGCTCAATTTCGGCTACGCCTCGGCCGTGGCCTACACCATGGCGGGCTTGGCCATCGCCATCACGCTGGTGCAGCTGTGGCTGACAAGAGAGCCGAAATGAGAGGGGAGGCGAAATGAGTTCGCTCTCGCAACGACGGCTCGGCCGCAGCGTCCTGCTGCATCTGGTCCTGACGCCGCTGGCGGTGATCTGGCTGTTTCCGCTGTGGATGATGGTGGTGTTTTCGACCATGCCCGACAACGGCATTTTCAGCCCCGGCATCGAGCTTCTGCCGCACGGCAATTTCGTCGACAATTTCAACAACCTGCAGCGCGACACCAATTTCGTCGGCGCCATCGGCATTTCGGTGGCGGTGGCGGTGACCTACACCTTCTTCTCGGTGCTGCTGACCTCGATGGCCGGCTGGGCGCTCGCCCGCTATCAGTTCTTCGGCAAGGGCGCGGTGGTGGCGATCATCCTCGGCACCATCACGCTGCCCTATGCGGTGGTGCTGATCCCGCAATTCATCATGGTGGCGCGCGACTTCCAGCTCGCCAACACCTGGATTGCGTTGATCGTGCCACCCTTGTTCAATTCGCTGGGCGTGCTGTTCATGCGCCAGGCTTTCTCGATGATGCCGGCCGACCTCTTCGACGCCGCGCGAGTCGAAGGCGTCAAGGAATGGCGTATCTTCCTGTTCGTCGCTTTGCCGCTGGCGCGGCCAATGCTGGCGGCGCTCGCCATCATTCTGTTCCTCGCCTCGTGGAACAATTATCTCTGGCCGCTTTTGATCAACAGCCAGCCCGGCGCCATGACGGCCCCTGTGGCGCTCGGCACGCTGATCGGCCTGACCAAGGTCTCATGGGGCGGCATCATGGCCGGCGCCGTCATGCTGACCGTACCGATGCTGGTCGTCTTCGTGCTGCTGCAGCGCCATTTCATCGCCGGCATCGCCGCCGGCGCCGTCAAGTAGGACTAGAGCGATATGGCGGCAGTCACCCTCACCAATGTCGTAAAACGCTTCGGCGTCTATGAGATCATCCATGGCGCCAACATCGATATCGCCGATGGCGAGTTCGTCGTCTTTGTCGGCCCGTCGGGTTGTGGAAAATCGACGCTGCTCAGGATGATCGCCGGGCTGGAGGATATCAGCGGCGGCGAGATCGCCATTGGCGGCAAGGTGATGAACGATGTCGAGCCGGCCGAGCGCGGCATCGCCATGGTGTTCCAGTCCTACGCACTCTACCCGCACATGAGCGTGGAGCAGAATCTGAGCTTTGGCCTCAGGATGACCGGCAACCCCAAGGAGGACACCGAGCGGCGGGTGAAGCGGGCCTCCGAAATCCTGCGCATCACAGAGTTGATGACGCGGCGGCCCAGGCAATTGTCCGGCGGCCAGCGCCAGCGCGTCGCCATTGGCCGCGCCATCGTGCGCGAACCGCAAGTCTTCCTGTTCGACGAGCCGTTGAGCAATCTCGACGCCGAGCTGCGCGTCCAGATGCGGGTCGAGATCTCGCGCCTGCACAAGGAGCTCGGCACGACGATGATCTATGTCACCCACGACCAGACCGAAGCGATGACGCTGGCCGACCGGATCGTCGTGCTGCGCGGCGGCCATGTCGAGCAGATCGGCCGGCCGCTCGATCTCTACGACAATCCCGACAACCAGTTCGTCGCCGGCTTTGTAGGCTCGCCGAAGATGAATTTCATCAAGGGCCGCGTCGTCGGGCGCAACACGAGCAGCGTCACCGTCGAGCTGGTGGGCGAGGAAAAGACCCGCATTATGCAACCGTTGACCGGCGCCGTGCCGCAAACAGGAGCCAAGGTCATTGTCGGCGTGCGGCCCGAACATTTCGGCAATGGCGGCGAAGGCGACGCCGACCTCACAGTCGGCATCGACGTGGTCGAGCATCTCGGCGGCACCAGCTTCATCTATGCCAGGACCGCCCATGGCGAAGACCTGGTGATCCAGCGCGACGCGGCAAAGGTCCCCGACACCCAGGAGATCACCGTGTCCATCCGCAAATCCTATCTGTTCGATGAAAATGGCCAGCGGCTGCGCTGAGCGCTTCCAGCCTTGCAAGGAGAATGACCATGACTGCAACCGCGCCCATCCGCTGGGGGATACTCGGGCCCGGCGACATCGCCAAAGCGTTCGCCCGCGGCGTGGCAGGCTCGCGCACCGGCACGATCGTGGCGCTCGGCGCCCGCAATCCCGGCAAGGCAGGCTTGGCCGAGACGTTTCCCGGCGCCCGCATCCTCGACGGTTACGACGCGCTGCTCGCCGACCCCGAGGTCGATGCCGTCTATATCGCCATCCCGCATCCCGGCCATGCCGAATGGGCAATCAAGGCGGCGGAAGCCGGCAAGCATGTGCTGTGCGAAAAGCCGCTGGCGCTGACCGCCTTCGAGGCCGACGCCATGATCCATGCGGCGCGCAAGGCCGGCACCTTCCTCGGCGAAGCGTTCATGTACCGGCTGCACCCGCAGACGGCGAAGCTGGTGGAGCTCATCAAGTCGGGCGTCATCGGCGATGTCAGGCTGATGAAGTCGAGCTTCGGCTTCGCCATGCCGGGCTTCATGCCCGAGCACCGGCTCTACGCCAACGATCTCGCCGGCGGCGGCATCCTCGATGTCGGCGGCTATCCCGTCTCGATGGTGCGGCTGATTGCCGGGGCTGCGACTGGAAAACCCTTCGCCGAGCCGGACAAGGTTGTCGGCACCGCCCATCTCGGCAAGTCCGGCGTCGACGAATGGGCCTCGGCGCTGCTGCATTTTCCCGGTGGCATCGTCGCCGAGGTATCCTGCAGCATCTCGCTCAAACAGGACAATGTGCTGCGCATCCTCGGCACCAAGGGCCGCATCGAAGTGCCGGATTTCTGGTTCGCCGGCGGCGGCAACCGCGATGGCGGCCCTGGCCGGATCGATGTAATCCTCGCCGACGACACGCGCGATACCATCAGCGTCAACGAAACCCGCCATCTCTATTCCTTCGAGGTCGACGCCGCCGGCGAGGCGATCCTGGCCGGCAAACAGGAGTTCGCCTGGCCGGGCATGAGCTGGGCCGACAGCCTCGGCACGCTGCGCGTCCTCGACAGATGGCGCGCCGCCGTCGGGCTCGAATATGAGATCGAAAAGCCGGCTAAGCGAACCAACACCATTTCGGGCCGGCCGCTGCGCACCGGCGGCACGGCCATTGGCAAGCGCAAGATTCCGGGCCTGTCGAAGCCGGCCTCCGTGGTGGCGCTCGGCTTCGAGGATTTCCGCACCTTCTCGTCGGGCGCAATCCTGCTCGACGCCTTCTTCGAGGCCGGCGGCAATCTGTTCGACACCGGCTATGTCTACGGCGCCGGCTACACCGAAACGCTGCTTGGCCAGTGGCTCAGGAATCGCGGCGTGCGCGAGCAGTCGGTGATCATCGCCAAGGGCGCGCACTCGCCGCTCTGCTATCCCGATGTCATCGGCAAGCAGCTCGCCCAGTCGTTGGACCGGCTGCAGACCGACCATGTCGACCTCTATTTCATGCACCGCGACAACCCGGATGTGCCGGTCGGCGAATTCGTCGATGCGATGGACGCCGAGGTCAAGGCCGGCCGCATCCGTGGCCCGTTCGGCGGCTCGAACTGGACGATGGCGCGCATGGACGAGGCGATTGCCTATGCCGAGCGCACCGGCAAGCAGAAGCCCGGCGTGCTCTCCAACAATTTCTCGCTGGCCGAGATGCTGGAGCCGATCTGGGCCGGCTGCATCACCTCGTCGACCGACGACTGGAAATCCTGGCTGACGAAAAGGCAGATGCCGAACTTCGCCTGGTCGAGCCAGGGCCGCGGCTTCTTCACCGACCGCGCCGGCCGCGACAAGCAGGACAATGAGGAACTGGTGCGGGTCTGGTATTCGGAGAAGAACTTCGGCCGCCGCGACCGCGCCATCGAGCTGGCGCAGCGCCTGGGCAAAAGTCCGATCCACGTCGCGCTCGCCTATGTGCTGGCGCAGCCCTTTCCGTCGGTGCCGTTGATCGGCCCGCGCACGCTGGACGAGTTGGAGGACAGTTTGAAGGCGCTGGATATCAAGCTGTCGGCGGAGGATGTGGCGTGGCTGGATAGCGGGCCGGAAAGGCGGCGGGCTTAGCAGCTAATCTCCCCCCTTGGGGAGATGTCGCCGAAGGCGACAGAGGGGGTCGCCTCGCGTGGAGCGCTAACCTCCTTCTGCAGCGGCAGGTAGGCCGAGCCCAGTCGACCCGACTCCCTCTGGCCTGCCGGCCATCTCCCCCGCACGGGGGAGATTAGCGGCTCATGCGTTCCACCTACCGATCGATCCGTGTCGACAAAATAATCGACGACGACGTCCGCTCGACCCCGTCCATCGCCCCGATCTCGTCCAGCAACGCATCCAGATCCCTGATCGACGGCGCGTCGACGATGACGATCATGTCGAAATTGCCGCTCACCGAGTGCAGCGTCCGTACCGGCGGCAGCGCCTGCAGCGCCCGCACCACCTTGTCGGCGAGTTTCGGCGTGACGGTGAGCAGCACATGCGCCCGCACCAGCCCCTGCTCGTAGTCCGGCGCCATCCGCACGCCATAGCCGGTGATGATGCCGCGCTGTTCCAGCCGCTCGATCCGGCTCTGCACCGTCGTGCGCGAAACGCCGAGCTGGCGCGCCAGCTCAGTGGTCGATGCGCGGGCATTGGCGCGCAGCAAGGAAAGCAGCTTTTGTTCGGCGTCAGTGAGCATTTTGACGAACTTTATCGGCGTATTGATCAATTGTGGGGTTCGTTTCGAACAGTTTCACGCTTCCTTTCGACAGGCAAGCTGCGATTCTTGAAGGCATCGCGTCCACCGCGCGGCGGTCTGGGCCAAAGAGTTTTCACGAGGGGCAAGGTCATGAAGAAAATCATCGTCGTCGGCGCCGGCAAGATCGGCTCCACCATTGCAGGCATGCTCGCCGACAGCGGCGACTACCACGTCACCGTTATCGACCGCGCGGCGGCGCAGCTTGCCGCGGCCGAACTTCCCGCCGGCGTCGAGGGGCTGGAGCTCGATATCGCAGCGCCGGGCGCACTCGAGGCCGCCCTTGCCGGCGCCTTCGCCGTGCTGAGCGCCGCCCCCTTCCATTTGACCACGCGCATCGCCGAAGCGGCCGCCGCCACCGGCGTGCACTATCTCGATTTGACCGAGGATGTCGTCTCGACCCGCCGCGTCAAGGAGCTGGCCAAGTCGGGCAACAGCGCCTTCATTCCGCAATGCGGCCTGGCGCCGGGCTTCATCTCGATCGTCGCCAATGATCTCGCCAGCCGCTTCGACACGCTGGAAAGCGTTCGCATGCGCGTCGGCGCGCTGCCGCAATACCCGTCCAATGCGCTGAACTACAATCTGACCTGGAGCACCGACGGCGTCATCAACGAATATTGCGAACCCTGCGAGGCGATCGTCGAGGGCGAGCTGATCGAGGTGCCGCCGCTGGAGGAGCGCGAAGAGTTCTCGCTCGACGGCGTCACCTATGAGGCCTTCAACACCTCCGGCGGTCTCGGCACGCTGGCCGAGACGCTGAAGGGCAAGGTGCGCACGCTGAACTACCGCACCATCCGCTATCCCGGCCACGCGGCGATCATGAAGGCGCTGCTCAACGATCTCGGCCTGCGCCACCGCCGCGACGTGCTGAAGGATATCTTCGAGAGCGCCCTGCCGGCAACGCTGCAGGATGTGGTCATCGTCTTCGTCACCGTCTCGGGCCGCCGCAATGGCCGCCTGCTGCAGGAAACCTACGCCAACAAGATCTATTCGCAGCGCATCGGCAACCAGGTGCGCAGCGCAATCCAGATCACCACCGCCTCCGGCATCTGCGCCGTGCTCGACATGCTGGCCGACGGCACCTTGCCGGCGACCGGCTTCGTCAAGCAGGAAAACATCGCGCTGGATGCGTTTCTCGCCAATCGTTTTGGGCGCGCTTATGCGCAGCACGAGATGGTAAGCCGGCTGGCAAGCTGAGCTACTTCACCCTCCCCCTTGTGGGGAGGGTCGGCGCGCAATCGGAGCGAAGCGGAGATGGCGAGACGGGGTGGGGGTGAGCGCCGACGGTTGGCGAGGACCCCCACCCCGCTCCGCTCCGCGATCGACCCTCCCCACAAGGGGGAGGGTGAAGCGCCCGCTACTTCCGCAGAGCCATCGGTCGTCCGAGCAGAAACCGGATGAAGTTGCCCGCGGTTCGCGGCGCCATGCGGGGCTGCGTTGCCTGTCGTGGCGCGCTTTGCCTTCGCGCTGGCACCTCGGGTTCGACACCCGGTCGGCCCACCGTAAAGGAGGGCCCCGAGACCGGCTTCCCCCTCAACACGTTGGCGGCGTTGTTGTCATGGATGACGATGCACCATTGCGCGCCCTTCGATGCCGCCACGACGGTGTTGAAGCGCGTCGCCATTTTTGCGTGGTGCTCGCTGTAGACGCCGCTCATCTCCGGCGATCTCCTTTCGACCAGCGTGCCGAACGCCGACGTGACATAGTCGTGGTGCGTGTAGCGTCCGCTTGCCGTGTCGAAATTCTGGCCGTCCGGAAAGGCAATGTAGAGCGGCTGCAGGTCCACCACACGCTTTTCGATCTCCCGGCGCGCGTAGTGCTCGACGCGCTCCATGAAGGTCGGCGCCAGCGCGTCGTCGCTGTCGAGCCGCGTGAGCGAAACATAGTCGGCATCGGTATCGGCCTGGACGAAGGCATTGAAGCGATCATTGTAATCCTCGCCCGCCTCGACAAGGATCGGCCTGACGTCGACACCGGCCACGCAGCTGCACACGGTGCGAATATAGTTCTCGTGCGTATCGGCATCGAACGCCAGAAGGACGGTAAAATCCTTCAGCGACTGGCCTTCGAGCGACGACGCGCAATAGGTGTCGAACAACGCCAGGCGCTCGACCAGCCAGACCGGGTCGAGATTGGCGCGGCCCTTTCCGTCCCACTGGCTTGGCTTGAAGCCAGCGGCGATGTTGTAGCGTATGGCGATGTATTTCTTCAGGCCGGTGTCCATGGACCGACACTTAGTACATTCCGCTGATCTGCGACAACCAACGGCTGGGCGGCCACCCTCCCCCTTGTGGGGAGGGTCGGCTCGCGGTCGGAGCGAAGCGGAGATGGCGAGACGGGGTGGGGGTGAGCGCTGACGGTCGGCGAGGACCCCCACCCCGCTCCGCTACGCGGATCGACCCTCCCCACAAGGGGGAGGGTAAGCGCACTTCAAATATGCAGCGCGTGGCCCAGCGCCTTCAGCGCCGCTTCCTGGAAGCCTTCGCCTTGCGTCGGATGCGCATGGATGGTCCCGGCGATATCCTCCAGCCGCGCGCCCATTTCCAGCGCCAGGCCGAACGCCGCCGCCAGTTCCGACACGCCTTGCCCGACCGCCTGGATGCCCAGCACCAGATGGTTGTCCGCGCGGGCGACAACACGAACAAACCCGTCCTCGCCGAGTTTCGTCATCGCCCGGCCGTTGGCGGCGAAGGGGAACTGGCCGATCTTGATTTCGCCTGAAGCCTTCGCCTCCTCCGGCGTTAGCCCTGCCGTCACCAGCTCCGGATCGGTGAAGCAGACGGCCGGGATCGAGCGCTTGTCCCAGCTGCGCTTGTGGCCGGCGACGATCTCGGCCACCATTTCGCCTTGCGCCATCGCCCGGTGCGCCAGCATCGGCTCGCCGGTGACGTCGCCAATGGCATAGATGCCGCGCATCGAGGTGCGGCACTGGTCGTCGATCTTGATGAACTTGCCGGCCATGTCGAGATCGATCTGATCGAGGCCCCAGCCCTCCGTCACCGGCTTGCGGCCGGCCGTGACCAGGATCTTGTCGGCGGCAATTCTGGCGCTCTTGCCGTCCGCGGTCTCGACCAGCAGCGCGCCGCCCTTGACCCCCTTGGCGTTCGCACCGAGCATGACCTCGATGCCGAGCTGGGTGAGCCGTTTCACCACCGGCCGGGTCAGTTCCGCATCATACTGGGCCAGCACGCGCGGCAAGGCCTCGACCACGGTCACCGCGGCGCCCATTTTGGCGAACGCCATGCCGAGTTCCAGCCCGATATAGCCGCCGCCGACCACGGCGAGCTTTTTCGGCACCTCGCCGAGAGCCAGCGCTTCTGTGGATGAAATCACCGGGCCGCCGAACGGCAGGAACGGCAGTTCCACCGTCGCCGAGCCGGTGGCGATCACAACCGTTTCGGCGCGGATGATCTGGGTGCCGGTCTCGGTCTCGACCGCGACGGTCTTGCCGTCGCGGAACGTCGCCCAGCCATAGACGGTCTTGACCTTGGCCTTCTTCAGTAGCCCGGCAACGCCCCCGGTCAGCCGGCTAACAATGCCGTCCTTCCACGCAACCGTCTTGCCGAGATCGAGCACCGGAGCCGCCACAGAAATGCCGAGCGGACTGCTGCCGCCGGCCATATGCCCGACCTTCTCGAACTCTTCCGCCGCATGGATCATCGCCTTGGACGGGATGCAGCCGACATTGAGACAGGTGCCGCCCGGTTTGCCGGCTTCAACGATCACAGTATCGATGCCGAGCTGGCCGGCACGGATAGCGCAGACGTAGCCGCCGGGCCCAGCGCCGATGACCAGCAGCTTGCAGGAGATTTCTTTCATCATCTTGGCACGCTCTTTCTGGTGGCGAAGGCCCCCTCATCCGGCCGCTTCGCGTCCACCTTCTCCCCGCTGGGGAGAAGAGGCAGATGTCGACGCCCGCTCCCTCCTCTCCCCTCGGGGAGAGGTCGGATTGCCCCGAATTGCCTTTGCAATTCGGCTGGCAATCCGGGTGAGGGGGTCTTTGCGACCGTTGTCACCACCCTCAATCCACAAATATCAGCGCTGGCGTCTCAATCAGCGCCTTGATCCGCTGCACAAACACCGCCGCATCCCAGCCGTCGACCACCCGGTGATCGAAGCTCGATGACAGGTTCATCATCTTGCGCGGGATGAACTGGGTGCCGTCCCAGACCGGCCGCACCATCATCTTGTTGACGCCGACGATCGCCACCTCAGGATGGTTGATGACCGGCGTCGTCGCCACGCCGCCCATGGCGCCGAGCGAGGTGATGGTGATGGTCGATCCCGACAGCTCGTCGCGGCTCGCCGTGCCCGACTTCGCCGCTTCGGCCAGGCGGTTGAGCTCGGCCGCGCAATCCCAGAGGTCGCGCGCCTCGGCGTGCTTGACCACCGGCACCACTAGGCCCGACGGTGTCTGCGCGGCAATGCCGATATGGACGCCGCCATGTTGGTGGATGATGCCCGCCTCGTCGTCGAACAGCGCGTTGATGTTGGGCTGGTCGGCAATCGCCTTGACCATCGCCCGCATCAGGAACGGCAGCAGCGTCAGCTTCGGCCTCTCCACACCCTTGCGCTTTTCCTTGTTGAGCGCCGCGCGCAACTCCTCGAGTGCTGTGACGTCGATCTCCTCGACATAGGTGATGTGCGGGATGCGTGACTTCGCTAGCGACATTTTTTCGGCGATCTTGCGCCGTAGTCCGATGACCTTGATATCCTCGACGCTGTCATTGCGCGCCAGACCCGACGCCTTCGCCACCTGCGGCCCACGCGCGAGAAAGGCCTCGATATCTTCGTGGCTGATGCGGCCGGCAGGGCCGGTTCCCGACACCTGGCGCAGATCGATCCCCGCCTCCTTCGCCCTGAGCCGGATGGCGGGCGACGCCAAGGGCTTTTCGCCCTCCGGGCGCGGCGCGCCGGAGGGTGCCGCACCTTTAGATGTCGGCGCAGCACCCCCACCCTTAGCCCCTCCCCACAAGGGGGTGGGGGATTCAGTCTCAGCTGCCCGTGCGCTTTTGGCTGCTGGTGCAGGTGGTGGCGACTTGGCGTCGGATTTCGTGGCCGAAACGCCTCCCTCTTGTGGGGGTCCGGAGGACTGGCGAGACCCGTGGCTCGCCCCGGCAGGGGTGGGGGTGCTCTTGGCGCTGGCCTCGCCCGGCAGCGCATCCTTCACATTGCCTTCACCCGCCACCTTCAGCCGCACGATCGGCGAGCCGATCGCCACCGTGTCGCCGATCTCGGCGCCCAGCCACAGAATCTCGCCATCGACCGGCGAAGGTATTTCCACCGCCGCCTTGTCGGTCATCACGGCGGCAAGCACCGAGTCCTCGCGCACGAGGTCGCCGACCTTGACGTGCCACTCCACAAGTTCGGCCTCGGCGACGCCTTCACCGACATCCGGCAGCTTGATGATGTGTTCGCCCATCCCTAGGCTCCCATGGTTTCGAGAAGCGCGCGGCCGACACGGGCCGGCCCCGGGAAATAATCCCATTCCTGCGCATGCGGGTAGGGCGTGTCCCAACCGGTGACGCGCGCCACCGGCGCTTCCAGATGGTAGAAACAATTTTCCTGCACCAGCGCCGACAGCTCGGCGCCGAAGCCGGAGGTCAGTGTCGCCTCGTGCACGACGACGCAGCGTCCGGTCTTCTTCACCGAAGCGACTATCGCGTCGAGATCGAGCGGCAGCAGGGTCCGCAAATCGATGATCTCGGCATCGATGCCGGTTTCTTCCACCGCCGCCTGCGCGACATAGACCATGGTGCCGTAGGCGAGCACGGTGACGGCCGAGCCCGCCCGGCGGATCGCCGCCTTGCCGAGCGGCACCGTGTAATGGCCGTCGGCGACCTCGCCCAGTTCATGCTTCGACCATGGCGTCACCGGTCGGTCGTGATGGCCATCGAACGGTCCGTTATAGAGCCGCTTCGGCTCCAGAAAAATCACCGGATCGGGATCCTCGATCGCCGCGATCAGCAGCCCCTTGGCATCATGAGGATTGGACGGCACCACCGTCTTCAGCCCCGACACATGGGTGAACAGCGCTTCCGGGCTCTGGCTGTGCGTCTGGCCGCCAAAAATGCCGCCGCCGGTCGGCATGCGGACCACGATCGGACAGGTGAAATCGCCGTTCGAGCGGTAGCGCAGGCGTGCTGCTTCCTGCGTCAGCTGGTCGTAAGCCGGGTACATGTAGTCGGCAAACTGAATTTCCACGCATGGCTTCAGCCCATAGGCGGCCATGCCGATGGCGGAGCCGACAATGCCGGATTCGTTGATCGGCGCATCGAAGCAGCGGGTCTTGCTGTACTTCGCTTGCAGGCCTGCCGTGCAGCGGAAGACACCCCCGAAGAAACCGACGTCCTCGCCATAGACGATGACGCGTTCGTCGCGCGCCATCGACACGTCCATGGCGTCGCGGATCGCCTCGATCATGGTTCGTCTCGGCATGGTCAGACTCCCGCCTGCTGGCGCTGGCGCCTGAGATGCGGCGGCATCTCGGCAAACACGCCCTCGAACATCTCGCGCGTCGACGGCTTGCCGCCGGCATGCAGCGTGCCGTGGCCTTCAGCTTCCTTCTGCGCCG
Organism: Mesorhizobium sp. M0029; assembly: GCF_040323735.1. NCBI lineage: Bacteria > Pseudomonadati > Pseudomonadota > Alphaproteobacteria > Hyphomicrobiales > Phyllobacteriaceae > Mesorhizobium > Mesorhizobium sp. M0029. Next base: position 109,888 of record NZ_JAMYVF010000020.1, read on the forward strand.
CGATCACCGTCTCGAGGATTTCCGCTTCGGCCTGGGCGTGACGCTCGTCCGACCAGACGCCGCGTTGGATCAGATGGTTCTTCAGCCGCATCACCGGATCGCCGAGCGGCCAGGCGTCGGATTCCGTCTTCGGCCGATAGGCCGACGGATCGTCCGAGCTCGAATGCGCGCCGGCACGGTAGGTGACATATTCGATCAGCGTCGGCCCGAGATTCTGCCGCGCCCGCTCCGCCGCCCATTTGGCCACGGCATGCACGGCGAGATAATCATTGCCGTCGACGCGCAGCGCCGGAACGCCGAAGCCGAGGCCGCGCGCGGCAAAGGTGCCGGAGCCGCCACGCGCAATGCCTTGAAACGTCGAGATCGCCCACTGGTTGTTGACGACGTTGAGGATGACCGGCGCCTTGTACGTCGAGGCGAACACCAGTGCGGAATGGAAATCGGATTCGGCCGTCGAGCCGTCGCCGATCCACGCCGCCGCGATTTTCGAATCGTTGCTGATAGCGGAAGCCATCGCCCAGCCGACCGCCTGGATGTATTGCGTCGCCAGATTGCCGGAGATCGAGAAGAAGCCGTGCTCCTTCGACGAATACATGATCGGCAATTGCCGCCCTTTGAGCGGATCGGCCTCGTTGGAATAGATCTGGTTCATCATCGTGACCATCGGATAGCCGTCGGCTATGAGCAGGCCGGCTTGCCGATAGGTCGGGAAATTCATGTCGCCCGGCATCAGCGCCTTGCGGAAAGCGCAGCTCACCGCCTCTTCGCCCAGATGCTGCATGTAGAACGAAGTCTTGCCCTGGCGCTGCGCCATCTGCATGCGCGCATCGAAGCTGCGCAGCGTCATCATGTGGCGCAACCCCTCGAGCAGCTCCTCGTCGGTGAGCAGCCCGGCCCACGGCCCGACCGCCTCACCGGTGCGGTTGAGCACACGGATGATCGAAAACGCCATGTCGCGGATGGTGCGCGGATCGACATTGATGTCCGGTCGCGGTACCGAGCCGGCCTTGGGGATAGGCACGTTGGAGAAGTCGGGCGTTCCGCCCGGCCGCACTTCCGGCTCCGGCACATGAAACCGCAACATCCCAGCATCGGTCATGACCATGGTCCTCCCATTTGCCTGGCGTCGATATTTGCACATCCGCGCGCCCGGCACAGCGCCAATTCATGGGGCGCCGAAACCGATCCAGCGTCCCGGCCGGCAGGCGACCGCAAGATGCAGATATGTCGGCGAAATTTCTTGTCGATGTTGGGGAGCGGCGCGCAATTAGGCGCAAAGTTTTGCAGGATTTCCGGCAGATAGTCACTTCACAGCCTCCGGGAGAGATGAAGGAACCAAGGTCGGCGAACTTGCGCTTTCCTCTCCCCCGTCGATCGGGGGAGAGCTGTCGAGCGAAGCTCGACGGATTGGGGGTCGACGGAGTGGATGTCGACCCTTGGGGCGCAAGGCGAGGCGATGTTTGCACCGAATGCCCTTCCGATGTCCGTTCGCGGCGACTGCCAGGTGGTTCCCCCACTCCGTCTCGGCTTCGCCGAGCCACCTCTCCCCCCTCCGGAGGGAGAGGAAGGGCAATTGTCCGAACCGGATAGATAGGTAACAGAATGGACCGATAGCATGGGTGACAGTTTTCTTGTCCGCCGGAGGACCGGCGATGGTTTGGCGAGAGACTGGCATCA
>NZ_JAMYVF010000021.1:0-109121 GCF_040323735.1 Mesorhizobium sp. M0029
AGGAGCTGGCGGAATGGATCGGCGCGAGAGCGTCGGCCGGTCGCATGGTGCCGAAGGGATTCCCGCGGACCGGGAAATTTGGTTGAAGCTGCTGATCTCCCCCCAAGTGGGGGAGATGGCCGGCAGGCCAGAGGGGGGCGCTGTCCCGCCAGCGCATCAAATGGTCATGGCTCGCCACTCGGTCGCAACTCTTGGGTCTTCAATGTCGGGTGCCAGGCTGGCGATCCTTCGCTACCCCCTCTGGCCTGCCGGACATCTCCCCCACAAGGGGGGAGATTGGCAGCTTCACCAACCATTTGGACTATCGTCACGATTGCGGCACTATAACAGTGCATAAACGCTGTTAGGCCGGGGAGAATTGACCGTTTGAAGGAAGCGAAGATCCAGAAGCCTGAGCGTCAGCAGCGCCTGTTCGGCCTGTCGACTCCGTTGCGATCAGCTGTCATTCCTCCGCTGTCGGCGGCGCGCTGGCTGTTGGTGCTGATCGTCGCCGCCGGCGTTTATTTCTTCCACGGGTTCCTGTTTCCCGTGCTGGCAGCCCTCGTCATTGCTTTTGCCAGCTGGCCGCTCTACCGCCGGCTGCTTGCCGGTGTCGGCGGTAACCGCACCGTCGCCGCGACGCTCGCCATCCTGTTCATCCTCGCCTTCCTGGTGGTGCCGATAGCGCTCGCCGGCACCTACGCCATCAACGAGGTCCGCGAATGGGTCGGCTGGGCGATCGAGACCAACAGGCACGGCGCGGTCACACCGCACTGGATCACCTCGCTGCCTGTCGTCGGCGAGTGGCTGAACGAACAGTGGATCGACAATTTCGGCCATCCCGGCGGCATCGGCGAGCTGATCCAGCTGGTCAGCGGCGCTAATATCGGCAGCATCTATCGCGGCGTGCTGGCTGCCGGCGGCAGCGCCTTCGGCCTGTTGCTGACGCTGCTGTTCATGATGATCGCGCTGTTCTTCGCCTACCGCGACGGCGAACACTTTGCCAGCCAGATCGACCGGCTCGGCGAACGCATCCTGCCGACGCGCTGGGAGCGGATTTCGCGCGTCGTGCCGGCGACCATTTCCTCGACCGTTACCGGCATGACCGTGATCGCCATCGGCGAGGGGCTGGTGCTCGGCATCGCCTACTGGCTGGCCGGGGTGCCGTCGCCGGTGACGCTGGGCGCATTGACCGGCGTGATGGCGCTGATCCCCGGTGGCGCGCCGCTGTCGTTTACGCTTGTGTCGATCTACCTCGCCGCCAGCGGCTCGCCGATGGCGGGTCTGGCGCTGTTCATCTGGGGCGCAGTGGAACTGTTCATCGTCGACAAGACCTTGCGCCCGAAGCTGGTCGGCGGGCCGATCAAGCTGCCCTTCCTGCCGACCTTTTTCGGCCTGATCGGCGGCGTAAAGACAATGGGCTTTCTCGGCCTGTTCATCGGCCCGGTGCTGATGGCGCTGCTCGTCGCGATCTGGCGCGAATGGCTGCGCGAGGTGGAACTGGCCGAAGACACCGTTCCCGACGCGGCGGCCGAGCTCGAAGGCGGGCCGCCGCAGATCGAGATTGTCGCCGGCCCGGCGAAGAAAAGTCAGGCTGGGTAAGCGACGGCGAGCGCTGCCCGGCGCTTGCGCCCTTCATGCAACTGCCACAGGGAATGGGCAACCAGCGTGACGATCAGGATCACGCCGCCGATCAAGCTGTTGCGCGACGGCGTCTCGGCAAAGATCATCCATATCCAGACCGGCGCCAAAACCGTTTCCAGGAGATAGAACATCGCCACTTCCGGGCCTGAAATGTATTTCGGCCCGTTGGCTAGGCAGAAGAAGGCGAACGGCATGATGACGGCGCCGTTGAAAACGATCCACCATGGCGCTTCCACCTGGAAACCGGTCCTGGAGACCATGAGCGCCGCCAGCCCGAACGGCAGCAGGACGCCGGTCAGCGCGGTGAATCCCATATCCCTGCCGCTGGCGCGTGAAACGGTGATTGCGCAGGCAATCGCCAAGGCCGAACACAGCGCCATCACATCGCCGAACAGATTTCCCGTGCCGACGGAATCGCCGACGATGATCGCGATGCCGACGATCATCAGCGCCATTGCCGCAAGCGTCAGCGGCTGCGGTCGCTCCTTCAGGAACAGCCACGACAGCAGCGCCGAGAACATGGTGGAGAAGGCCAGGATGAAAACCAGATTGGCGGTCGAGGTGTTGTAGACGGCAGTGATGAAGGCGATTGCGCCGAGCCCGTAGAGGGTGGCGACGACGAGCCCCGACCAGCCGGGTATCAGCTGCGGAGCATTCTTGCTGAACGAGCGCCAGATGGCCCATACGATCAGCCCTGCCACGAAGGTGCAGCCGGTGCGGAGCAAAAGGATCGTCCAGGCTTCGCCATGGGCGAGCCGGATCAGGGGAATGTCGATGGTCAGCGCCAGCCCGCCAAGCGCGGTGAGCAGGAGTCCTTTGGTGTGGGCATTGTGAGAGGACATGCAACGGCTTTCGCAATGATTTGAGCAGATGCCAGTCGGCGCAATCGCCCCGCCAACGGGCGGAAAGACCAGCATCGTCTCGGCTGAAAATGTTTAGATCAGGATCTGGTAAGAAGAAAAATCAGCGCGTGACCGCTTCGTGGTCGTAGCGTTCCCAGCCCTTCGGGCCGAGATGCTCCTGCGGCATGAAGCGCATCTTATAGTTCATCTTGCGCGAGCCGTTGACCCAGTAGCCGAGATAGACGTGGGGCAAGCCCATGGCCCGGGCGCGGGCGATATGGTCGAGGATCATGAAGGTGCCGAGCGAACGGTCCTCGAACTCGGGATTGAAGTAGGAATAGACCATCGACAGGCCATCGGCCATCTTGTCGGTCAGCGCCACGGCGATCAGCTCGCCCTGGCCCTTGCCGGTGATGAATGTGTCGGGGCCGCGGCGCCGGTATTCGATCACCTTGGTGTCGACATGGGTATCTTCGACCATCATGGCGTAGTCGAGCACCGTCATGTCGGACATGCCGCCGCGGCGATGGCGAGCGTCGAGATAGCCGCGAAACAGGGAATACTGCTCCGTCGAGGGCTGCGCGTCGTGCATGGCGCCGATCAGATCGGAATTGCGCTGGATCACCCGCTTCATGTTGCGGCTGGCGGTGAACTCCTGCGCCAGGATACGCACCGAGACGCAGGCGCGGCAGGTCTCGCAGGCGGGACGGTAAGCGATGTTCTGCGAGCGCCGGAAACCGCCTTGCGTCAACAGATCGTTCATCTCCGGCGCCTTGTCGCCGACCAGATGCGTGAACACCTTGCGTTCGAACTGGCCCTCGAGATACGGGCACGGCGATGGCGCGGTCAGGAAGAACTGCGGCGACTGGGTCGGATGGTGCGTCATCGAACCTTGGGAACACTCCTGCGAATCGCTCTACCTTTGGCTTGGCTGGCGAAAAATTCAACAGGATTGTGAAGGCGAGGTTGAACGGACCCCTTCACATTTGCACACAAATGCCTGTTGGCGTCGGTTGAACTCGGTTCAACGGTCGCTGCGGCTGACGACCGTGCCAAGCAGCAGGTCGTGCAGTGTGCGCTTGCGATCGGAAAACAGCGTCACCAGGAGGACGAGCGGCGTCAGGATGACCGTGCTCGCCCAGAACAGCACCGAATGGACAACGGCGGTGAGGCCGTCGATACGGCTGCCGTCGAGACGATCGAGCCGAATGCCCATCATCTTCATGCCTGATGTGGCCTGGTTGCGACCGCCCAGCGTGTTCCAGATGTAGAGAATGGCGACCGCCGGCACGAGGATGGAATACAGCGCCCAGCCAAGACCGAATGTCAAAAGGCCAAGCACGGCCACCAGGATCGCGAACGGAATGGTGAGCAGCGCCACGATGCAATAGTCGATGATGAAGGCCAGGATCCGCCGCGTGCGCACACCGTCATAGGCCCTGACGTCGTCGAGCCTGCTGGTGATGATTTCGCCGTCAAGTACGCGCGCGTTCATGTCATGTCCTCGCAACAGGCGCCACGCTAGGGTGCGCCGCCACTGAAATGGTGAAGACCGCGGGCGGAATCAAGATCGGTTCGTCCATCGGTCCTGCTCGGCAGTGTGACGCGGTTGAGCCGATTGAATTTGGTGGACGGATGGCGTTAGCTTGCTGCGGCGCAACAAGACGCCGAGGGGGCGGGTTACATGGATTACGACATGCTGGTCATCGGCAGCGGCCCTTCCGGGCGCCGCGCCGCGGTTCAATCGGCCAAGCTCGGCAAATCGGTCCTGGTGGTCGACCGCGGGCGCCGCCTCGGCGGCGTCTCGGTGCACACCGGCACCATCCCGTCGAAGACGCTGCGCGAGACGGTGCTGAACCTGTCCGGCTGGCGCGAGCGCGGCTTTTACGGCCGCGGCTACCGGGTCAAGCAGGACATCTCCATCGCCGACCTGGTCGAGCGGCTGCACAAGACGCTCGACCACGAGGTCGAGGTGCTGCAGCACCAGTTTATGCGCAACGCCGTCAAAAGCGTGCGCGCCATGGCGAAATTCGTCGGCCCAAACAAGGTCAGCCTGACGGCCGACAATGGCGACTACTCGGAGGTTGGTTTCACCAATGCGCTGATCGCGGTCGGCACCAGGCCGCACCGGCCGCGCGACGTGCCCTTCGACAAGGTCCGCGTCTTCGACAGCGACGAGATGCTGGAACTCGACCATCTGCCGCGCACGCTGACGGTGATCGGCGCCGGCGTCATCGGCGTTGAATATGCGACGATCTTTTCGGCGCTCGACGTGCCGGTGACGCTGGTGGAGCCGCGCAACACCATCCTCGATTTCGTCGACCGCGAGATCGTCGACGACTTCATCCACCAGATGCGCGACCGCGGCATGACCATTCGCCTCGGCAGTACGGTCAAGGAAATCGTCTCAAAACCCGACTATGCCGAAGTGACGCTCGCCGATGGCCGCCCATCCGCTCCGAGATCGTGCTTTACGCCGCCGGCCGCAGCGGCAATCTCGGCAGCCTCGGCCTCGACGTGGTCGGCATCGAGGCCGATTCCCGGGGCCGCATCAAGGTCGATCCGCAGACCTTCCAGACCAATGCGCCCAACATCTATGCCACCGGCGACGTCATCGGTTTCCCCAGCCTTGCCTCGACATCGATGGAGCAGGGCAGGGTGGCCGCCTGCCACGCCTTCGGCGTGCAACTGCCACCGCCGCCGGAAACCTTCCCCTATGGCATCTACGCCGTGCCGGAAATCTCCACCGTTGGTCAGTCGGAGGAGCAGGTGCGCGAGAGCGGCGCTGCTTATGAAGTCGGTCTGGCGCGGTTCCGCGAAACCTCGCGCGGCCACATCATGGGCGTCAACTCCGGCTTTCTGAAGCTGCTGTTCTCGGTCGAAACGCGCCGCCTGCTCGGCGCCCACATCGTCGGCGAAGGCGCCACCGAACTGATCCATATCGGCCAGGCGGTGATCAACCTCGGCGGCACGGTTGATTTCTTCGTCAACAACACCTTCAACTATCCGACGCTGGCCGAAGCCTACAAGATCGCCGGGCTCGATGCCTGGAACCGGATGGGACAGGGCTAGGCGACGAGCATCTGCTCAGCTGTTCCGCCGGGCGCCGATGCGGTCTACAAAGGTCTCCTAGCCTGCCTGGCGTGCGACCAATGCTGGTCCCGCAAGCCATTGCCGGACGATGGCGGCATCCGGGCCGCCGATTTCGTGACCTGAAGGCACGATGCGCGCATCGACCTCGGCGCCATGTTTGTTGAGCAGCGTCACCAGTGGCGGCGCAAACGGCCCGTAGGTCTCATCGGCGGCACCGGCGACAATCAGGACGCGCGTTCCGGTCAGATTGGTTGCCGGCGCATCGTCAAGCACGGGCATTGCTCTCAGCAACGCCGCTTTTCGGACGAGGCCGGAGTTGAGCAGCATCAGGCTGGAAACCAGATTGGCGCCGTTGGAATAGCCCAGGAAAGTCGCCCGGGCGAGGTCGAGCCCGTGGCGCTTTGCGGCCTCGCTTGCGAAGGCGGCAAAGTACGATGTTTCGGCACGGATGCTCGCCTGTTCGAAACTGGTCGGCGTGATCCGCTCGAACCAGCGGAAGCCGTCTTCTTGGCGGATGCGGCCACGCACCGCGACCAGCGTGGCGTTAGGGGCGATCTGCCTCGCAATCGGGACCATCGTCGTTTCGTCGACACCCGATCCGTGCAGTAAAAACAGGCTCTCGCCGCCGGCATTCTCCGGCTTGAGGAGGCGGTAGGGAAAGGCCAGATCCTGGTGCAGAAAGGCGTTCTCGCCGCTATATCGATGCACGCTCATATCTCGTTGTTTTCACGGAGACATTGGTCCTTTGCCAGCTTCAAAACGGAATATTTTCACGCTCCGCCAAATGTGATTGCAACAGGCGCATTTCAGACCGTTTCTGCGCCGATATGCTCCCTGCGGGAGGAATCGAAGCGGTGTGCGCCGATGGTGCATCCCGGCATGAACAACGCGAGCATCCTTGCTCTCCTTTGAGGCCTTTTGTCGATGACCCTGCCAGTCCCGCCCGATCGCGCCCCGCGTATCGCCGATCGCGCTCCGCGTATCGCCGATCGCGCTCCGCGTATCCCCGATCGCGACACGCGCATTGACGTGTTCCGTGCGCTCGCACTCCTGACCATCTATATCGACCACGTGCCGGGCACCGTCTTCGAAACGCTGACCTACAAGAATTTCGGATTCTCGGACGCGGCGGAAGCCTTCGTGCTGATTTCCGGCATGTCGGTCGCACTCGCCTATGGCAACAAGTTCCAGCCGGGCGGCCGGCTGCTGGCGGCGTTGAAGATGTGGCGCCGGGCCGGCGTGCTTTACAGCGCCCACATCGTCACCACCATGGTTGTGATGGCGTTATTCTGCGCCGCGGCGGTGTTCGGCGGGCGGCCGGAACTGCTCAAGCTGATCAACATCGAGCCGCTGATGAAGAACACGCCGGAGGTCATGATCGGCATTGTCACGCTCGGCCACCAGCTTGGCTACAACAACATCCTGCCGGTCTATGCGGCGCTGCTGTTGATGGCGCCGCTCTTCCTGCTCTTCGTCAGCTACCGGCCGCTGCCGGCGCTGGTCTTTTCCGGCGCGCTGTGGCTCGTCGCCGGCATCTGGCAGATCGCGCCGCCGAACTATCCCGAGCCCGGCTTCTGGTTTCTCAACCCGCTATCCTGGCAATTCCTGTTCAACATCGGCCTTGCCGGCATGCTGCATGTCAGGCGCGGCGGCACGTTCCCGGTGAACCGCTGGCTGGTGGGCGCCGCGGCGACCTATGTCGCGGCAGCGGCGGTCTGGGTGCACAGCCCGCTCTGGGGCGAGATAACGTGGTTTAACCTGCCCGTGGTGATCGGCGGCTTCGACAAGACGTTCCTGTCGCTGCCGCGGCTCCTGCACATATTGGCGGTGAGCTATCTGATCGTCGCCCTGCCGGCTTTCTCGAACCTGTTCCGTCTTAGCCCGGATCATCCGCTAGCACTGCTCGGCAAGCGCTCCTTGCCGGTGTTCCTCGCCGGCACGCTGATCGCCATGGCGGCGCAGGTGATGAAGCTGATCAATCCGGGCGGCTTTGCCTATAACGCCTTGCTGATTTCGGCCGGCATCGCCATGCAGTTCGCGCTGGCCTTCTATCTTGAGTGGCTGTCCGGCATCGGCTTGGGCAAAAAGCCGGTTCGCAAAGAAGCGCCAGCCGTTCACCAGACCTTCGACATGCCCGCGATGCCAAGGCTAAGCCGGTGATCCCACATCGGCCGCCTAGGTAGCAGGCGAGGGGCCGGATGACCCCCGCACCACAAGATCGACCGGCAGCAATTGCCGGTGCTGCGAGCCGTCATTTTCGAGGATCGCCTTGACGGCCAGCCGGCCCATCTCGGCGATCGGCTGGGCGACAGTGGTTAGTGGCGGTTCGGAGTCGGCGCCTTCCGGCACGCCGTCGAAGCCGACGATGGACACATCGCCCGGCACGGCAATGTTACGCTCGCGCAGCCAGTCGAGCGCATGCAGCGCGATCTTGTCCGACATGGCCAGGATTGCCGTCGGCGTCTGCGGCAGCGCGAAAATATGATCGAGGCCGGCCCGCACGCTCGCCTCGTCATTGAGGGTTTCGTAGATTGGCACTTGCGAGACCTCGATGCCGAAGCGGGAGAGCTCGCCGAAATAGCCACGCAGACGGTCGCGTGTGCCCGAGTAGAGGGATGTCGTCTCGACTTGCTCCTGCGTGACGGGACCAAAGCCAGCGTCGGCAGATTCCAGGGCGAGTACGGCAAAGCTGCGATGGCCGAACTCGGCCAGATGGCGCGCCGCCAGACCCGCGCCGGCGACGTTGTCGACGCCGATCGCAGCGACCGCCTCATTTTCCGAATCGAGATCAAGCGCCACGAAAGGCAGTTTGCGTTCGCGCGCCAGTTCGACCAGCCGCGACCCACCCTCGATGCAGAACACGATGAAGCCGTCGACCAGGGCGCTCTGGATGTTCCAGGCGAGCTGCTCGCTGTTGGCGGCCGAGACCAGCGAAATTCCGGCGCCGGTGGCGTCGCAGGCCTGCGAAATGCTGGCCATCATGACGCGGGCAAAGGGATCGTCGAAGAAATAGGACAATGGTTCTGCCGTTGCCACGCCGATGGCGTTGACCTTGCCGGCGCGCAGCAGCCGGCCCTTGGGATCCGGGCCGGCATAGCCCATCGCTTCCGCCGCCGCCTTGACCCGCTCGCGGACCTCTTCGCGCACGATTTCCGGGCGAGCGAACACGTTGGACGCGGTACCGTGCGAGACCCCGGCCGCCTTGGCGATGTCGGCAAGCCGCACTGGTCTCGTCTTGCCGGAGGTCAATGCCGTCATTTTCGTCTCCTGAACCGGAGCCTGTTTAGCACTTTCGTTGGATCGGTTCAAATTTTTCCTTGATCGGACGGCGGAGAGGGTCTATATTTGAATCGATCCAAGGGATTCATCAAGTACACTTGGATCGATTCAAGAGGAGGGTGCCATGCATCCCGTGAATTATCTGTTCGAAGACATCTACGGCAATGATTGGGGCATAGTCTCCGACGCCGCCACCCGCAGGTGCCGCGACAAGGTCGGGCCGTGGAGGCGTGACCTGCAATACCTTGTGAAACGCAAGCGCAGCTGATCGGTCCCGGCATTTTCGTGCCAGCTGATTGGATCGATTCAAGTTCTTGAAGAGGAGAACGAACATGCATCCCGTGAAACATCTGTTCGAAGACATTTATCGCAATTACTGGGGTATCTCGCCTGCCACGGAGCAGCCGCAACGGCGGCGGCCGACCAAGCCTGCCAAGCGCAACCGCGACCTGCTGCCGGAAAGCCGGCAGGATTAAATCTGCGATATTTGATGGGGCAGGGTTCTTGCCTCGTCAGGACCGTTGCCGCACGAGCGCCGAGGCCGCGATCACCAGCCAGCCCGCGATGAGCAAGGTGCCGCCGATCGGCGCCGACATGGGGAACAGCCGCGATCCCACGAAATCCCGTGCCAGCAGATCGCCGCAGAACAGAACAAGCCCGACGAGCAGCACCAGGCTGCCGATCCGCAAGATCCGGTTTGCGCCGGCGAGGCTGACGGCCAAAAACACCGGCGCATGCATGAGCAGGAAGGATGCGGCCGTGCCGACGAACGCGCCGCCGAGATGCGCTGAAGCCGCCGACAGCGCCACGCCCGCCGCGCCGGCAATGCCGCCGGCGAAAACGAGGATGCGCGCGCTGTTTGCTGGTGCTGACTCGGCGATGCTCACGTCTCGGGCTCCGTGATTGACGATAGGCGGCGCGACCTGTCTGTCAGGATTTTTCCGATATCGCCAGCATGTCGCGCGTGCGGCGCGCCTGGGCCAGCCAATTATACACGGCACCGCCCGCCATCAGCAACGACGTGCCGAGAAACACCGCGCGCATGCCGAAATGGCCGCCGACGAAGCCGCCCAGCAGCGGCCCCGCAATCTGGCCGACATATTGCGCCGAGATTGCCAGGCCCAGCACATTGCCGCCGACCCCATCGGGAACATTGTGGCGGATGACGCTGGCGATGCAGGGCAACAGCCCGCCCAGCACCAGACCCATAAGGAACCGCAGCCCGACCAACTGCCAGCTCTCGGTGACGAAGGCCTGCGGTATCAACAGCAGCGCCGAGACGGCCAGCGATGCGACGATGACGTTCCAGTGGCCGATGCGGTCGGCGAGTTTGCCCAGCCGTGACGCCGACAGGATGGCGCCCAGCGCCGCCGCCGACATGACGACACCTGAGACCAGGGTCACCCGGCTTGCGTCCGCGACCAGTTGCTGGACGTAAACGGTGATGATCGGCTCGATCGACATGTTGGCGAAGGTGAACAGCATGCCGGTCGCCAGCATGGCCACGACAGGGCGTTTGTCGGGGATCTGCGCCCAACTTCCCTTTGGTTTCTCCTCGCGTTTTGCCTGTACTGGCGGGCGAGGCATCTCCTTGATCAGGAACGTCGTCGCCAGCGCCGCCAGGAAAATGACGCCGCCCGCGATGAGGAAGGTGGCGCGAATACCGATCAATGGCGGCAGCGCGCCGCCAAGCAACGGGCCGACCAGGGAGCCTGCGGTGATGCCGGCCGACAGCACGCCAAGCGCCCAGCCGGAGCGCTCCTTCGGCGTCTGCATGGCGACAAGGATCGTCGAGCCTGAGGAATAACCGCCGGCAAAGCCGATCAACAGGCGCAAAAGCACCAATTGCCAGACGGTCTGCACCATGCCGGTCAGCGACATGCAGATCGCCATGCCGAAACTGGCGCGCACCAGCATCACCTTGCGGCCGTAGCGGTCGCCGAGCCGCCCCCACAGCGGTGCGACAAGGGCCGCGGCAAGGAAGGTGGCGCCGAAGGCGATGCCGGACCATTGCACGATCGCCGCGTGGCCCAGGGCGCCCAGCTGTTCGACATAGAGCGGCAGGAACGGCAGCAACAGCGTCATCGCCACAAGCGTGCTGAACGATCCGGCAAAGCACACGAGCAGGTTGCGCCGCCAATGAATGTTGTAGGTGGAAGGCGCTTCGGCGGCCTGCGCTGCACTGTCCTGCGGCATGTCCTGTCCTGTCCGCTTGCTGCGGATACCATTTTGGGATACCAACTTGGTACCTCATGGACGCAAAGCCCGGCTGCTGTCAATCAGGCCCTCTCAATGTGATCGGCAAGACCAACGGGCAAGGCCGATCGCCAGCAATGGAAGCAACTATGTCGCAGATGCAGATCGTCGAAAAAGCGCTTCGCGAGATGATCCTTGGCCTCGAGGTCGGTCCTGGCGAGCGGCTGACGGAGCGCTGGATCGAGAGCCGCTTCGGCGCCTCGCGCACGCCGGTCAGGGCAGCCCTGCTGCGGCTGGAGACGGAAGGGCTGATCTGCCGCGACGGGCGCGGCTGGACCGTGTCGCCGATCAACCTTGCCGAACTGGAACAGATCGCGGTGTACCGCGAAGCGGTCGAGGTCGCGGCGGTCAGGCTGACTTCGGCGCTGGCCGACAGGAGCGCAGCCGATGTCATCGAGGCGATGCTGGACTCCTGCGACACTGCCACGCCGCGCGAGGAATGGCACCGCGTCGGCATGGATTTCCATATCGAACTGGCGCGGCTCTCCGGCAACGAGTTCCTGTTTCGGGCCGTGCGCGATGCCATGACGCGGCTGTCGCGGGCGCGCTGGCTGGAGGTGCGCGACGAGGCGGCCCTTGGCCGCGCCTGGAGCGAGCATCACGCCATTCTGGCGGCGGTGCGGGCCGGCGATGCCGATGCGGCGGCGGCGCGACTTTCCGCCCATATCGCCGGCAGCCGCGCCCGCCTGGTGACGTCGTTGCACAATGACCGGCGCGGCCTGCGCGCCAGGGGGTTTGCCGTCGTCGCCGCTTGATACTGGTCACGAAAACGAAAGAACGCCGTCGCGATCCGCTTTCGGCCTCGCTTCGCGGACGCCGATGGCGTAAGAGGCGGCCATGGAAAACAACCGATTTGAAACACCCGTGACCGTTAAGTCGGGCACGGAGGGAAGCACTCAGCTCTTGCGTACGGTGCGCGAGGCTTCCGATTACCTGCTCAACAGCTGGCCCGGCAAGCGCAGCCCCAAGCACCGCGAAGCGCTGCAGGCCTGCCATGACGCGCTGGCCGGCGACAAGCCGGCGATGATAGCAAGACGCGCCTTCATCGCCGCCGCGCGCGAGGTCAACGTCTTCGTCAGCGACAAGGCCCCGGCCTGATCACATCGGCCTGATCAGACCGGCATTTTGCCAGGATCCGGCCCGTTTCGTGGGCCGGTGATCCTGTCTTGCCTATTTTTCTGTTTCGGTGTCGGTTTTCGAACTTGCCTCGTTCTCAGGCTCGGCGCGCTCCTTGGCCGCGACCTTGGCGGCGAGCTTCTCCGCCTTCTTGGCGGCCTTCTGCCGGTCGCGCTCTTTGCGTTCCTGACCGTAATTCGGTGGTCGAGCCATATCGTTTCCTTTCGCTGTGCCTGATCCTGCCTAGAAGCATTGGCCGGCAAACACAACAGCGCCGCGAGGGCAGATGCCAGCGGTTCTGGACTTGCGTGATGGCGAACACAATGGTTTAGAAAAGGCTGCGGGACAGTTGCTGGAGCCGCCGCCGACCGATTTCGAATCAAAACGACCGATGGCCACGCTTCAAAGAAACGCACAGAAGCTGATCTACTATGCGCGCAACGCCATGCGCGACATCGCGCCGCCGGTTCTTTTCCGGCGCCGGCTCGGCCGGCTGCTCGATCAGGCCAGGCTTTCCGACGCATCGGTCCGCCAGCGGCTCAATTACTACAACACGCTGCGGGAGCCTTTTAGCCCCAGCCCCGAGGCCGTGCCGGTCAGCCGGCTGCCGTCGGACCGCAGCATGTACTATTACGATCTGAAGGAGTTCACACGTTATTTCGACCCTGATCTGCGCATCGACCTGGAATTCGGCGACGTCATCGAAGTGCCGAAGATGCCGTCGATCGTCAAGGACCGGCCGATAGCCGGCGACAACGGCAACGGCGTCCTGTTCAAGCTGAACAAGTTCCGTCATTTCTACATGCCGGCCGACGATGTCGCCTTCGCCGACAAGCATCCGCTCGTCGTTTGGCGCGGCGAACTCAACAATCCGATCCGCACCTTGTTGCTGGATGCAGCCCGCAATCTGCCGTTCTGCGATGTCGGCACGCCGAGGGCGACAGCACCTGCGGAATACCGCAAGCCCTATCTCAGCATCGATCAGCAGCGCCGCTACCGCTACATCATCTCGCTCGAAGGCAATGATGTCGCGACCAATCTGAAATGGATCATGAGCTCGAACTCGCTCTGCCTGATGCCGCCGCCGACTTACGAGACCTGGTTCGCCGAGGGGCAGCTCGAGCCCGATGTCCATTATGTGCCGCTGGCGCCCGACTTCAGCGATCTGGCCGAGCGGGTGCATCATCTCGAGCAGCATCCGGCCGAGGCCCAGCGCATCGTTGCGGCGGCCAACGCCTATTGCCGCAAATTCGCCGACGAGCGGGCCGAGCAGGCGATCTGCCTGCTCGTGCTCTACAAATATTTCGTGCTCAGTGGCCAGATCGAGCCCGATCCGCAGGTCTGGCGGTTTATCGCGGGCTAGCGGCTTCCGGCCGCCCTTAAGTCAGATGACGCTGCGGTCCATAACCAGATCGGCCGGGCCGAAGCGGTCCTTCGCCGTAAACTGCTGGTGCCAGTAGGGATAGAGCACCGGCGGCCGGCTGACGGCATCGAGACGCTGGCGTTCATCAAAGGACAGCGTCAGGCTTGCCGCGGCGAGATTGTCTTTCAACTGGGCTTCGTTGCGCGCCCCGATCACCAGCGAGCTGACGGCCGGCCGGCCAAGCAGCCAGGCCAGCGCCACCTGGGCCGCCGAAACGCCGCGTGCCGCACCGATATCGACCAGCACGTCGACAATCCGCCACAGCCGATCCTCGTCGCGGATCGGGGGTTCCGACCAGCCGCCGATCTGGCGCGCCGTCGGACTGTCGCGGCGGTATTTTCCCGACAGCAGGCCGCCGGCGAGCGGGCTCCACACCAAAACGCCAAGGCCCTGGTCGACCGAGATCGGCAAGAGCTCATACTCGGCCTCGCGTGCTTCCAGCGTGTAGTGGATCTGCTGGGTGACGAAGCGCGGCTGGTGCTGGCTGTCGCTGATGCCGAGCGCCTTCATGACCTGCCAGCCGGAATAGTTGGAGCAGCCGACATAGCGGATCTTGCCCTGGGCAACCAGCGTGTCGAGCGCGGCGATGGTTTCCTCGAGCGGCGTCGCGCCGTCCCATTCGTGCAGGAAATAGATGTCGATGACATCGGTCCTGAGGCGCTTCAGGCTCTTCTCGCATTCGCGGATCAGATGATGGCGCGACAGGCCTTCGTCATTGGGGCCCTTGCCGATCCGCATGCGCGCCTTGGAGGCGATCAGCACGTCGTTCTTGCGCTTGCCGCCGAGCGCCTCGCCGATGATCTCTTCCGACAATCCGTTCGAATAGACATTGGCGGTGTCGATGAGATTGATGCCGGCATCGATGCAAGTGTCGATGATGCGCGAGGCCTCCGCGAGATCGGAATTGCCGACGGCAGCGAACGGCCCGCTGCCGCCGAAGGTCATGGTTCCCAAGGTCAGCGCCGAAACTTTCAAGCCGGAACGGCCAAGCGTGCGGTATTCCATGTCAGATCCTCGTAGTTTTGGTGGGGAGGCGGTTTTAGCAGGAAAGGGCGGGGAAGCCCGAACGGGTCCGCCATTTGTAGGACAATTTGAGCGGCTTGTCGCCATCCCACGGCGATGGATGGGCAATGCTCGCTGGTTTGCAGTGATGACCGGCTGGCCGGCGGCTTGCAATAAAACCGTCATTGGCGGCCTATATCGAGTCGGCTCAGGGTTTCATGTCAGCCGGCAAGCGGAGCAGTGGAAATGACCGAGTTGAAGCAGAATTCTCCGGCCAGGGATTGGCTGGAAGCCGAACTCGCCGACACGCTCGACGAGGACTATGAGCTGGAAATCTCGGAGCCGGCGCTGTCGTTGGAGATCGCCAAGATCTACAAGAACGCGCATCCGCCGTCGATCGATCGCATGCAGTATTTCCGCGACCTGATCGGCTTGCAGTCGGAACTGATCAAGCTGCAGTCCTGGGTTGCCTACCACAAGAAGAAGCTGGTGGTGGTTTTCGAGGGCCGTGATTCCGCCGGCAAGGGCGGCGTCATCAAGCGCATCACCCAGCGCCTCAACCCGCGCATCTGCCGCGTCGTGGCGCTGCCGGCGCCGACCGAGCGCGAAAAGTCACAATGGTATTTCCAGCGCTACGTGCCGCATCTGCCGGCCGGCGGCGAGATCGTGCTGTTCGACCGCTCCTGGTACAACCGCTCCGGCGTCGAGCGGGTGATGGGCTTTGCCGAACCCGATCAGGTCGAAGAGTTCTTCCGCGATGTGCCGGAGTTCGAGCGCATGCTGGTCCGCTCCGGCGTCACGCTGGTCAAATACTGGTTCTCGATCACCGACGAGGAACAGCAGATGCGCTTCATGATGCGCATCCACGATCCGATGAAGCAGTGGAAGCTGTCGCCGATGGACCTGCAGTCGCGCGTGCGCTGGGAGCAGTACACCAAGGCCAAGGAAGAGACGTTTGCCCGCACCAACATCCCAGAGGCACCGTGGTACATCGTCGAAGGCAACGACAAGAAGCGGGCGCGGCTGAACTGCATCGACCATCTCCTCAAACAGCTGCCCTATGAGGACGTGCCGCACGAAGAAATCACGCTGCCCGAGCGGGTGTTCAACCCGGAGTACGAGCGCCAGGTCCTGCCGCGCGAGCTTTACGTGCCGGAGAAGTATTGAGCACTTTTCCTTCTCCCCGTTTCACGGGGAGAAGGTGCCCGAAGGGCGGATGAGGGGCAGCGCCGGCATCGACGAATTCACAGCCGTCGGACGCTGCTAACCTCCAAAAGCAGCGCTGCCCCTCATTGCCTGCCGGGCATTTCTCCCCGTAGAACGGGGAGAAAGAAGCCTGCGCCTATCACTTCGCCACTACACCCGCTTGATCGTCACATGCGTGGCGAGCGCTGTCGCCACCTGCTCGGTGCACTGGTAACCCAGCTTCAGCATATCCAGCCCGGCAAACAGGCTCTCGCCCCTCCCGAGCAACACCGGCGACACCGCCAGATGCAACTCGTCGATGAGCTTCTCTTGCAGATATTGCCGGATGGTGGAAACGCCGCCGCCGACGCGGACATCCTTGCCGCCGGCCGCGGCCTTTGCTTGTTCGAGCGCGGCGTGGATGCCGCCGGCAACGAAGTGGAAAACGGTGCCGCCTTCCATCACAATGGGGTCGCGCTTGTAGTGGGTCAGCACGAAGGTCGGCACGTGATAGGGCGGGTTGTCGCCCCACCAGCCTTTCCAGCTCTCGTCTGGCCATTCGCCGCGGATTGGGCCGAACATGTTGCGGCCGAGGATCCAGGCCCCGACATTGTCGAAGCTGCGGACAGTGAACCGGTCGTCCACATCGGTGGTGCCGCCATCCTTGCCGACCATCTCATGGAAGGTGCGGGTGCCGGTCATCCATTTGTGCAGATATTCGCCACCAACGCCGAGCGGATTTTGCAGGTCCTGGTCAGGACCGGCGCCGAAACCGTCGAGCGACAAGGTGAAGGCATTGACGCGAAGTTTGGACATGGAGACTCCCTTTCGGTGACCAGTTGTGATTTGCAATCAGTATTCAAACTGATTGCATTTTGCAACTAGTATTTTTAGAGGCAAGCCGATCTGTGGAATGCGCAGGGACCTCAAGCCGCCACGCGCTTCGGCATCACCGCAAACGGGCTGAGCCCAAGCCAGATCTGCATCTTGCCGGCGACGTCGAGATCGCCGGTCAGGCTGATCTTGTCGCGTTCCTTGTGAACTGTCGTCAGCCCATCCAGATCGAGGTCATGGTGCACAGATCGGTCGAGACGTAGAGATCGACGTCGAAGCCCGGATCGTACCAGCAAAGATCGACCTCGCCCTGCTTTTCGACGATCAGCCACCACGATCGTTTTGACGCCGGCAGGTCATGGTACAGGAATTGTATCACGGTGCGCCCGTCCGGCAGCGGACTGGGGTTCAGATTGCGCCGCATGTCCCACATCAGCAGCGACGGATCGAGGTTTTTGAGCGACAGCCTGGCCTCGACCCACTTCTGGCCCCAAAACCCCATCGCCTCGACAACCGGGCGCAAATCCCGGCCCGCCTCGGTCAGCCGGTATTCGAACACGCCCTTCTCGGTCGCGATCTCGGTCCGCTCGACGATGCCTCCCGCTTCGAGATCCCTAAGCCGTTGCGACAGAAGGGTTGGCGACATTTTCGGCACGCCGCGGCGCAAATCGTTGAAGCGGGTCGATCCCGCCACCAGTTCGCGCAGCAGCACCATGGTCCAGCGTGTGCAGAGCAGCTCGGCGGCCATGGAGAGCGGGCAGAATTGCTTGTAACCGGCTTGTGTCATGTGGTGAGCTCCAAAAGATGTTGCCGGACCTTATTCAGAAAACCTGAGTTCAGCCAGTACAGAAGCTGTACTGGCACCCCCGGTACAGTTCTGTGACTGGAGCGGTCCGGCGCCGCCATGCGAGGCAGCGGTCACGTCACCGGGCAGTCCGGTGCCGATCCATGAGGAGTTGGACAATGACCGCTTACGTGATCGCAGACATCAAGGTGAAGGACGACAAATGGGTGCCGGCCTATGCCGCTTCGGTGCATGACCTCGTCCACAAGCATGGCGGCAAGTATCTCGCCCGCAGCGGCAATGTGAAGACGCTGGAGGGCAAGCCGCTCGACACCAGCCTGATCGCCATCATGGCGTTTCCGTCGGCAAAGGCAGCCGAAGCCTTCACCAACGATCCGCAATACGCTCCGTTTGTGGCGGAGCGCCGGAAGGGCAGCGACAGCCGCTTCCAGCTGATCGACGATACCGATCTCGCCGGAACGATTCCTTATTTGCCAAAGGCGTGAGGAAAAGCCGGAACCCGGAGCATCCAGGTTCCGGCTAACCCTTCAGCATTTGCGCCACTTCCGGAGCGAAGTAAGTCAGGATGCCGTCGCAGCCGGCGCGCTTGAAGGCGAGCAGGCTCTCCAGCATTGCCTTTTCGCCGTCGATCCAGCCATTGGCGGCCGCCGCCTTGATCATCGAATATTCGCCTGACACCTGGTAGGCGAAGGTCGGCATCTGGAACTCGTCCTTCAGCCGGCGGATGATGTCGAGATAGGGCAGGCCGGGCTTGACCATCAGCATGTCGGCGCCCTCGGCGATATCCTGCTCGGCCTCGCGCACCGCTTCGTCGGAATTGGCGTGGTCGAGATAGTAGGTCTTCTTGTCGCCCTTGAGCAGGCCGGCGGTGCCGACCGCCTCGCGGTAGGGGCCGTAGAAGGCGGAGGCGAATTTCGTCGCATAGGACATGATCGCCACATCCGAAAAACCGTTGGCGTCGAGTGCGTCGCGGATGGCGCCGATGCGGCCGTCCATCATGTCGGACGGCGCGATGATGTCGGCGCCGGCCGCTGCCTGGATGACGGCCGCGGCGGTCACCTGTTCCACTGTCTCGTCATTGACGATGATGCCGTCGCGCAAGATGCCGTCATGGCCGTGCGAGGTGAACGGATCGAGCGCGGCATCGGTGATGATGCCGATCTCGGGCACTGCGTCCTTGATGGCGCGGGTGGCGCGGTTGATGATGTTTTCCGGGTCGAGGATGTGCGATCCCGTCTGGTCGCGCAGGCTGAGTTCAACATTGGGGAAGGTGGCGATCGCCGGAATGCCGAGCTTAGCGGCCCGCTCGGCCTCCTTGACGGCGAGGTCCAGCGACAGGCGGAAGACGCCGGGCATGGCGGCGATCGGCTCGCGCGTGTTCTTGCCGTCGATCACGAAGATCGGCCAGATCAGATCGTTCACCGTAAGCCGGTTTTCCTGCACCAGGCGGCGCGACCAGTCGGCCTTGCGCATGCGCCGCAAGCGGCGGCTGCCGGTGATCTCGTCGACGCTGCGTGCGCCGAGCTTTGCCGGCGCGAATTTGTTGCTCGTCGCGGGGGTGAATTTGTTCATCGCAAAAACTCCGGGTCGAGGCGGCTTTTACCACGAGGCCTTGCCGCTGACCAATGCGACACGATTGTGCCAGCCGATGACGCGGTGCTTACGGCTTTGGCGGCCACGCCAGTTCTGGGCCGGTTTTGAAGAACGACACATTGTTGGTGAAGGTGCTCTCCGGGGCGAGCCGGATCAGGCGCCCGTCCGGATGGCCGATGTCGGCGACATTGTCGATGAACCAGCGGTTCCAGGTCGCCTCCGGGCCGAGATATTTGTGCAGCAGCCGTTTGAAGCGGTTCGGCGCCATCGGCTCGATGGTGGCGGAGCCGCGCAGGCCGAGATGCAGCAGGATGCCGGCCTCATTGTCGAAATGGACGATCTCCACGGCGCAGCGCGGGTCACGTTCGAGGTGTTTGACAGCACTTGCCCCGGTCGAGCCGAGCAGCCAGATTGCAGCGTCCTCCCAGATGAACCACATCGGCGCGTTGCGCGGCGCGCCGTCAGGCGTCACGGTCGCCAGATTTGCCATCAGCGGGCGGCTGAGAACATCATCCGGGTCGAACTTTTTCGCATCTCCCAGCCATGGCTCGGCGCTGCGGTTTCAAGCGTCATGCGTTTGTCCCTGCATCAGAAGAAAGGCTGTTTCGCCCGGCAATTCTGCGCGCTTTTCTGCGGGGGGCAAAGCACGGTTGCGTTCCCTTGCGAAAATCCAAACCGCGCCCGCCGGTTGACGCACCCATGCGCCACCTTTAGCACTTCAGTCCCGCAGGCGCGGGGAGGGATTCTCTGACGATGGATTTTGGCGGCGGCGACGAGATCCGCTTCGAACGGTTGGGCAAGGCGGGCGTCGTCACGCTGACGCGGCCGCAGGCGCTCAATGCGCTGACACATCGCATGATCAAGGCGCTGGACAAGGCGCTCGACGCTTTTGAGCGCGATACCGGCGTCGATGTCGTCATCGTCAAGGCCGAGGGCAGGGCGTTTTGCGCCGGCGGCGACATCATGCACGTCTACGAGGCCCGCGCCGGAAAGCCGCCGGTCGAGTTCTTCGCCGACGAATACCGGCTCAACGCCCGCATCAACAGTTACAAAAAGCCCTATGTCGCGCTGATCGACGGGATCGTTATGGGCGGCGGCGTCGGCATCTCTTTCCACGGTTCGCAGCGTGTGCTGACCCAGAACGCCCAGTTCGCCATGCCCGAAGTCGGCATCGGTTTCTTCCCCGATGTCGGCGGCAGCCATCTTCTGCCCGACCTTGGCGGCAGCTTCGGCATGTATCTGGCGCTGACCGGCAACCGCATTCGCTATGGCGATGCGCTGTGGTCTGGCCTGGCCACCCACACCATCAAGGCCGCCGACCAGGCTGCCTTTCTCGATCGGCTCTGCGCCAATGGCGATCCGGAATCGGTGCTGCGCGGCTTTTTCGTGCCGGCCAGGCGGGAGACCGGCCAGCCGGTGCTGGAAGCCATTGCCCGGCATTTTTCCCAACCCTCGCTCGCCGAAATCCTCGAGAGCCTGGAGCGGGCGGCAGGCGCCGACGAGTTTGCCGCCAAGACGCTGGCCACCATCCGCACCCGCTCGCCGACCAGCCTCAATGTCGCGTGGCGCCAGATCAGCGCCGGGCTGACGCTGTCGATGGAAGCCTGCATGAAGATGGAGTTCCGCATCCTCAACCGCATGCTGGCCGGGCACGACTTCTATGAAGGCATCCGCGCCGTCCTCGTCGACAAGGGTTCGACGCCGCAATGGCGGCCGGCAAGCCTGGCCGAGGTTGACGCTGCTTCGGTGGACGCCTATTTCGCGCCGCTCGAACGGGAGCTCGAACTGTGAGCGAGGTCACGTCGCGGCGTATCGTGCTGCAGCCCTCGGGCGTCGAGATCATCTTCGCCTGGTTCCAGCGCGTCATAGCGGGCTACTGCCTGTTGTTCGGCATCCTGTACTGGATCCGGCTGATCGGCTTTTATCCCGGCCCGCTGTGGCGCTTCGACCTGATGCCGGTGCACTGGCAGGTCGTGGCGGTGATGCTGGCCGTGTTCTTCCCCTTCGCCGCCGCCGGCCTGTGGATGCTGGCGTCGTGGAGCCCGGTGATCTGGTTCATCTGTGCTGTCACCGAGACCATCATGTATGCCGGCTTCCCCGATCTGTACGGCCACCGGCCGCTGATCGTCTTCTCGCATGCCGCGGTCGCGCTGCTCTACATCGCCTTCCGCATCGTCATCTGGATGCGCAAGCGCCCCGCGCGCGCCTGAAACGCCGCCCCGCAGCCATTGGCTAAATCTTTAGGTTAATTATCCTTGCTCGGGTGACCGTTCGTTAAGCGTCTTGCGAAACCTATTACCGGTAAGCTCTTGTTAGCCCTAGCGTTTAAGTCGAATTTTATGAGTATTCGATAGTGTCGCAATCAAGGTGAAAAACAAAAAATCACCAGGGCGACAAACGAGAGGCAAAGACAATGATCAATTCGCGTCCGGCGGCGAAGACCGCCAACGTATCCGACGATCGCCGCGAGGCTATCCGTTCGCTTTACATGGAATCGCTGCAGCTGGTGGAGCGTCTGCATCGCCGTCTGCTTGACGTGATCAAGGACGAGTTCGACCGCAACGGCCGTTCCGACATCAATGCCATCCAGGCGCTGCTTCTGTTCAACATCGGCAACTCCGAGCTGACCGCCGGCGAGCTGCGCTCGCGTGGCTACTATCTCGGCTCGAACGTCTCCTACAATCTGAAGAAGCTGGTCGATCTCGGCTTCATCAACCACCAGCGCTCGCGCATCGACCGCCGTTCGGTCCGCGTCTCGCTGACGCCGAAGGGCAATGAAGTGGCCGAAGTCGTCGCCGGTCTCTATGAGCGCCATGTCGGCTCGATCGAACAGGTCGGCGGCATCAACAGCGAAGAGTTCAAGCAGATGAACCGCGCGCTGCAGCGCCTCGACCGCTTCTGGAACGACACCATCGCCTACCGGATGTAATCAGCGGGCCATTGAATAGCAGCTGCGCCGGAAGAAGCGCGGCCGGAGGAAAGTCTCAGCCAACAGGCCGGTGCCGAAAAGCACCGGCCTTTTCTTTTTCGAGCCGCCTGCGCTTCCAATTCGGCGCAAAGCCACGTTGCCGCCATATTCGCGGTGGAAGCGAGGGGTGTGGGTATGCGGCGGCGAAAGCTGTTCGCGCGCCTGTAAGGTCGCATCGCGGTCCGCTTTTGACGGCCAGGTGACGCAGGTCATGGTTGGCTAATTGTTAACAGTGCCAACTTTAGAGTGCGGGCGATATCGCCCAACATCGAGCACGTAGCCGAACGCTGCAACAGCCAAACGCTACAAGCCAAACACGACAAGAATGTCTGGAACGTCCATGAGAACCAGCCGCCGCTTTTTCCTTTCCGGAGCTTCCGCGCTCGCCGTTGCCATGGTTGCCAATGCCGCCAGCGCGCAGGATGTGATCGACGATATCCTGAAGTCTTCGAACCGTGGCAATTGGGACGACCAGTTCGATGCCCGCGCCTCGGAGGGCGGCAAGGTCGCCTCGACGCTGCCGATCTTCAGCCTGCAGACGGTCGCCTTCACCGAACAGGCGGTGGCGCAGTATCAGAACATCGTCGCCCAGGGCGGCTGGGGCGAGGTGCCGGCGACCAAGAAGCTGCAGCTTGGCGTCGACGATCCGGACGTGGTGCCGCTGCGCAAGCGGCTGATGGTTTCGGGCGACCTGGCGCAGAGCGCCGGCATTTCGACGTCGTTCGATTCCTACGTCGACGCCGCGGTCAAGCGCTTCCAGGCGCGCCATGGCCTGCCGGCCGACGGCGCCATGGGCAAATACACCTATGCCGCGATGAACGTTTCGGCGCAGATCCGCCTCGGTCAGCTGCAGACCAACCTGGAGCGCCTGCGCGAAAAGGCCGGCACGCTGGGCAGCCGTTATGTGCTGGTCGATATCCCGGCGGCACAGATCGAGGCGGTCGAGAACGATCGCGTCGTGCTGCGCCACACCGCAATCGTCGGCAAGATCGACCGCCAGACCCCGGTGGTCAATTCCAAGATCAACGAGATCATCGTCAATCCTTACTGGAACGCGCCGGTCTCGATCGTGCGCAAGGACATCATTCCGCTGATGCGGAAGAACCCCGACTATCTCAAGGACAGCCACATCCGGCTGTTTGCGCCTGATGGCAGCGAAGTCGATCCGATGACTGTCGACTGGTCGACGGATGATGCCGCAAAATACCGCTTCCGCCAGGATCCGGGTTCCGGCAACGCCATGGCCTCGGTGAAGATCAACTTCCCCAGCCCCGACGGCGTCTACATGCACGATACGCCGCAGCAAAGCCTGTTCGGCAAGATGATGCGCTTCGATTCCTCGGGCTGCGTGCGTGTCCAGAACGTGCGCGACCTCGTCACATGGATCCTGCGCGACACACCCGGCTGGGATCGCCAGCATTTCGAGGCGACCATCAAGACCGGCGAGAACACGCCGGTGCAGGTCGTCAACCCGGTTCCCGTCCACTTCCTCTATGTGTCGGCCTGGTCGACGGGTCCGGGCGTCGTGCAGTTCCGCGACGACGTCTACGCGCTCGATGGCGCCAGCGAACTGCAGATCACCTCTTCGCTCTAGGTGCCTGAATTGTTTATGAAAAGGCCGCCGTGAGGCGGCCTTTTCCGTTCGACATCCCAACAGAAGAAGACTGGTGGCCGCCAGCCATGCAGGCCATGAACACTGCCGGACGTTGGGCCGCAGGCCCATCTGGACGGACTAACGGCAATTGCGCATGGTCCTCAAAACAGCCGGAATCGCGCCATGCAGGTCGCAATCCTCATCCTCGCCGTGCTGGTCTTCGTCGCTCTTTCCGGCGCACTGGTGCGGTTGGTTCGGCTGCCGCTGCCGGTGCTGCAGATTGCCATCGGCGCCGCGCTCGCATGGCCGGTGAAGGGCATCCATGTCGAGATCGACCCCGAACTCTTCCTGCTGGTGTTCATCCCGCCGCTTTTGTTCGGCGATGCCTATGGAGCGCCCAAACGCGAGCTGATCGCGCTGCGCGGACCGATCCTCGATCTGGCCATCGGGCTGGTCTTCTTTACCATTGTCGGCTTCGGTTATGCCTTGCACTGGTTGGTGCCGAGCATCCCGCTGGTCGTCGCCTTCGCGCTCGCCGCCGTGCTGTCCCCGACCGACGCCGTGGCGGTGTCCTCGATCGTCGACAGAAGCCTGGTGCCGGCGCGGCTGATGCATATTCTGGAAGGCGAGGCGCTGCTCAACGACGCCTCAGGCCTGGTCATGTTCCGCTTCGCCGTCGCCGCCGCCGTGACCGGCAGCTTTTCCTTCGCCGATGCATCGCTGTCCTTCGTCTATGCCGTCGCCATCGGCATCCTGGCCGGCATCGCCGCGTTGTTCATCGCCGCCAGGCTGCTGCAGCTTCTGAATCGCATCGGCGGCGTTCCGGCCGAGGCGCAGGTTCTGGTCATGGTCCTGCTGCCCTTCATTGCCTATCTCGTCGCCGAACATCTGCATGCCTCAGGCATTCTGGCGGCGGTCACCGCCGGGCTTTTGACCGGCGGCTCCGGCGTCTTCCGCTTCCTCGGCGTCTCGGCGCGCATGCAGACGATCTCGCTGTGGACGACCTTGTCCTTCGTCTACAATGGCGCGCTGTTCATCGTGCTCGGCATGCAGCTTCCCGAAATCATTCGCCGCGTGCCGCCCGAACTGACCGGCCATTACCCGATCATCCAGCCGGTCGCGACGGTGATAGCGCTGACGCTGTGCCTGATCGCGCTGCGCTTCCTCTGGATCTGGGTCGGCGATATCGCGGCAGGCCTCAAGGCAAAATGGGGAAAGCGCAAGGCCGAGCCGTTTGGCATGCGTGTGCGGCTTGCCGGCTCGGTGGCGGGCGTGCGCGGCGCGATCACGCTGGCCGGCATCCTGTCGCTGCCGGTTGCCATGCCGGACGGCTCGTCTTTTCCGGCGCGCGACCTGGTGATCTTCCTCGCCGCCGGCGTCATCATCTGTTCGCTCGCCATCGCCAGCGTGGCGCTGCCGAAGATAGCGCACGGACTGGTCGAGCCGGGCGAGGATGGCAGCGCCATCGAGGAGCGTCTCGCCCGCATCGGCGCCGCCAAGGCGGCCATCGCCCGCATCGAAAGCATGGCGGGCGCCAGCGACGACGACCAGGGCGAGGTGCCCGGCGCCAGGCTTGCCGCCGCCGAAAACATCGTCGCCGGCTACCGGCGCCGCATCGCCACCTCGGACGAGGCCGACGACGCACGGGCGGAGGCCCGCGAAGCCGGGCGGCTGGAGCTCGAAATGCGGCTTGCCGGCATCGAGGCCGAGCGCATCGCCGTGCGCGACATGTTAAGCAGCGGCGCGATCAACGACCATACGGCGCGGGCGCTGTTTACCGAGATCACGCTCACCGAAGCCTTGCTGCAGGGGCGGCAGGAGCGGAAATAGCTGCTCCTGGACCGCCTTGGCGCAATCCGGCCAGCAAATTTCGCGCTGCAAACGTGGCGAGGCGAAAACAACTGTGTTAATGGCGCGGCAATGCATGTCGCCCGGAACCGTGCAGCGGTTTCGGGGCAACGATATGCATAGATAAATGCCCCGAACCGAAGGATTTCAGGCCATGGCAACTGCAGCGGCAGCGTCGAACAAGTTCGAATCCTTCTTCGAAACCACGCTGGAAGATGCCGATCCGGAGATCTTCGGCTCGATCCGCAACGAGCTTGGCCGCCAGCGTCACGAGATCGAGCTGATCGCCTCGGAAAACATCGTTTCGCGCGCCGTGCTCGAGGCGCAGGGCTCGATCATGACCAACAAATACGCCGAGGGTTATCCGGGCAAGCGCTATTATGGCGGCTGCCAGTTCGTCGACGTCGCCGAGGAACTCGCCATCGAGCGCGCCAAAAAGCTGTTCGGCTGCAACTTCGCCAACGTCCAGCCGAATTCCGGCAGCCAGATGAACCAGGCGGTCTTCCTGGCGCTCTTGCAGCCCGGCGATACCTTCATGGGCCTCGACCTGAACTCCGGCGGCCACCTGACGCACGGCTCGCCCGTCAACATGAGCGGCAAATGGTTCAAGGTCGTTTCCTACGGCGTGCGCAAGGACGACCATCTGCTCGACATGGACGCGATCGAAAAGACCGCGCATGAGACCAAGCCGAAGCTGATCCTGGCCGGCGGCACCGCCTATTCGCGCATCTGGGACTGGAAGCGCTTTCGCGAGATCGCCGATGCGGTCGGCGCCTATCTGATGGTCGACATGGCCCATATCGCCGGCCTGGTTGCCGGCGGCGTGCATCCGTCACCGCTGCCGCACGCCCATGTGGTCACCACGACCACGCACAAATCGCTGCGCGGCCCGCGCGGCGGCATGATCCTGTGCAATGACGAGGACATCGCCAAGAAGATGAACTCGGCGGTTTTCCCCGGCCTGCAGGGCGGGCCGCTAATGCATGTCATCGCCGCCAAGGCGGTCGCCTTCGGCGAGGCGCTGAAGCCGAGCTTCAAGCTCTATGCCGAGAGTGTCGCCGCCAACGCGAAGGCGCTGGCGTCGAGCCTCAAGGAAACCGGCCTCGACATCGTCTCCGGCGGCACCGACAACCATCTGATGCTGGTCGATCTCAGGCCCAAGAACGCCACCGGCAAGCGCGCCGAGGCAGCGCTCGGCCGCGCCAACATCACCTGCAACAAGAACGGCATCCCGTTCGATCCGGAAAAGCCTTTCGTCACCTCGGGCGTGCGTCTGGGCACGCCGGCCGGCACCACGCGCGGCTTCGGCCAGGCCGAGTTCCGCGAGATCGGCAAGCTGATCGCCGAAGTGCTGGACGGGCTGAAGGTCGCCAATTCCGACGAAGGCAATGCGGCTGTGGAAGCAGCCGTGAAGGCCAAGGTCGTGGCGCTGACCGATCGTTTCCCGCTCTATCCCTATCTCGGTTGACCACCAGCGGCGCTTCGTCTTTTATCCCGCGCTCTGCGCCGCTTGCTGTCCGGGCGGCGCGGCCTGTTGGAGATCTGACGATGCGCATGTTCCGTCCTGCCGTTCTGGCCTTCATCGGCTCGCTTGCCGCTTTCACCGCGTCAGGCGCGATAGCCCAGGAGCAGACGCAGCCGGGCACGGATATCCCGGCCACCAACACCTTTGGCAGGTGGACCACCATCATCGATGCGCTCGACACCGGCCAGGATTCGCACAAGACCTGTGCGGCCTCGACAGCCTTTGTCGACGGCAACGGCAATGCCGGCACGCTGACGCTTTCGATCTCGACTGGCGACGCCCTGCCGCCCGATGCCTATCCGGCGATCATGTTCACGATCGCCAACAAGGACCTGCCGACCGGCAAGAAGATCGCCGCGACCTTTGGCGACCCCGGCGTCAAGGTTTCCGCGACCGTCTATTCCAATGATGCCGCCCGCCCGAGCTGGACCGTCGACAACCAGGTCAAGACCAGTCTCGCTTTGTTGCGGGCCATGCGCCAGGTCATCTCGCTCGATGTGACGTTCGGCAAGCAGGCTGTCGCCAGCATCCCGATGGATGGCTTCACCAAGGCCTACCGCAACCTCGGAACGTCCTGCGGCTTCCCGACCAAGGACGTCGCCCCCTGACATCTGGCGCGGCTGGAAATTTTCCTCCCGCCTCGCTATCTCTGAGGGCGCGAGCGGCCGTTGCCGAACCTTTGCCGTCCCGGCAAAAACCTCTAAGCCTATCGTTCCGCCAGAACGCCAACCCGAAGGCTCTCCATGCGCTGTCCCTATTGCCAGTCCGAAGATACGCAGGTGAAGGATTCGCGCCCCGCCGAGGATGGCGCGGCGATCCGCCGGCGACGCGTCTGCCCCGATTGCGGTGGCCGCTTCACCACCTTCGAGCGCGTCCAGCTGCGCGATCTCGTTGTGGTCAAGAAGTCCGGCAGAAAGGTGCCGTTCGACCGCGACAAGCTCTTGCGTTCGGTGGAGATCGCGGTGCGCAAGCGCAATGTCGATCCCGAGCGCATCGACCGCGCCGTCACCGGCATCGTGCGCCAGCTCGAAAGCTCCGGCGAGACGGAAATCGCCTCGGGCGAGGTCGGCCGGCTCGTCATGGAAGCGCTGAAGTCGCTCGACGACGTCGCCTATGTCCGCTTCGCCTCTGTCTATCGCAATTTCCGTGAGGCCAAGGATTTTCACGATGTGCTGGGTGAGCTCAAAGGTGACGAACTCAAAGGCGACGAGCTGAAGAGCGAAGAGGACGCCGGCTGAGCATGGCAAGCCAAACGTCAGGGAAGGCCGATCAGCAGGCCCTCGATTGCCGCTTCATGGCCGCGGCGCTGAGGCTCTCGCGCAGAAATGCCGGCCGCACCTCGACCAACCCTTCGGTCGGCACCATCATCGTTCGCGACAATGGCGCCGGGCCGATGATCGTTGGCACCGGCGTCACCGCCGTCGGCGGTCGGCCGCATGCCGAGACCGAGGCGTTGGCTGAAGCCAGCGAGTTGGCGCGCGGCGCCACGGCCTATGTCACGCTGGAGCCCTGCGCCCACCATGGCCGCACCCCGCCTTGCGCCAACGCGCTGGTCAATGCCGGAGTGGCGCGGGTCGTCGGCGCCGCCAGCGATCCCGATCCGCGCGTCTCCGGCAAAGGCTATGCCATCCTGCGCGCCGCCGGCATCGTAGTGGTCGAAAAGGTGCTGGTCGAGGAAGCCGCCGAGCAGATGGCCGGCTATTTGATTCGATCCATGAAAAAGCGTCCGGAAGTGACTCTGAAGCTTGCGCTTTCCAGCGACGGCAAGATCGGCAGGCATGGCGCCGGCCAGGTCGCGATCACCGGCGATGTCGCCCGCCGCGAAGTCTATCTGATGCGCGCCGAAGCCGATGGCATCCTGGTCGGCATCGGCGCGGCGCTGGAGGATGATCCGGCGCTCACCGTGCGGCTGCCGGGGCTGGAGAACCGCTCGCCGGCGCGCATCGTGCTCGACCGCCAGATCAGGCTGCCCGAAGCCTCGAAGCTGGTCTCCGGCATCGACCGGGTGCCGCTCTATATCGCCGCGAGCCTGGAGGCCGACCCGCTGCGGCGGTCGGTGCTGGAGCGTGCCGGTGTGCGCTTCATCGGCACCGAAACCCATGAAGGCGGCATTGCCTTGCCGGAACTGCTCGAGGATCTCGGCGCGCTCGGCATGGCCAGCGTTCTGGTCGAAGGCGGCGCCAAGGTGGCCAGCGCCTTCCTCGCCGAGGGATTGGTCGACCGCATCGTGCTGTTCCAGGGACCGGAAGCGATCGGCGAGGGCGGCATTGCATCGCCCATCGACGCCAACCATATCCCGGCAGGCTTCCGCAAATTGCGCGAGATGCGCTTCGGGGAAGACAGCTATGCCGAATGGGTGAGAGATATCTGAAATGTTCACTGGAATTGTCACCGATATCGGCACTGTCGCGGCCATCAAGCCGCTGAGCGAAGGCGTCGGCCTGCGCATCGACACTGCCTATGATCCCGCGACCATCGCTATTGGCGCCTCGATTTCCTGCGGCGGCGTCTGCCTGACGGTGACGGCGCTGCCAGATGGCGGCTCGAACGCCCGCTGGTTCGAGGTCGAAGCCTGGGAAGAGGCACTGAGGCTGACCACGGCGTCGGGCTGGAAATCAGGCACCAAGGTCAATCTCGAGCGGGCACTGAAGATCGGCGACGAACTCGGCGGCCACATCGTGTCGGGCCATGTCGATGGCATGGCCGAAATCGTCGAGCGCAAGGACGAGGGCGATGCCGTGCGCTTCACGCTGGAGGCGCCGCGCGAACTGGCGAAATTCATCGCGCCCAAGGGTTCCGTCGCACTCGACGGCACCTCGCTCACCGTCAACAAGGTCGAAGGCGCCCGTTTCGACGTGCTTTTGATCCATCATTCGCTGACCGTGACCACCTGGGGCGAGCGCAAGGTCGGCGACAAGGTCAACCTGGAGATCGACACGATGGCCCGCTACGCCGCGCGCCTAGTCGAGGCGGCGAAAGAGGGGCTTTGATGGCCGCAAGACTCACAATCGAACAGAAAAAGCGGCTTACGCGCGAAGCAATGGCCGATGTAGACGCGGGTCGTTTAGTGGATCACGAAGCTGTTCTCGTCTGGGCTGAAAGCCTCTGCAGCGAGTGCCCGCTACCGACGCCCAGCCCAAAGACGCGCTAGGCTACGCTCGCCTCCAGCAATCTTCCGCTTGCGATCAAACCGGCTTCGGCCTAAGTCACCGGCTACCCCCGGAGACATTCATGGCAGGCACATCCCAACACGGCAAAGCGTTCATTCGCCCGAAGAAGAAGGCCCACCTTCTGATTATCGAGGCGCGCTTTCATGACGATCTTGCCGACGCGCTACTCGACGGCGCGACGAGCGCGCTCGACGAAGCCGGCGCGACCTATGACGTCGTCACCGTTCCCGGTTCGCTGGAAATTCCAGCAGTGATCACTTTTGCGCTCGACGGCATGGGCGAGGGCGGCAAGGACTATGATGGTTTTGTCGCGCTCGGCACCATCATTCGTGGCGACACTTATCATTTCGACATCGTCGCCAATGAATCGAGCCGCGCGCTGATGGATCTCTCGGTGCAGGAAGCGATTGCGATCGGCAACGGCATCCTGACCACCGAGAACGACGCGCAGGCCTGGACGCGCGCCAAGCGCTCGGAGGGCGACAAGGGCGGCTTTGCCGCGCGCGCGGCGCTGACCATGATCGCGCTCAAGGAGAAGCTGGGAGCGCAATCGTGAGCGAACCCGCTTCGCCCGGCCAGCCCGCGATACGCCACGCCAACAAGCGTGGCGCCGCCCGTCTGGCCGCCGTGCAGGCGCTTTACCAGATGGACGTGGCCGGCAGCGGCGTCTTCGAGATCACCGCCGAATACGAGGCGTTCCGGCTCGGCAAGGAAGTCGACGGCGCGCTTTATCGCGAGGCCGACGCGCAGTGGTTCCGCGCCATCCTGGCCGGCGTCGTCGAGAACCAGACGACCATCGATCCGATCATACGCCAGGCGCTGACGGAAGACTGGCCGCTGTCCAGACTCGATTCGACGTTGCGCGCCATCCTGCGCGCCGGCGTCTACGAACTGATGAAGCGCGACGACGTGCCGGTGGCCGTCATCGTTTCGGAATATGTCGACATCGCCAAGGCCTTCTACGAGGAAGACGAGCCGAAGCTGACCAACGCCGTGCTCGACCGTGTGTCGCGCCGGGTGCGGGGCGAGGGGCGCGGCAAGGACGCATTGTGACCGGCACCGTCGCCGGCGCAGCAAGGGAAGCGCGCCGCACGGCG
This sequence comes from Mesorhizobium sp. M0029, assembly GCF_040323735.1. NCBI lineage: Bacteria > Pseudomonadati > Pseudomonadota > Alphaproteobacteria > Hyphomicrobiales > Phyllobacteriaceae > Mesorhizobium > Mesorhizobium sp. M0029. Next base: position 31,254 of record NZ_JAMYVF010000021.1, read on the forward strand.
ATCATCCTGGCGACGTCGCAGGCGATTATCGGTTCGGCCGCGCCGATTGCCATTTCCATGGGCGGGCTGGCCGGGCAATATCTGCTTGGCCCCGATAAGTCGCTGGCAACGGCGCCAATCACCGGCTTCAACATCGGCGTGGCGCTCGGCGCGTTGCCGGCCGCGGCCATCATCCGCTGGCTCGGCCAGCGCGGCGGCTTCATGACCGGCACCATCGTGACCGCGCTTGGCGGCGTCATCTCCACGCTGGCACTGTTCCACGCCAGCTTCTGGCTGTTCGCTTTCGCCCTGCTGGTGATCGGCGTCGGCGGCGCCTTCGTCCAGCAGTTCCGCTTCGCCGCCGCCGATAATGCTCCGCCCGAATTCAAGGCGCGCGCCATTTCCTTCGTGCTGGCCGGCGGCGTCATCACCGCGATCCTCGGGCCGCAGATCGTCATCTTCACCCGCGAATTGCTGGCGCCGGTGATGTTTGCCGGCTCGTTCGTGGCCATTCCGGTTCTGGCGGCGGCCGGCGCCATCATCCTGTCATTCCTGCGCATCCCGGCCAAGGCTCCCGGCCACGCGGAAGTCGCGTCAAGCGACGCCCGGCCGCTGTCCGATATCGTCACCCGGCCGCGTTTCGTCGCGGCGCTGTTTTGCGCCGTCGGCAGCTATGCGCTGATGAGTTTCGTCATGACCGGCGCGCCGCTGGCCATGGTCGGCTGCGGCCTGTCGACAGACGACGCCACGCTCGGCATTTCCTGGCATGTGATGGCGATGTTTGCGCCTAGCTTCTTCACCGGATCGCTGATCCATCGCTTCGGCGCCGAACGCATCGTCGCCACCGGCCTGGTCCTGCTCATCGGCTGCGCCGCGGTGGCATTGTCCGGCCTGCATTTGTGGCAGTTCTGGACGGCGCTGATCCTGCTTGGCCTCGGCTGGAATTTTGCCTTCATCGGCGCCACCTCCATGGTCGCCGACAGCTACCATCCGTCCGAAAAGAGCAAGGTGCAGGGCTTCCACGACTTCGTCCTGTTCGGCTCCGTCGCCTTCGCCTCGCTAATGTCGGGCGCCATCTATAATGCCTGGGGCTGGGAGATGCTGAACTGGCTGGTTTTCCCGGTCGTCGCCCTCTGCTTCGTCGCCCTTGGCGCGCTCAAACTGACCGGATCGCGCAAAGCCCGCGCCTGATCCGGTTCTATCTTTGGCTTGGCACGACGTGTCAGCATGGCGCCGACCGAATCGCGGCGACCGCACAAAATTATTGCGTCTGTACCCATTGTTATGAAACCGTGTGCCCCGACGGGGCGTTGAAGCCATGCTCATATGCGGCCACCGCATTTCGGTCCAAAGCAAGGGGTTTTCACAATGTTTTCAGTCAAGATTCTGGCCGGCGCGGCGTTGGCGCTCGGCATCACGGCCGCCTCCGCCAATGCCCAGGTGGTCGTCTCCTCGAAGATCGACACCGAGGGCGGCGTGCTCGGCAACATCATCCAGCTTGTGCTCAACGCCAACAACATCAAGACCACCGACCGCATCCAGCTCGGCGGCACGCCGGTGGTACGCAAGGCGATCACTGCCGGCGAGATCGACATCTATCCCGAGTACACCGGCAATGCCGCTTTCTTCTTCGAGAAGGCCGACGATCCGGTCTGGAAGGATGCCGCCAAGGCCTATGAGACCGCCAAGAAGCTCGACTATGATGCCAACAAGATCGTCTGGCTGTCGCCGTCACCGGCCAACAACACCTGGGCGATCGCGCTGCGCAAGGAGGTTGCCGAGACCAACAAGCTGGCGACCCTGACCGACTTCGGCAAATATGTCGCCGGTGGCGGCACCGTGGTTTTGGCGGCCTCAGCCGAGTTCGTCAATTCGGCGGCAGCCCTGCCGGCGTTCCAGACCACTTACGGCTTCACGCTGAAGCCCGAGCAGTTGATCACGCTTTCGGGCGGCGACACCGCCGCGACGATCGGTGCTGCCGCCAACCAGACCAACGGCGCCAACGCCGCCATGGTCTACGGCACCGACGGCGGCATCGCGCCGTCCGGCCTGGTCGTGCTCGCCGACGACAAGGGCGTGCAGCCGGTCTACCAGCCGGCGCCGATCATCCGCGAAGCGGTGCTGAAAGAGCATCCGGAGATCGAGACGCTGTTGAGGCCGGTGTTCGCCAAGCTCGACCTCGTCACGCTGCAGGAACTCAACGGCCGCGTCCAGGTCGGCGGCGAGCCGGTCAAGGGTGTCGCCGAGGACTTTTTGAAGAAGAACGGGTTTTTGAAGTAGTCAGCGCATAGCTGATCGTGACGCTGGTGCGAGACACCCCTCTCTGGAAGCTGCTGATCTCCCCCCTTGCGGGGGAGATGTCCGGCAGGACAGAGGGGGGTGCTGTCCCGCCGACCTCACAACCGGTAGCAGGTGCGTGCCTCGACAGGGTTGCTTCTGAACAAGCCGACGCTCGAAAGCTGGCGATCCTTCACACCCCCCTCTGGCCTGCCGGCCATCTCCCCCGCAAGGGGGGAGATCGGATTTCGCGTCGGCTTTCGCCGATCACCGGCGTAGTCTGCGCAACGTGGAAAATCGCTCCTCATGAGGGGCATCCATGACCCTGCGTTTCGACAAGCTCGGCGTGGTTATCGCGGCGATCGTTGCCTATGCGGCGTTTCTGGCCCCGTTCGCCACCTTCCGCGCCAATCGTATCGTTCCCGGTCAGGCGCGCTCGATCCTCGAGGCGCTGCCGGCCACAGTCGGGCCGCTGCTGCTGGCGGTCGTCGTCGTGGCCGCAATTGTTGCGTTGCTGAAAACCCCGCTTGTCCTGCGCCTGGCTGCAAGCGTCGTGGCGCTCGCCGCCCTTGCCATCCTGATCGGTGTCGCCGGCACCTTCCTGACGCCGGCCGGCAACACCTTCGCCCGCATCTCGCCGGCTTCCGGCTTCTGGCTGTTGATCTTTGCCTTCACATTGTTGCTCGCCGACGTGCTGACCAGGCTCAACCTGTCGCCACCGGCCCGCATCGGCGTGCTCGTCCTCGCGGCGCTGGCCATCGGCTTGTTGCTGATATCGGGGCAGTGGGACAGCCTGTCGATCCTCAAGGAATATGCAAACCGCGCCGATAGTTTCTGGGCCGAAGGCTCCAAGCACATCACACTGGCGCTGGGGTCGCTGGCGGCGGCGGTGATCGTCGGCCTGCCGCTCGGCATTCTATGCCATCGCGTCGAACGGTTGCGCGCCGGTGTGCTCAACGTGCTCAACATCGTCCAGACCATACCCTCGATCGCGCTGTTCGGCCTGCTGATCGCGCCGCTGGGCTGGGTCGCCGCGCATGTTCCGGGTGCCGCAGCGCTCGGTATCAGAGGCATCGGCACCGCGCCCGCCTTCGTGGCTTTGTTCCTCTATTCGCTGCTGCCGGTGGTGGCCAACACCGTGGTCGGGCTTGCCGGCGTACCCCGCGCGGCCAATGATGCAGCGCGCGGCATGGGCATGACCGATGGCCAGCGCCTGTTCGGCGTCGAGTTTCCGTTGGCCTTTCCGGTGATCCTCACCGGCATCCGCATCGTGCTGGTGCAGAACATCGGCCTGGCCACCATCGCCGCACTGATCGGCGGCGGCGGCTTTGGCGTCTTCGTCTTCCAGGGCGTCGGCCAGACCGCAATGGACCTGGTGCTGCTCGGCGCCGTGCCGACCGTGGCGCTGGCCTTCGCCGCGGCCATCATCCTCGACGCAGTGATCGAAATGACCGCCACCAGGCGCAGGGTTGAAACGGCATGATCGAGATCGAAGGCATTACCAAGCGCTATGACGCGACGACCGTGGTCGACGACGTGTCCATGGTCGTCGAGCCGCGTACGGTTTGCGTCATTGTCGGTACCTCCGGTTCCGGCAAGACGACGCTGCTGCGAATGATCAACCGGCTGGTCGAGCCGACCGCCGGCGTCATCAAGCTCGACGGCAACGACAACCGCACGCTGCCCGGCTACGAGCTGCGCCGCAGCATCGGCTACGCTATCCAGGGCCACGGCCTGTTCCCGCACCGCACCGTTGCGCAGAACATCGCCACCGTGCCGGTCCTGCTGGGCTGGGACAAGGACCGCATCAAGGCCCGCGTCGATGAGTTGATGACACTCTACCAGCTCGACCCCGAGGCCTATGGCCCGCGCCACCCGCACGAACTGTCCGGCGGGCAACAGCAGCGTGTCGGCGTCGCCCGCGCGCTCGCCGCCGAGCCCAATGTGCTTCTGATGGACGAACCGTTCGGCGCACTCGACCCGATCATCCGCACCAAGGCGCAGGAGGACCTGCTGGCAATCCAGAAGCGCTTCGGTACCACCATCATCCTCGTCACCCACGACATGGAGGAGGCGGTCCACATGGGCGACAAGATCGCCGTCATGGATGCCGGAAAGCTGGTGCAATACGCCAAGCCGGAAGAGATCCTGGCGCGGCCGGCGAACGCCTTCGTCGAAACCCTGGTCGGCGCCAGCGAAAAGCCGTTCCGGCTCTTGTCGCTCGGCCGCGTGCGCGACGCCGTGGAAAAGGGGACTGCCGAAGGCGAGGCGATCCCAGGCGACGCCAGCCAGCGCGACGCGCTGGCCGAGCTTCTGTGGTCGGGCCGGCCGGCGCTGCCGGTCAAGGGCGAAGACGGCAAGCTGCTCGGCCGCGTCACCGTCGACGGGCTGGTGAAGCGCGCGGCGAGGCCGGCATGAAAGGGGCCGGTCTAAAAGCCTGGCTGCCTTCGCTGCTCAGACTTGCCCTGGTGGTGCTTCTCATAGCCTTCGTCACCAATCCCGGCTGGTTCGAGCCGCTGTTGAAGCCGCTGACCGAAAACAATGCGCCGGCGATCTACAATCAGGGCAGCCTGCTGACGCTGACCCTGCTGCATCTCAGGACCGTGCTGATCGCTACCGTCGCCGCAACCATCGTTGCCGTGGCGCTTGCCATCCTGGTGACCAGGCCGGCGGGCGCCGAATTCCTGCCGCTGTCGCGCAGTCTGGTCAATATCGGCCAGACCTTTCCGCCGGTGGCGGTGCTGGCGCTGGCGGTGCCCGCCGCCGGTTTCGGCGAGAAGCCGACGCTGATTGCGCTGTTCCTCTACGGCCTGCTGCCGATCTTCGAGAACGCGCTGACCGGCCTCACAACGCTGCCGGGCAACATCATGGAGGCCGCGCGCGGCGCCGGCATGACGGGCTGGCAAAGACTGGTCAAGGTCGAATTGCCGCTGAGCGCCGCGATCATTCTGGGCGGAATAAGGCTGTCGGTGGTGATCAGCCTGGCCACGGCGACGATCGGCTCGACGGTTGCCGCCAAGACGCTGGGCGAGGTGATCATCGCCGGCCTGCTATCCAACAATCTCGCCTTCGTCCTGCAAGGCGGCCTGATCGTCGCGGCGCTGGCGGTGCTGATCTATGACGGACTGTCCGCCATCGAGCGCTACACCGCGCGCAAGATGGGGCAGGAGACTGGCGACTGACCTTCGCTGGACTGCGGGCAAAGCATTGACTGACGCAGCGTCATTTCAACCGATCTAATAGCAGGGCATCGGCCACGGGAATGTTCTGGCCTAAACTTTTGGCTGAAAGCGGGGCAAAAACCGAACAATATCTTGACGTTCCGAGCCCTGTTTCGCATACACCGCTGCGAAGGACGGATTCCGCCTAGGCTTTATCCGCTCCCCGCACCAACGGCCCAGGGAGGGGTTCTTTTGGGCCATCAATCGAGGAAAATTCGGCAATGACCATCATTTCTGCCGTCATCGCCTGCGGCTTGCTTTCAATCCTTTACGCCATCTGGGCGACACGATCGGTTCTTGCAGCCGATCAGGGCAACGCACGCATGCAGGAAATCTCCGCCGCCATCCGCGAAGGCGCGCAAGCCTATCTGGCGCGCCAGTACACCACCATCGCCATCGTCGGCGTGGTCGTGCTCGTGCTCGCCTGGTGGCTGCTCTCGATCACCGCCGCGGTCGGCTTCCTGATCGGCGCCGTGCTCTCGGGCGCCGCCGGTTTCATCGGCATGCACGTCTCGGTGCGCGCCAATGTGCGCACCGCGCAGGCGGCGTCCAACAGCCTCGCCGCCGGTCTCGACATCGCCTTCAAGTCGGGCGCCATCACCGGTATGCTGGTGGCTGGCCTCGCGCTGCTCGGCGTGTCGATTTACTACTATATCCTGACCGGCCCGATGGGCCTGCAGCCCAATGACCGCATCGTCATCGATGCGCTGGTTTCGCTCGGGTTCGGCGCATCGCTGATCTCGATCTTCGCCCGTCTGGGCGGCGGCATCTTCACCAAGGGCGCCGACGTCGGCGGCGATCTCGTAGGCAAGGTCGAAGCCGGTATTCCCGAAGACGATCCGCGCAACCCGGCCACCATCGCCGACAATGTCGGCGACAATGTCGGTGACTGCGCCGGCATGGCCGCCGACCTCTTCGAGACCTATGCCGTGACCGTCGTTGCCACCATGGTGCTGGCTGCCATCTTCTTCGGCGGAACCGCCGCTCTGGGTGCGGCGATGCTCTATCCGCTCGCCATCTGCGGCGCCTGTATCCTGACCTCGATCGTCGGCACCTTCTTCGTCAAGCTCGGTTCCAACGGCTCGATCATGGGCGCCCTCTACAAAGGCCTGATCGTCACCGGCCTGCTGTCGATCGTCGGTCTCGGTGTCGCTACCTCGGCAACCGTCGGCTGGGGCGAGGTCGGCACCGTCGCCGGCATGACCATCATCGGCAAGAACCTGTTCATCTGCGGCCTGATCGGTCTCGTTGTGACCGGTCTCATCGTGGTGATCACCGAATACTATACCGGCACCAACAAGCGCCCGGTGAACTCCATCGCCCAGGCCTCGGTGACCGGTCACGGCACCAACGTCATCCAGGGACTTGCGGTGTCGCTCGAATCGACCGCACTGCCGGCAATCGTCATCGTCGGCGGCATCATCTCGACCTACCAGCTCGCCGGCCTGTTCGGCACGGCGATCGCGGTCACCACCATGCTCGGCCTTGCCGGCATGATCGTCGCCCTCGACGCCTTCGGCCCGGTCACCGACAATGCCGGCGGCATTGCCGAAATGGCCGGCCTGCCCAAGGAAGTGCGCCACTCCACCGACGCGCTCGACGCGGTCGGCAACACCACCAAGGCGGTGACCAAGGGCTATGCCATCGGTTCGGCCGGCCTCGGCGCGCTGGTGCTGTTTGCGGCCTATTCGAACGATTTGAAGTTCTTTGCCGCCAATGGCGACAAATATCCGTACTTCCAGGGCATGGGCGATGTCTCCTTCGACCTCTCCAATCCCTACGTCGTCGCCGGCCTGATCTTCGGCGGTCTGATCCCGTATCTGTTCGGCGGCATCGCCATGACGGCCGTCGGCCGTGCGGCCGGCGCCATCGTCGAGGAAGTGCGCAAGCAGTTCCGCGAGGATCCGGGCATCATGGCCGGCACCTCCAAGCCAAACTATGCGCGCGCCGTCGACCTTCTGACCAAGGCGGCGATCCGGGAAATGATCATCCCCTCGCTGCTGCCGGTGCTGGCGCCGCTCGTCGTCTATTTCGGCGTGCAGCTGATCTCGGGCTCCAAGGCGTCCGCCTTTGCGGCACTCGGCGCCTCGTTGCTCGGCGTCATCGTCAACGGCCTGTTCGTCGCCATCTCGATGACTTCGGGCGGCGGCGCCTGGGACAATGCCAAGAAGTCGTTCGAGGACGGTTTTGTCGACAAGGACGGCGTCAAGCACCTCAAGGGGTCCGAAGCGCACAAGGCTTCGGTCACCGGCGACACGGTTGGCGATCCCTACAAGGACACCGCCGGCCCGGCGGTCAACCCGGCAATCAAGATCACCAACATCGTGGCGCTTCTGCTGCTGGCCGTGCTCGCGCACGGCTGAGGCAAAGCCACTGATTCAAGAAAAAACCCGCGGAGCGATCCCGCGGGTTTTTGTTTGAGATTCATGCGGGGGTCTGTTCAGACCTCACCCGGCTCGGTCCCGGCATCGCCGCGCTTGCTGTAGCGATCCAGCAATTCGCTCACGCCAGGTTCGCGCTCAGGCATCGGCGCCAGGCCACGCAGGCGCCGCAGCTTGGCAAGGAAGGCGCCTCGCTTATACTTGCGGCGGAAGGCGCGGGCGCGGGGATGGATGCCAAGAGCCGCCATCAGCCTGCGCCTGAGATAACTCGATGCCGCCAGGCGAATGGGTTCGCCCGCGCAGCCAAGGATTTTCACGCGCAAGGCGTCTGGCGTCTGCATGGCATCCAGAAGATCCTTCTGTTCCTGCGCATTGTCGCCGAGATAGGAACCCTTGCGTATGCCGGAATGCAACTTGATCACCGTGAGGTGCGGCATCGTCGCGATCACCGCGCCCTTTCGCCATGCCCGAAACAGCCAGTCCTGCGAGCTTTCGCAAAAGCACTGGCTGGCGGGTCGCCAAGGTCCGAGCAGGCTGAACGAAGCGCGGCGAAACATGTGTGCCGAGCCAAATCCTTCCGTCGTGACGGGGTCGTAAAAACCATCCTTGCCGATCCCGAAGATCGAATTGACAGGATTGCCGGCCGCCGACGGCGGCTGGATGACGGCACCGCGCGCCAGCACCACGTCGGCGCCCGAGGCGTCGATCCAGCCGGTCATCGCCGCCAAATGGTCGGGAAACCACAGATCGTCGTGGTTGAGCAAGGCGACGAAGCGGCCACGCGCCCTGGCAAAGCCGATATTGTTGGGACCGGACTGTTCGCCGAAATTGACGGGAAGATCGATGTAGACGATGCGGGCATCGTCAAATTCAGCGACAACGGCCGCCGTATCCGGCCTGCAATCGTCGCCGATGACCAAGGCTTCCCAGTCTTGCAACGTCTGGCGCATGACGCTGGTCAATGCCTGCCACAGTGCTGCCGGCCGGTTGTGCGTCGCGATCACGATCGAAACCAGCGGTTCGCCGCCGGCCTGATCGCGCTGCGCAGATGCTTCCACGCTACACCAGTCTGTAGGGAATGTGGTCGGTGTCTGGCGGCAGGCGCCAATGGTCGGGCTGATCGTAGGCATAGGCCTTGTCGACGAGGTTGAGCAGCACCGCCGTCTCCGCTCCGAGCGAAACAACACCGTGCCATATTCCGGGTGGAATGATGACGACCGCCGGGCGCAACGGGCCGATAATCTTGTGCCAGACGGCGCCGAAGGTCGGCGAGGCCTTGCGTCCGTCAAACAGCGAAATGCGAACGCTGCCGACGCAGCAGAACAGCCGGTCGGTGGTCACCGCGTGTGCATGCCAGCCAGTCACCGCGCCGGCATACAAGGTCCGTTGGAAGACCTGGCCGACCGGCTCCGAATCGAGCTCCCACTCCTCGCGAAAGATCTCGGTCAGATAGCCGGTGGAGGTTGCGACCGGCCTGATCTCCTTGACCCTCACGCCATCGATCGCCACCGGCTCGATGGGTATCCAGTCAGGCGTGACCACCTGGCCGTCAGCCGTTCCGGTCGCCATCCAGCCTGTCGGTTTTGTCCGGGTTTTTTCCGGCACGGATGCTCCTCCCAATTCAGCGTGATGCGCCATTGGCCAGCACGGTCTGATACGAATTTGACCGGTCGCTGGCAAGTACGCGTCAATGTTTGCTGATAGCTTTCGACCTCACGGCACTTGATGTTTCCGACGCAATCGGAGGGCCGCATTGCCCAAAACATCGTTCCATCCTACCCAAGCCCGGACCCTCCGCCTGCTTTAATACCCCGGCCATTGGCCAGGACATTGCAATAGGCGCGGTGTCGGGCTCGCCTCTGCGGCGATTTTGGCCAGGGAAACGACATTCGGACAGGGAAAAGACATGGACATTTTCTTGATGGCGGCTTCGCTTGCGCTGGCTGGAATTATTGCCGGCATCTACGTCTCGGGCGTAATCCACGATTTTCGCATCGATGATCTTACCGCCGGCCAGTACATGGCCATGCATCAGATGCGCGACCGGACGTTTACCCGGGTGATGCCGGTCGTCAGGCTGACGACGCTGGTGCTGATCGCGGCGATGGCGATGTTTGCGGTCGATGCCGGCCTGCCGCGCATCCTGACCATCGTCGCCGCGGCGCTGGTGGTGATCGACATTGGCTTCACCGTCAGCACTCAGGTGCCGCTCAACAAACAGGTGCAGAGCTGGACGCCGGTGACCATCCCCGATGATTGGGCGCAGACCCGCGACAACTGGGCGGCCAACCACAATTTGCGCCTTGTGCTTGGACTGGCCGAATACGCCTGCTTGTTTGCCGCGGTCATCCTGACGCTCAGCCGGTGATTCAGTTTTCGCGGAACGCCGCGGCATGGGTCGGCACTTCTGCCGGCAGCCGCCGTTGAAAACAGGAGTATTGCCATGCTGCACCACGCTTCATTCAACGCCCGCGATCCGCAGGCCGTCGCCAGCGTCCTTGCCGAAATGCTTGTCGCCACCGCGGTTCGTGCGCCGTCGCCGCCATTTCCTGAGGGAGCATGGTTCGTCTGCCTCGGCGACGATTTCGGCTCGCTGATCGAAATCCTGCCGTGCGGCACGGTTCTGGACCAGCAAGCGCTGCTCGGCATCGGCTTCGACCCGAACATGCGCCTGCGCTCCGGCTCGCATGTGCTGCTCAGCACGCCCAATTCGACCGAAACCATCCAGGGCATTGCCGCCCGCATGGGCTGGCATAGCGGGCTGATCGATGCCCGCCTGTTCAAGGTGCTCAAGGTCTGGGTCGAGGACGAAACCCTGGTCGAATTCCTGACGCCCGAGATCGCACCGCTGTACCGCGCGACATTCGCCTGGGGCGGCATGGCGACACTCGACGCCAAGCTGCGCGAGCTGGAGAGCCAGATGGCGGCAGCGCTTGCCGCCAAGACCGCAAACCAGTCGGGCCGCAAGGATGAGCAAATGGCCGATACGATGTGATGAGAGCTCCTAGACGGCCGCCGAGGTCAACCGTCGCCGGTGTTGTCGCCGGCTTCCGCCTTCAGCCAGTTGATGAACGATCTGGCAGGCTCCCAGGCGGAGATGGACGGGTGGACGACGACGTAGTGGTTCCAGTTCGTCGGTATGTCCGTCGTCAGGAGGCGGACGAGCCTGCCGGTGCGCAAATCGCTCTCGACCAGCGACTTCCTCGCGATGGCGACGCCCAGACCGCTCGCCGCCGCTTCGACCGCCAACAAGGTGCCGTTCAGATTCATGCCGTCGCCAACCGTATCCAGCGGCAGATTGTTTCTCTCGAACCAGTGGCGCCAATTGGCGCCGCTCTCGTCATTTTCGGCCGTCGTGTCGAGGATGCGAAACAGTCGCAGCACATCGTGCTGGTCTCTGACCGGGCCGTTGGCGGCGAGATAGTCGGGACTGACGACAGGAAAGATCGCATCAGCCATCAGCCATTCGGTCTCGACGGCCGGATAGTGTCCGCCGCCGAAGCGCAATGCGATGTCGACTGTTCGCTGCGAAAGGTCGACGACTGCAAGATCCGCATTGATGTCGATCTCTGTTTCGGGATGCTTTTTGCGAAACCTGTGCAGACGCGGGGCCAGCCAGCGCACGGCATGCGAAGGAATGGCGGTGACCCTCAGCCTCGTGCGCTCGTTGCGCGCGACACTCGCGATCGTGCTCTGGATTTCCAGCAGTGCGCGTCTCACGCCCGCGGACAATCTTTCGCCTTCAAGCGTTAGTTCGACGCGGCGGACATGGCGGGTGAACAGAAGCACGCCGAGATCGGCTTCGAGATCGGCGATGCGGTGGCTGAGCGCGCTTGGCGTAACATTCAGCTCATCGCCGGCGCGCTTGAAGCTGCCCAGCCGGGCAATGACCTCGAAAGCCCGAATGGATTCCAGTTGTGGAAGCCGTCTTGTCATCTGCCGTTACCCTATCCTGCCCCTGGGTTTCTTAGCATGAATGAACTAAGCTCATCCATAGCTTCGTAAATAGTCTTTTGTCCAAGTGCGCAAATCATTGTAGCCATCCACTGCCCCCCGATTGCCGCCGTCGGAATGAGAGGCCGTTCATGGAACGAGCCTCGACTACGAACGACAGTGAAATGAAGACAATCGCTTGGGAGTACCCCATGACTATTCGACCCCCCGAGTTTGCGCATGCGCGCTTTTCGACCGCCATGTGGCCGCGAGCGGAATGGCGAAACGTCTATTGCGACCTGTTGCGCCGGATGGTGACCGACATGGATTTTAACGTCACGGAGGAAAAGCTCTCCGTCGACGCGACCATCCTGCGGCTGCCGGGCGTCGGCATTGCCGATTCGAGGACCACCGCCTTCCGCACCATCCGTTCCCGCGCCGTGGCCAAGGGGACCGATGATTACATTTTCTTCATGTGTCTGGAGGGCGCTGCCACCTTCTCGCATCTCGGCCGCGAGGCCAGCATCGAGGCCGGCCAGGCAATCCTTCTGTCCTCCTCTGATCCGCATGTGATCGAGCGGGCGATGTCGCATCATCTCTTCATCACCATCCCCAAGGCAGCGCTCGGGCCCATGGCTGCGAATGCGGATGCCGCCCTGATGACGCCGATGTCACGCGTGGGCGAAAAGTTCTTGCTGCTGACCAGGAATGTCCGTCTGCTGATGCAGGAGCCGAACCTGGCCGCGTCCGAATTGCGCTGGCTTGCCGCCAAGCACATACAGGACCTTGTCGCGGTCGTGGTCGGGGCAACGCAGGACGCCACCGAGGTCGCCGCAGGCCGCGGCATACGCGCCGCGCGGCTGCGCGCCATCAAAGCCGATATCGAAAGCAATCTGGCTTCCGGCGATGTCGGGTCGGACGCGCTGGCCGGGCGCCACCGCGTCAGCGCGCGCTATATCAGAAAGCTGTTCGAGGGTGAGGGTACCTCGCTGTCGCAGTTCGTGCTTGGCCGGCGGCTGGCGCTGGTTTGCAGCAAGCTATCCGACCTGCGCCTGGCACACCGCACCATCGGCGCCATCGCCTTCGACGCCGGCTTCGGCGATCTCTCGACCTTCAACCACGCCTTCCGCCGGCATTTCGGCATGACGCCTTCGGAAGCGCGGCAGAGTGCGGCTGTGCACCGCGCCTCGCTGGAGCCCGGCGGCCGAACAGGCCACGCGCGGCAAAGCGCGACGGGTGTTGCGGCCGCATAACCTCAAAACAAAAGCCCGCAGGATCGCTCCCGCGGGCTTTTGGTCGCCTGAGATGGTGTCGCTTCGGGGGAAGCAAAAATCTGAGGAAGGCGGTCGCTTCTTAGGCGCCGCCGCCAGGAATGGGGGGCGCCAGCTTGCTGGCGCCTTTGATGATCTGGCTGAGGAAGTTCTGGTCCTTGCCGCCGGTCGGCGTGGTGCGCGAGATAAAGTCGAAAATCTTGCCGTCCTTCAGACCGTAATTGGCAATCTGGGTGACGCGCCCGTCCTCGCCAAAATAGACCGCGAGCACTTTCTGGTCGACCAGGCGCGGCTTGTCGAAAGCGACATAGCGCTTGCGCGTCTGCGAAATGTAATAGAACGCCTCATTGTCGAAGGTGGCTTTCGTCGATGGCGTGCCGAGCGCCAGAAGCACCTGTTCGCGGCTGGAGCCCACCGGCACCGAATCGACCGCTTGCTGGTCGATAACATAGCCCTGCGTCAGCGTCTCGCTAGGGTTAAGGTCGCCGAACATCTTGGACGAATTGCAGCCCGACAGCGCGGAGGCCACCAGCACCAGCGAAACCGCGGCGGTGGCCCCAGGCAGAAAAGTCGACTTGAATTTCAGCGCGCGCAACAACAACTCCATTAGCTGGCCGCAACTTGCGCTGGGCGGCAAAACCGGTAAACCAGCTTGCTTGCCGATGCAACAAGGCCCATTCAAACAATCGGTCCCCAGGAGACCACCCTCAATGTTCCAGCGCCTTTTTGGCCGCGAACGCAATGCCAACCGCGCTATCACCGAGGCGCTTTACGCACAAATCGTGGCGGCGGCGCGGCAGACCGTGTTTTATTCCCTCTGGAATGTGCCGGATACGCCGCTCGGCCGTTTCGAGATGCTGTCGCTGCACATGTTCCTGTTTCAGCACCGGCTGCGCGGCGAAGAGGGCGTCGCGCATGAGGTCGCGCAGGTGCTGATCGACGAGTTCTTTCTCGATGTCGAGCATTCGCTGCGGGAACTGGGCGTTGGCGATGTCGGCGTGCCCAAGCGCATGAAGAGGCTGGCCAAAATGTTCTACGGCCGTACCGCCGCCTATGACGACGCGCTGAGACGCAGCGACCCCGACGCGCTTGCTGCCGCCCTGGCGCGCAATGTCAGGCCCGATGCCGGCGCCTGGCCGCAAGCCTTGCCGCTGGCGTCCTATGTAATCGATGCCGCAAGGCAGCTTGAAGCACAGCCGTCCGAATTGATCGTTTCCGGTGCCGTGGCGTTTCCGGTCGCGAAAGCGGAGTGAGGAGGGGAGACCAAGATGAAACATGTGGACACGCCTAGCCCGGTCTCATTCGCGGCCAATGTCGGCCGCCTGCCGCACAAAGGTTTGCAGGTGGTGATCGACGCCGACGCCGCGCAGCGCGCAATGCTTGCGCGCGAGCACGAGCTGCTTTCGGTCGAAAACTACCGTGCTGAGCTTTTGGTGGCGCCGTGGAAGCGCAATGGCGTCAAGGTCAGCGGCCGCGTCGAGGCTGATATCACCCAGGCCTGCATCGTCACCCTTGAGCCGGTCGCGGCCCATATCGACGAGGAGGTCGAGGCGCTGTTCTTGCCCGAACAATCCAAACTCGGACGGCAAGGTTTCGAAGGCGGCGGCGAGATCCTGCTCGACGCCGACGGGCCAGACGGCCCGGAAACATTCTCCGGCGACACGATCGACGTCGGCGCGCTCGCCGAACAGTTCTTCGGGCTGGCGATCGATCCCTATCCGCGCAAGGCAGGCGCCTCTCTCGATGCCGCCGGCCCGGACGAGCCCGTCGAGAATGAATTCCAGCAAAAGCTGCGATCCTTGCTTGGAAAATCCTAAAACACGAAGCGATCGGAGAAAAGCCGGTTGTGCGGCAGCCCAAAACCGCTATTTTCGCCGAACCTTCGCGAGCCCCGAATTTCGCGAGTTTAGTATTTCTTTCGCGGGCCATGTGCCCTGGCCCAAGCTAGTGAGATAAAGACCGCGTGATCAGGATTTCCATCGATGCCATGGGTGGCGATCACGGGCCAAACGTGGTCATCCCGGCACTCATGACGGTCGCCGTCAGGCGTCCCGACATCCGCTTCGTCATATATGGGCGCGAGGAATTGGTGCGCCCCGAACTCGCCAAATTTCCCAAACTGGCCGAGGTCAGCGAGTTCCACCATTGCGAAGTCGCGGTCAGGATGGACGACAAGCCGAGCCAGGCGCTGCGCCACGGCCGCTGGAAGTCGTCGATGTGGAAGGCTGTCGAAGCAGTCAAGAGTGGCAGCGCGCAGGCCTGCATTTCGGCCGGCAATACCGGCGCGCTGATGGCGATGTCGAAGTTCTGCCTGCGCACGATGGCGACCATCGATCGTCCGGCGATCGCGGCGATCTGGCCCACGATGCGCGGCGAGAGCGTGGTGCTGGATGTCGGCGCCACCATCGGCGCCGATGCGCACCAGCTGATCGACTTTGCCATTCTCGGCACCGGCATGGCGCGCTCGGTGTTCGGCATCGACCGGCCGAAAGTCGGCCTGCTCAATGTCGGCGTCGAGGAGATCAAGGGACAGGAAGAGGTCAAGGAAGCCGGGCGCATGCTGCGCGAGGCCAACATGGCCTCGATGAATTATCATGGCTTCGTCGAGGGTGACGACATCGGCAAGGGCACGGTCGACGTGGTAGTCACCGAGGGCTTCGCCGGCAACATCGCGCTCAAGACGGCAGAAGGCACTGTGCGCCAGATCTCAGGCTATCTGCGCGCCGCGATGAACCGCACGCTGATGGCCAGGATCGGCTATGTCTTCGCCAGGGGCGCTTTTGACCGCCTGCGCGAAAAGCTCGATCCGGGCCGCTCCAATGGCGGTGTTTTCCTGGGTCTGAACGGCATCGTGGTAAAGAGCCATGGCGGCGCCGATTCGGACGGTTTCGCGGCGGCCATCGAGCTTGGCTATGACATGGTGCGCAACAATCTGATCGACCGCATCGAGGCCGATCTCGACCTGTTCCATGCGCGCAACCCGCATGCCCAGGCAAGCAGGAAATCCGACGCCACCGTCGACGAAAAGGAATAGGAAAGAGCTTTGATCAGATCAGTCGTGCGCGGCACCGGTGCTGCGCTGCCCCGCCGCATCATGAAGAATGCCGATTTCGAAGGCATGGTCGAGACCTCGGACGAGTGGATCGCCCAGCGCACCGGCATCCGCCAGCGTCATATAGCCGCCGATGACGAGACGACGGCGTCGCTGGGCGAGGCGGCGGCGCGCGCAGCGCTCGACAATGCTGGTCTTACGCCTGCCGACATCGACCTGATCGTGCTGGCGACCTCGACGCCCAACAACACCTTTCCGGCGACCGCCGTCGAGATCCAGAACCGGCTCGGCATGCATCACGGCTTTGCCTTCGACCTGCAGGCGGTGTGCTCGGGCTTCGTCTATGCGGTGACCACCGCCGACCTCTACATCAGAGGCGGCCTCGCCAAGCGCGTGCTGGTGATCGGCGCGGAGACCTTTTCTCGCATCCTCGACTGGAGCGACCGCTCGACCTGCGTCTTGTTCGGCGACGGCGCCGGCGCGCTGGTGCTGGAAGCGGATGAGGGCACCGGCGGCATTGCCGACCGTGGCGTGCTGGCGATGAGCCTGCGCTCCGACGGCGCCCACAAGGACAAGCTTTTCGTCGATGGCGGTCCCTCGACCACCGGCACGGTCGGCCATCTCAGGATGGAAGGCCGCGAAGTGTTCAAGCACGCCGTCGGCATGATCACCGATGTCATCGAGGCGACGTTTTCGCAGGCCGGCATAACCGCCGGCGACCTCGACTGGTTCGTGCCGCATCAGGCCAATAAACGCATTATTGACGCTTCGGCCAAGAAGCTCGGGATTGCAGAGCAAAAGGTGGTGGTCACCGTCGATTTGCACGGTAACACCTCGGCTGCTTCCGTGCCGCTGGCGCTTTCGGTGGCTGTCGCCGACGGTCGCATCAAGAAGGGTGATCTCGTGCTCCTGGAAGCGATGGGCGGCGGCTTCACCTGGGGCGCGGTTCTCGTTCGCTGGTAAGTGCCGAACGGTCCGGTTTCGGTCCTTGACCTTGCCGGATCAATTACTTAGGCTCTGCCTTTACCTGTATCGATTTATGTTTTTTGAACTGATGGGACGGTCGCATGGGGGGAAAGACACTTACGCGCGCCGACCTTGCCGAAGCTGTTTACCGTAAGGTCGGCTTGTCACGCACTGAATCGGCAGAACTCGTCGAAGCGGTGCTGGACGAAATCTGTGAAGCCATCGTACGCGGCGAGACGGTGAAGCTGTCGTCCTTCGCCACCTTCCACGTCCGTTCCAAGAACGAACGCATCGGCCGCAATCCCAAGACCGGCGAGGAAGTGCCGATCCTGCCGCGCCGGGTGATGACCTTCAAGTCGTCGAACGTGCTGAAAAGCCGTATCCTGCGCTCGCACCAGAACAGCAAGGCCAAGGGCGGCAAATAGGTTCTGCCGCAGGCTTCGGTTGAAAACGCCGGGCCGTTTTGACGCCGGGCTTGAATATTGTTTCATAAACCGCTGAAATGATACCCGATTCGGCAGACTGGGCCGGATCGCCGTCCAGCGTGAGGATTTCGCCCATGGACAAGAGCCCCGACGCTTTCCGCACCATCAGCGAGGTCGCGGAGGATCTCGATCTGCCGCAGCACGTGCTGCGCTTCTGGGAAACCCGTTTCAACCAGATCAAGCCGATGAAGCGCGGCGGCGGCCGCCGCTACTACCGGCCACAGGATGTCGAACTGATCAAGGGCATCCGCCACATGCTCTACGACCAGGGTTACACGATCAAGGGCGTGCTGAAACTGCTGCGCGAGAACGGCAACCATTTCCTGGTCGCCATCGGCAATGGCGACATGGCTGCCGTCGAAGCGATCTCGCAGCGCAGGCAGGCCGATCAGGTGCCGCTGACGCCAGCCGCCCAGCCGCGCGGCATGGATGACGAGATGCTGGTCGGCCAGCCCAAGGTAAAACCCAGCCGCCGCTTTTTCGGCCTGGGCAAGACCGAGGAGGAAGGTCCGGTCCAGCCCGGCGCATCGAAACTGTCGCGCGACAACCGGGCCTTGCTGCAGGAGGCGCTGTTTGACCTCCTGGAGTGCAAGCGCCTGCTCGACCAGGTGCGCTAACCTTTCCGCTGCCTCGGGCAAGCAGACCGGAACCGGTTCTGCGGCCATGCGTTTGGCCTTCTCTCAAAAAGAAGGAAAACAATCATGGCATCGCTTTCGACCCTCTCCGATCTCGATCTCGAAAAGCAGGTCGCGACCCTTTCCAAAGAGCTCGCCGCCTTGCGCAAAGTCGTGGCCAAACGCGGCGGTGCTTACTACGAGGACGGGCGCGATGCCGCTTCGGACTATTATGGGCAGCTTGCCGACCTTGTCAGCGATGCGCTGCCGGCGATCAGGAAGCAGGGCAGGGCGATCGAAAAGACGGCGCGCGATCGTCCGGCAACAGCCGCTGCTGTTGGGTTAGTCGTGGTCGGCCTTCTCGCCAGCTTGTTGCTCAGCCGGCGCTAAAACAATTCACGAAAACAAAAAGAAAATGGCGGCCGTCCCGCGGACGACCGCCATTTCCCTGATCTGCGGCCGATTACTTGGCGAGCTTGATCTTGGCCTGCGGCGAAACCTGCGCGGTCTGGCTGCACTTGCCATAGACAGTGCCATTCTTGTCCGTGGCGTCGGTATAGGTGCCTTTGCACTCGATCGAGAGCACCAGGCAATGACCGGAGCCCTTGCAAACCGCGCCGCCGTCGCCCGTGGGATGCGTGCCGTTGGCGAAAGCCGAGGTCGGAACGGAAGCCGAACCGAAGGCCGAGACGATGAGGGCCGCGGCGAGCGTGATGCGCTTGAAGTTGGTCATTTGAGCATTTCCTTCTCTGGATCGAGGATCGCCACCATGGCGTCCTTCTGTGTTGGGATCGCCTTCTCGGCGTCCATGCCGGTTAGTGCGGCCTCCAAAGCAAAGGTTCATGCGTGGTTCGAATTTTCTTCGCGTTTTTTCGCGACGTCGATTTTTAGCCTTCGCCAACGGACGGCGCCTGGCGGGGCCGGCATCGACCATGCATTTTCGCGTGAAGGCCGCTGAGGTAGCGGCGCGGCATCCCATGCGAAGGTCACACCGTGGCGTGCCCAAATGGCCGGCCAAGACCGAGTCCGCGCCCGGCTCTTGTCAGGTCGCGGCAGCAGTCATTGCCGCCACTTGGCACCGCGCTTTCTGCCACTCCCGGCTGCGACTATAACGCCAGTCCAAAGGTACCGGCGGAGGAGACGGGCGTGGTCGCAAATTACATCGACGAGTTCATCATGTTCTGCGCTGGGCTGTGGATGACAGGCGTTGGTTTTGGGCTGCTCCAAAGTCCTTTTCAGGCCCAGAAAGGTCAGCAGCCATGGTGGCTGCAGGTCGCGAAGCATTTCAAATGGATGGGACCGCTTTTGATTTTGATCGCAATAGTGCTCGCGTTCGCGGCGCCGTCCTAGCGGGTTCCGACAGCATTGAGAGACCCGTGGTGTCCTGCAACTGGCAACCGCTGTGTTGTCGGCCTTGCGCCTGATACGTTCGTTGGGGTGCGCTGTGGTTGCTCGCGTTCTGGCGCATCGGCGCCATCGAATCCTGCCTTCAGCTTTTCCACATGTCGCCTGGCAAAAACCAACGGGAAGGCGGCCTTGGCGAGGACTCCAGGGCCAGCCTTCCCGTTGGGCAAGTCGGCCGTGTCAGGCCTTCTTGGCCTCCACCTTGTTGTGGTGGTGGTGGTGGTGGTGATGGTGATGGCGGTGATGCTTGTTGTGATGATGATGATGGTGATGCTTCTTGTGCAGCGATGCTGCGTCGGCGCTGCTGGCGCCGATGAGGGGCAGAGAGACAGCCAGGGCAAAAGCCAGCCCGAGAGCCGACAGGAGGGACTTCTTCATGACTTCGTTTCCTTTTCTGCGCGGGCTGAATTTGACCGTCACCGAGCAAGATCGGTCCCGGTGAACCCCGCAGTCATGACTATCGCCTCCGAACTTTTCGACAGTTTTTCCGGACTGTAGAATTTTGTTTCTGGATTGTGTCTGGCGGCTTCGTCGGCAACTTACATCGGCGGAATGACGCCGTTGGTGCCGACAACGACCCGGCCCGCGGTTAGCTTGCCGTCACTGCCGCGCTCGGCGTTGACGAACACCACAGCGCCAGGCTTGAGGTCGGCGGGCGTCGCCGGCGCGAAGGTCACCACCGGCGTCGTCTGCGGGATCGCGATCTGCTTTTTCTGGCCATTGTCGTAGGTCAGCGTCACCGTGCGACCTGCAATCTCGGTGACATCGGCGACCGTGCCGTTGGTCATCCGGCTGTTGGGCTCGAGATCCCACGGGCGGTCGCCTTCGCCAGCGCCCTTCAGCGCGGCCGGGAAGATCACCACCTCGAGCGCGCCGCTGCCGCCATGGCCTTCGAAACAGAGGCAATGCCGAGGAAATCGCCTTGCTTGATATCCCCCGGCATCCGCCTTGGCGACGCCGGAAATCTTCCACCCTTCAGCCAGCGCGATGGCGTCGGTAGCGCCTTCGCGGGTCTTCACCGTCAGCGTCGCTCCGGCAAAGGCGGTCACCGTGCCGCGAATGCGCACGGCCTCGGCGGCTTGCGCCGCGACCATGCTCGCGCCAGCGAGGCCTGAAATCGTGGCGAGCACGATGGCTGATGTCTTGAATGTCATGGATCTGATCCTCTTGGGAAAAGCTGGCCCGATGCGGCTGCCAGCAACATCAGGCTAACGCGCGAGCGGCGCAAAACCGCTGAACACTTCGGCCTGCGGCCCTTCAAAAGAACTTGATTGGGAGATCGGGGCGGAGATCCTATATGTGCCCTGGCGCCTGCGGTTTTGGACGCCGGTTCACGATGGTGTGACGGTCGGTTTGGGCCTTGGCAAATCGCCGTCAAGCGGGCATTGTCCCGGCTCTCAGGCAACACCCTATCATTTGATCCAAAACTCTTTAGCCCCATGGAGTTGCCAATGCCCCAAACTGCAAAACACGAACCCTTCTCCAGGCTGGCGGCCGATGTTGCGGCCGATGTTGCACTCGAGCACCCCGGCCTCAAAGCCATCCGGGAGACAAAGGGATACAGTATTGAAGAGCTTTCCCTGACCTGCGGTCTGTCGACCAGCGAGATTGCCGACATAGAGAGCGGCAAGGACACCGATCCGACGAAACTTCGCCGGATCGCCGCAGCATTGCAATTGCCGGAAACGGCCCTGATCGATGCCCCGGCGCCCACGGCGCCTGTGGAAAACCGGTCCGTTTCATAAACAACGGCCAAGCGTCGTTCAACAAGCCCGCCATGGTTTGCCCTGGCGGGCTTGTTGCATTCGCCCAACGGCGAATGTCACTTCTTGCTCGGATCGTCCGCCGGGTTGACGTAGGTGATCGCGAACGGCCCCTCGCCATGAACCTGGACGATCGTAGCGCTTGTCGTCCAGGCGTAATGGTTCATTCCCTGTGGGGCTACGCCGAAGCCGCCGGCGGTCAGTTCGATGCCCTTGGTCTCGTCGAGCTTGTCGCCCATGCCGATATGAAAATTGCCGGAAATCACCGTCACATATTCCGAGGTGGGATGGTTGTGCGCGGCAATCCTGTAGCCGGCCGGCAGCTTCAACCGCAGCACGTAGATGCCATCCGTCGAGGGGTCCCCGGCGATGACAGCCATGTCCGCGCCGGCGGGCAAGACAGCAGGAGCAGGGCCCCATTTGATGGCGTCCGCGTTTATCGGCATGTCGTCGGCAAGCAGCGGCGCCGTCCCGATAAGCAGCAGCGCCAGAGCCGAGGCGAGCTTGAGCATGATGATCTCTCCGGTTGGTCGTGGGAGCACAGCATCAGCGCCGGCCCTGATCCATTGCGACCTACCAAGGCAGCAGCCCGAACACATCTCCCGCACGGGGGATGCGCCTTGCGTTGCTGACATGCGGCGCGACCCGCCTGGCCTGGTATCGCTGCAGCCGTCGAGGGGCGGGGAGGTTGCCGCCGACCGAGCGTGAAGCTATCCAGTGTGAACGCTAACCGTTTTCGAATGGGACAATGCCGAGATGAGCCTTGAATCCGTGCGCGCCTTCCTGGCTGCCCATGCGCCCGATGTCGAAGTGCTCGTCACCGAAGCGAGTTCCGCGACGGTGGCGCTGGCGGCTGAGGCGCATGGCGTGGAGCCGGCGCAGATCGCCAAGACCATCTGCCTGCGCGTCGGCGGTGAGACCATGCTGATCGTGGCCGGCGGCATGTCGAGGCTCGACAACCGCAAATTCAAGGACCGTTTCGGCGGCAAGCCGCGCATGCTTGACGCCGACGAGGTTGTCGCGATTACCAGCCATCCCGTCGGCGGCGTCTGCCCATTCGGCCTGCCGGCGCCGCTGCCGGTCTATTGCGACGTCTCGCTGCGCGCCTTCGATGAAGTCGTGCCCGCCGCCGGCGCCACCAACGCCGCTGTAAGGCTCAGCCCGCAGCGCATGGCACAGATTGTCGGCGCCGAATGGGTCGACGTCTGCCAAGGATGAATGTTGGTGATTTGAGAAGCAGGACCTTTGGGGGCAAGTCCTGTCTAAAAATGGTCGGAGTGGCCGGATTCGAACCGACGACCCCTTGACCCCCAGTCAAGTGCGCTACCGGGCTGCGCTACACTCCGGACCGCGCAAAGCCATATATTTTCAAGGGGTATGGTGCAAGCGCTAAAACGGCGCGCCGGGCCTGAAAGTCGCCAGCATTCGGCCTTGTCGCCGCAACGCCAAGGCGATATGGCTCGCGCAGTATCTATACGAAGGATTGCGCGTGGCAAATTCCTGTTTTTTTCTGGCGGCCGACGCAAATTATTTTCCGTATGCATGCTTGGCGGCGCGCAGAATTCTGGATGTTTCGGGAGAGGCAACACCGGGATTCATCCTGCATGTCGGCGCACGCGATGCCGATATGCGTGTTGCTGAACGCCTGCTGACGAACCGTCTTCGCATAGTGGACGTTTCGGGGCTGTTTGCGGAGGCTGGCCATACTTTCCGGCCAAGCAATGTCGGCACTTTTGTTCGGCTTTTCGCCGACCAACTGCCTCAGTTCGCGGACTATGACCGCATCGCCCATGTCGATTGTGATGTTCTGTTCAATCGAGATATCGCCGACCTGGTGAGCCAGACACTTCATGCTCCGTTGTTGGCCGCTCACGACGATTACATGTATTTCCGCCCGGGCTATCGGAACAAACTGTCGATGCAGCCGGGGGCGCCTTATTTCAACGCCGGCATCATCGTCTTCAACATGCCGCCGGTGCGTCAACAGGGACTTTTGCACCGCGCCAGAGATGTTGCCGTTGCCGGGCAGATGAACGATCAGAACGCGCTGAACATCGTCTTCGAGGGCAAGTGGCAGACGATGCATCCGAACTGGAATTTGATGTCCAACGATACGAAGGAATTTCGGTTCGCCCAAGCCTATGCCCGGCATTTCGCCGGCGGCAAGCCGTGGGGGAGCCAGGTCGACGTGGAACTTGAGGCGCTTGCCGTCTGGCGCGGTCTGGCAAGGGATACGCCTTGGCTCCAGCCCTTCCGGCAGCGCATTCCCTTCGAGCGAGGCGTCATGAGGCGATTCGCTCGCAGATTCGACGGCATCATGGGGATGTTGCCTGCCAAGGATCGGTATCGGCGGCGGGCAAGGTATGATGGAAGCAAGGTGCATAGGATTTATGCCGAGCATGCCCTTGCCGGTGCGATGGCCGTGCAGTTTCCTGAAATACTCGGTGGTTTCGCCTGAGACCCGCAACGGAGCTCTCGCGAATGGGTCAGGCAACAGGTTGTAGCATGCCGCAAAAATCGTGTTTCTTTTTCGCCACCGACCAGAGGTATTTCCCGTATGCCAGCCTGGCGGCGCGCCGCGTGCTGAATGTGTCGGACCACCTCGACGGCTTTATTTTGCACACCGGTGTCATCTCCAACGAAGACCGAGCTATCGGAGAGCGTCTGCTCGGTGGGAAGATCCGCATCCTGGATGTCACGAAATTCATGGAAGCGACAAACTTCAACCGCGGAACGCACCCAACCCTTGCGACCTACATCAGGCTGTTTGCCGATCAATTGCCGGAGTTCGAACCATATAACCGCATCGCCTATTCCGACGCCGATGTGCTTTTCAACAGATCGATAGAAGACCTCTGCAACGTCCCGCTCAACGCTCCGCTGCTGGCCGCACACGACGAGCAGACCTATTTCGACGTAAAGTATCGACAGCATTTGCCGATGCAGCCAGGGGCGCCGAAGTTCAATGCCGGCGTGCTGGTGTTCAACATGCCGCTGGTCAGGCAGGAGGGGCTTCTGGAGCGTACCCGGCAGTTGGCCTCCGAGCAGGCTTACGGGATGGATCAAGGTGCGTTGAACGTGGCTTTCGAGGGCAGGTGGCAGACGATGCACCCGTTCTGGAACGTGATGACCAACTACACCAGCCAGATCCCTTTCAGCCGCTGCTACGCCCGCCACTTCGCCTGGGGCAAGCCCTGGGACCGTCCGCCGATCGGTGTCGAGGTCGACGCCATGGCGATCTATCGCGATCTGGCGAAAGGCACTCCCTGGGCCGGCCGTTTCAGCAGCAGCTGGCCGATCAAGAGAGGCATATTGAAAAACCTCGGCCGCAAGTTCGACGCCATCAGCGGGATTTTGCTCAACGACGAGAAGCGCAAGCGACGGGCGCGGTTCGACGCCGAAAAGGTCAGCGCTATCTTCGCCGATCACGCCGACAAATCGATGCTGGCAGTGCAATACCCCGAGCGGGTTGCCGGCATCGCGAGATAGAGGAAATCCCGACAATCCGTCAGCAGGGCGGGGTCATCCGAACTCGGCGGCGTTCCCGTCGGTTTAGCTTGCCGCCACCGCCCGCAACCCGCGCTGATGCCTGTATTCCAGCGCGATCGCGCCCCAGATCAGGCCGAGCAGCAGGTAGACATGGCGCCAGTGGTCGATGTCGATGAAGGTGCCGAGCCCGATATTGCCGATGAAAGCGACGTAGGCGCAGAGCAGATAGGGCTGCCATGGCCGGTCGCGCAAAAGGATGCGGAAGCCGGCGGCGATCGTCCACAGCGTCAGCGACAGGAACGAGACGAAGCCGAGCCAGCCATAATCCATCAGCGTCTTCAGCCAGATGTCGTGCGTGTCTTCGCCGAAAATGGTGCCGAATACCAGCGGGCCGATGCCGAGCGGATGTTCGAGCGCCATCTCGAAGCCGATCGTGTAGCGGGCAAAGCGGCCAAGGCGCGCCGTGTCGTAGCTCTGTTCGAGCTGGGCGCGGCTGGAAAACATCTCGCCGACGCCGGGCAGCTGCAGGATGACGATCATGGCGACCACCAGCAGGGTGACGGCGGCAATGCTCATGATGATGACGCGCAGCCGGAACTTGCCGCTGTTGCTTTGCAGGAACAGGGCGCCGGTGAGCAGGATGGCCGAGACGGCGAACATGCCCCAGGCGCCGCGCGAGAAGGAGAAGAAAATGCCAGCGGTGATGATCAGCAGCGGCACCGCCAGAAGCGGCATGCGCGCGATCGAGCCGGTCAACAGGAGATAGAGCAGATAGATGCCGGGCAGCACCAGGAATGGTCCGAACACGTTCGGATCCTGGAAGGCGCCCTGGGCGCGGTCGTATCTGGTGAAGATTTCAGCGCCCGGGAAAGCGTGGAAATAGCCGGCAATGCCGAGCAGCGAGGTCACCACCGCGGAGACGACATAGGCGATGAAGATCAGCCGGTAGAGGCCGGGCTGCACCGCCGTCACCGACGAGAAGAACACCGCGGTGAACGCGAGAAACAGCGAGACGGCGAGATAGAGCGGTGTGTTGGCGAGAACGGCCATCTGCGTCATGGCAATCATGCCGCCGATGTTCATCGTGATCAGCAGCACGAGCAGCGGCACGGCCGCGCGCGATATGCGCAGGCCAAACAGCACCCACACCCCGATCAGCCCGAGCATGAAAAGATCGTAGGGCGCCGGTTCGTCGATGACGAAGCCCGACAGGAAGACGCCAAAAAACACCGCCCCCGACGATATCAGCGCGATCAGCTTGGCATTGACCGCAGCCTGCGGCAAATCATGGGAAATCGCGCTCAATAGGCGTTTTCCGTATTGAGCAGCCGCAGCGGCGTCATGAGCAGGATGCGCAGATCGAACAGCATCGACCAGTTCTCGATGTAATAGAGGTCATATTCCGTGCGCATGCGGATCTTCTCATTGGTGTCCATCTCGCCGCGCCAGCCATTGATCTGCGCCCAGCCGGTAACGCCGGGCTTGACCTTGTGGCGGGCGAAATAGCCGTCGACCACCTCATTGTAGAGAAGGTTGTGCGACTGCGCGGCAATCGCATGCGGGCGCGGGCCAACCAGTGACAGCGTGCCGAACAGCGAGTTGAAGAACTGCGGCAGCTCGTCGATCGAGCTCTTGCGGATGAAGCGGCCGACGCGGGTGACGCGCGGATCGTTCTTGGTCACCGTCTGCTTGGCGGTCGGGTCCGAGCGGTCGGTGTACATGGAGCGGAATTTGTAGACTTCGACGATCTCGTTGTTGAAGCCGTGCCGCTTCTGCTTGAATAGCACCGGCCCCTTGCTGTCGAGCTTGATGGCGATGGCAGTCGCCAGCATCACCGGTGAGAACAGGATGATGCCGATCAGCGAGAAGACGATGTCGAAGGCGCGCTTGGCGACCGAATCCCAGTCGTTGATCGGCCTGTCGAAGATATCGAGCATCGGCACCGAGCCGATGTAGGAATAGGCGCGCGGGCGAAACTGCAAAGCGTTCGAATGCGCCGAGAGCCGGATGTCGACCGGCAGCACCCACAGCTTCTTCAGCAGCTGCAGCACGCGCGTTTCGGCAGTCAGCGGCAGCGACACGATCAGCATGTCGATGCGCGCGATGCGAGCGAATTCCATCAGCTCCGAAATGGTGCCGAGCTTGGGATAGCCGGCCACGATCGGCGGCGAGCGCTTGTCGCCGCGGTCATCGAAGATGCCGCAGATGCGGATGTCGTTGTCTGGCTGCTTCTCGACCGAGCGGATCAGCATCTCGGCCGCCTTGCCGCCGCCGACGATGACGGCGCGGCGTTCCATGCGGCCGTTGCGCGCCCAGCGCCGGATCAGCTTCGACATCACCAGCCTGAGGCCGAACAGCAGAAGCAGGCCGACGACAAACCAGGTGCCGAACAGCAGACGCGAATAATCCTCCGACATTTTCATGATGAAGGCCGTCAGCGCCATCAGCGCGAAGGTGCCGGCCCAGACCATCAGTACGCGGCCGAGATTGGAGATCGGTCGCATCAAGGCGGAGATCTGGTAGCAATCGCTGACGTCGAGCAGCACCACGGCCACGAATGACGCCGCGGCAATGGTCAGCGGATATTGCCAGGCGAGATAGTTGAAGAAGCCGACAAAGTGGAAGTAGAGCGCGAGCCCCGACAGGAACAGCAAGCCGAATTCGACGATGCGCAATACGCCGCTGACCATGACCGGCGACATCGTATCGCGCCGGTATTGCGAGGCGACCTGGCGGGCAACACTGTTCATGCCGCCGGGCGTGGGGCTCTCGGCAGGACTGTCGAATTTGCGCACCGCATCGGCCGAAAAGCGGCGCGTGGGGTCGGTCTCGTTCATCGGGTTTCCCACAAGCTTCCGCGATGACGATAGCAGAAAGAGAGCTAAAAAAACCTTGAGACAACTTGTGGTTTTGGAGGGTCGTCTATCTGTTGAGCGCGGCGAAATAGGCCTTTTCGATTTCGGCGGCCATCACATCGGCGCCGAATCGCGCCCTGAGGCTGGCCGTATCGGGCATGGCGCGCCGGTAGGCGTCGAGATCGCGCAGCGCTTCACCCATCTTGTCGCCGAGTTGGCGCGGATCGGGACGGATCAGGGCAGGGGATCCCTCCCCGAAGATTTCGGGAATGCCGCCGACGGCCGTGGCGATCATCGGCCTGCCGGCCGCCAGCGTCTCCAGCACGATATAGGGCATGGCTTCCGCGCGGGAGGGGACGACGACCAGATCGGCCAGCGAAAATGCCTCCCTGGCCGGCATCGGCGGCAAGAAGCGGACCTGTTTTCCGAGGCCCAGCCGTTTCACCTGCGCATGGTAGCGCGGCAGGTCGTCGCCATCGCCGACCATGACCGCGGTCACGCGGCGCTCAAGCTGGGACCCGGCCAGCACCAGCGCGTCGATGAAAATGTCAGGCCCTTTGAGGTCGCGCATCATGCCGATGTAGAGCAGGTCGGCCGCGTCGGGTTGTGCGACCACCGGTTCGAACTCGGCGGCGCGCAGGCCGTTATAGACCAGCGTGTTCGGGATAGGCGGTTCGCCGACCTTCCTGCGATAGGTGCGCCGCTCATAGTCGGAGACGAACAGCAGGCAGTCGGTGAAGCGCGCCATGAAGCGCTCGAGCGCGAAGAACAGCTTCCCGGTCGTCGTCGTTTCATCATAGTGGAGGGAGCCGCCATGCGGCGAATAGAGGCGGGCTACGCGAGACCTAGATACCCGCAACAATGAGCCGAACAGACGGGCATAGGCGCCACCTTTGGCGCCATGTCCGTGCAACACGTCCGGCTGCAGTTCCTTGATGATCCTGTAAGTGCGCCAGGCCGAGGCGAAGTCGCCCGGCCCGACATGGCGCTGCATCGGCGTGCGATGGATGCCGAGCGCCAGGCTGTCCTTCATCTGGTCGAACAGGCGTTCCTCGTATTCGCCGCCGGTGGTCGAATCGCAGACGATGCCGACAACATGTCCGGCGGCGAGCTGGGCCTCCGTCAGGTCGCGCACATGCCGGAAGATCCCGCCGACGGGTGAGCGAAAGCAGTGGACGATCCTGAGCTGGTCCGCCACGTTGATGTCAGAACAGGCGTTCGCGAACGTAGACCGTGTCGCCCGGCAGCAGCGGATCGGAGGTAACCACCCGGCCTGTCATCACCTTGCCGTTGATGTCGCGGGTGATGTCGACGCTTTCCTGGTTGGCGCGCGGCGAGAAACCGCCGGCAATCGCGATGGCCTTCTGCACGGTGAGGCCCGGCACGTAGGAATACTGGCCGGCGGCGCCCACTTCGCCCATGACGAAGATCGGCCGGTAGCGATCGATCTCGACCGACACGTCGGGGTCGCGCAGATAGCCTTGGCGCAGTTTGTCGGCGAGCGCTTTTTCCAGCTGCTGGGCCGTGTGGCCGCGCGCCGGCACCGCGCCGACCAGCGGGAAGGACATGTAGCCGGACTGATCGACACTGTAGGTGTTGGTCAGACCGTCCTGTTCGAACACGGTGACGCGGACACGGTCGCCGGCGCCGAGCCGATAGGGCTGGTCGAGTACCTCGTGGAAGGCCGCCGGCGTCGGCCGGTAGCTGGAGCAGCCGGCGAGGATCGACACGGCCAGCAGAGCGCGAAACAGACCAGCAGCGCTTTTCATGATCGGACACACACCTTCGTCGCTATGGCCGCCAGGACACGGCGGCAAACCTTAAGGATCTGGGTTCGTTATCATCCTGTTAGGGTTAATGGCCGGTAAAGGGACGCGGCCGATTTGGCGGCAATCGACAAAAAGCCGTATAGTTTTGCTGGCTTTGTTTACCGGATGTCAGCAAACCCTAACAGCTGCTTACCGCGATCTTAACGGCTGAGTTACCATAGTTGTTTACGCTACCATCTAGCCTCATGTCCGGAGCAGGAATGCATGTCCGACCAGTCCGCGGCCGCAGATGTCGATGTCGACCTGAGACAGCTCTTCGCCAGCCTGGCGCGGAACTGGCTGCGCATTCTTGTGATCACGCTTCTCGTCACTGGTCTCGCCTTCGCGTTCGCGTGGCTTGCCACGCCGCATTATAAGGCCACGACGCAGCTGAAAATCCAGTTGAGCGAATCGGCCTATACGCGGCCTGCCGGCACCAATGAAGACGACAAACCTGTGCTCGATGCGGAAGGTGTAGCAACCGAGGTTCAGGTCATTTCCTCGTCCGACATTCTCAAGCAGGTGGCTGCCGACCTTAAGCTGGGCGACAAGCCCGAGTTCAACGATGCGCTCGGCATGTCGCCGGTCACCCGGCTCCTGGTCATTGCCGGGCTGAAGAGCGATCCGGAAGAAATTCCGCTCGAAGAGCGCGTGCTGACGAAGATGCGCGACAAGCTCAATGTTTATGGCGTGGAAAAGACCCGCGTCATCGCCGTCGAATTTTCCTCTGAAGATCCCCAGCTTGCCGCCGACATTCCGAACGCCATTGCTAAGGCCTACCTGGCCTACCAGGCGGATGCCAAGACCAAGTCGAACGCCGCCGCGACCGCCTTCCTCGGGCCGGAGATCGAGGAGCTGCAGAAGCAGGTCAGGGATGCAGAGGCCAAGGTCGCGGCCTTCCGCTCCGCTCAGTCGGACCTGTTGATGGCTGGCAACAATTCGGTGCTGGCGACACAGCAATTGTCCGAATTATCGAGCGAGCTGTCGCGTGTGCGCGCCAGCCGCGCCTCGGCTGAGGCAACGGCCGAAAGGGTGCGCCAGGCTTTGCAGAATGGCGGTTCGCTGGACGCTGTACCCGAAGTGCTGTCTTCCGATCTGATCCAGCGGCTGCGTGAGCGTCAGATCGAGCTCAGAACCAACATCGCCGATCTTTCCACCACCTTGCTCGACAACCATCCCCGCCTGCGGGCGATGAGGTCGCAGCTTGCCGATCTCGACGGCCAGATCCGCAACGAAGCGCAAAAAATCATGCGCGGGTTGCTGACGCAGGCGCAGACCGCCCAGGCGCGCGAAAACCAGCTGATATCGGACGTCAACAAGCTGAAAGCGGCGTCGTCGCGGGCCGGCGAGGAGCAGGTCCAGCTGGATGCGCTGCAGCGCGAGGCGAACGTCCGGCGCCAGCAGCTTGAATCCTATATGGCGAGCTTCCGCGAAGTGTCCTCGCGCAAGAATTACCTGCCGGTCGATGCCAGCGTGTTTTCCGAGGCGCGCGTGCCGTCGGAACCCTATTTCCCCAAGCTCGTGCCGATCGTCGGCGCCGCCTTAGTCGGCTCGCTGCTGCTGATGTCGGTCATCACGCTGCTGCAGGAGCTGTTTTCCGGCCGCGCCATGCGTCCGGCCCCAGGGGCGCGCTTCGAGCGTATCGAGCAGGTTGCGATGCCGGCAATGTCGGCGCCGGTCGTCCACCCGGAACCGGCTCCTGAGGTCGTGGAAGTGGACGATCAGCCGACGACCGTGGAGTCTGAACTGGTGCCAGAGCCCGAGCCGGCTCCTTCAGTGCTGGAAGGAGCAGCGGCTGCCGGTTCCGAACCGCAAGCCGAACCTGAACCTGTCCGCTCCAGCCTTGGCGAGATCGATGTCGAGAAGGCGGCGGAGAAGCTGATCGCCAGCGGTGCTGCGCGCGCCATCTTCGTCTCGCCCGAAGGCGATGAGGCCGCGGCCTCGGCAGTGCTGGTAGCGCGCGAAGTCTCCGACGCCGGCCTGCGCGTGTTGCTGCTCGATCTGACCGCATCGGGCGCGGCGTCGCGGCCGATGCTGGACAGCGGACTTTTCCCCGGCATCACCAATCTGCTGGCTTCGGAAGCGCAGTTCAGCGACGTCATCCACGCCGACCTCTATTCGGACTGCCACGTCGTTCCCGTCGGCACCGCCGATCCGGTGCGCGCCATGCGCGCCGCCGACCGGCTGCCGATCATCATGCAGTCGCTGACCACCGCCTATGATCTGGTCATCGTCGAATGCGGACCGGCCGATGCGCAAGGCATCAGCCGACTGGTCGGCGACAGCACCGAGGTCTTCATGTCCATGCTGCAGGCGGACGATGAGGTGGCGCAGGCCGCCGTCGAGCTGATCGAAAGCGGCTATCCCGACCTCACTCTGGTGACGCCGATCGGCCACGAGACGCCGGGTAACCCCGTGCCGGGACGACGTAGCGCCGCCTGAGACATCAGACAATTCGACTTAGGCGGCGCTACTACGGATCGGCTCGTCCATCGCCCGCCGGCTCCCGAAAAACCAAGCCTGTCAGCCGGCGCCGGGATCTACCCCAACTCCAGGGTCGTCACGCCAAATATTCGGCGCGAGTCGACCTTCGGAGGCGGGCCCTTGTACATGCGCGTGGTGGTGAAGGTCGGCCTGAAACCAATCGCTGCAAGCGCCTTGGTGAAATCGAAATTTTCGGCAGGAACGTCGATATGCAGGTCGCCACCTTCGCATGCGGCAGCCAGACTGCCCATGAGCTGCATCGCCGTCTCGGTGTCGTCGGCAAACAGCGGGCCGATCTTGTAACCCGAACGGCAGGGACGAGCCACGGCGTAGCCTATGGTGCCGAGTGAACTGATCGCGGCGAACCCGCAATGCGGCGGCTGCGCCCAGCGGTGCAGGAAGGCTCGTCGAGGCGCGGGGAAACAGCGGGCGTCATAGACGATGATGTCGGGCACGAGTTGCGTGGTTATCATGCGCACCCCTTCGCTTCGGACGGGCGGGGTCGCGATACGGCCGCTGAAGCGGATGGTTTCGTACGCCGAGCTGAATCCCGTGCGGCGATAATTCGCCAGCTGCGCGGCGACCCCGTCGAGGCCGACCGTTCGGCCGGCCAGCCTGGCCATGCCCGCATTCCAGACTGCTTTGCCATGGCCTTTGCCGCGCATGTCTGGTCGGCAGATGTAGAGACCGATGAAACCGAAGTTGCCGCCATAGGCGACAGCCGAGATGGCGGCGGTCATCTCGTTGTCGACAAAAGCGCCGATGAACCCTTCAGGATCGGTTGGCCGGAACGCGGCGGCATCGTCAAGGCCAGGATTCCAGCCTTCAGCCGCCGCCCAGTCGATGAGAACGGTCAGTTCCGGCGGAGACAATGCGCGGACGGTAGGCTTCATAGCGTTCACTCCGCGGCGACCACCCCCGGCGAGAAGGATTTCAGCACGCCGCGATAGGGCTTGGCCAGCGGACTGGCATAGGAGCCGCGCTTCGAGGTCGACAGGCCCAATGCGATCAGCGCCTCGGCCTGTTTGAGGGCGGCGCCGACGCCGTCGATGACGGGCAGGTCGAACTCTTGCTGCAACCGGTGTGCCAGGTCGGCCATGCCGGCGCAGCCGAGCACGATGGCCTCGGCGCGGTCTTCCGCTATGGCGCGGGCGATCTCGGCGCGCAGTTTCTCGACAGCGCCGGAAGCAGCGTCTTCAAGCGAGAGTACGGGAATGTCGGCGGCGCGCACGCGGGCACGCCCGGCCATGCCGTAGCGGTGCACCAGCCCCTCGACAGGGACACGCGAGCGTTCGGTGGTCGTCACCACTGTGAAGCGCTGGGCAATGTAGGAGGCGACACTGAGTGCGGCCTCGCAGATGCCGATGACCGGAATGGAGGCCATGGCGCGTGCCGCATCCAGGCCGGTATCGTCGAAGCAGGCGATGATGGCGGCCTTAGCCCCGGCACGTTCGCCGGCGGCGATCTCCATCAAAAGGCCGGGCACGGCCAATGCCTCGTCATAATAGCCCTCGATCGAGGCAGGACCCATCGAGGAGGTGACCGCGATCACCTCGGTCCCGGCGCCGGCAACGGCGCGCGCCGCCGCCGCGATCGTCTCGGTCATGCTCGCCGTCGTGTTGGGGTTCACCACCAGTATCTGCACGATCAAACCCTGGCCCGCTTGCGGCCGACATAGAGGATGGCGCCCAGTGTGGCCAGGATCACCAGGAAGGAGAACACGGTGGTCACCGTGCCCAGCGCATAGAGCACCGGCGTCGTGACATTGGTGGTCATGCCGTAGATCTCGAGCGGCAGCGTGTTGAAGGTGCCCGACGTCATCAGCGTGCGGGCGAACTCGTCATAGGACAGCGTGAAGCCGAACAGGCCGACGCCGATCAGGCTCGGCGCGATCATCGGCAGCACGACATGGGCGAAGGTCTGCCAGGAGTTGGCGCCCAGGTCACGCGCTGCTTCCTCATAGGCGGGCGAGAAGCGGTTGAAGACGGCGAACATGATGAGCACGCCGAAGGGCAAGGTCCAGGTCAGGTGCGCGCCGAAGGCCGATGTGTACCAGGCCGGGCGGAAGCCGACCTGCTGGAACACGACGCCGATGCCGAGCGAAATGATGATCGAGGGTACGACGAGGCTGGCGACCGCCAGGTAGAACAAAGCGGTGGCGCCACGAAATTTTTGCCGGAAAGCGAGCCCTGCCAGCAGCGACACGACGACGGTGACGATCATCACCATGAGGCCGAGCACGAGCGAGCGCTTGAAGCTGCCGCCGAAATCGCCGACCGCCTGGCGCTCGAACAGATTGGCGAACCAGTGCAGCGACACGCCATTGAGCGGGAAGGTGAGGCCGCCGGTCTCGCCTTGGAAAGAAAGGATCAGGATCGCCGATAGCGGGCCATAGAGGAACAGCACGAACAGAGTGAAGAAGGCCGCAAGCACATAGAATTCGAGGGTGCGTTTTTCGTGGCTCACCTCAAAGCTCCTTGCGGATGTCGACGATGCGCAGGATGCCCGCGACCATCAACAGTACCAACACCAGCAACACTACGGCATTGGCGGCGGCTGCGGGATACTGCAGCAGCGACATCTGGTTCTTCATCATCAGTGCGACCGACGCGCTCTGGCCGCCCGACATCACCTGCACAGTGGAGAAATCGGCCATCACCAGCGTGACGACGAAGATGGTGCCGATTGCCATGCCGGGCTTGGCCAGCGGGATGACGACGTTCCACAAGACCTGCCAGCCGGACGCGCCGGCATCGCGCGCGGCCTCGACCAGCGAGCGGTCGATGCGCATCAACGTGTTGAAGATCGGCGTTACCATGAACAGCGTGTAGAGATGCACCATGGCCAGCACCACGGCGAATTCCGAATAGAGCAGCCATTCGATGGGTTTTGGCACCAGCCCCAATTGCACCAGCGTCGAGTTGATCAACCCGTTACGGCCAAGCACCGGGATCCACGAGATCATGCGGATGATGTTGGAGGTCAGGAACGGCACCGTGCAGACAAGGAACAGCACCATCTGCATGGCGGTGGTGCGGATATGGAAGGCGAGGAAATAGGCGACCCAGAAGCCGATGAACAAGGTCAGAGCCCAGACGATGGCAGCGAATTTGATGGTGTTGAGATAGGTCTTCCAGGTGACCCATGATCCCAGCACGTCGGAATAGTTCGTCGTCAGGAAATCCGGATACATGGCGGCGAAGTCATAATCCCAGAAGGAGACGACGACGATCATGATGATTGGCAAGAGCAGGAACGCACCGAGGATGAGCGCCAGCGGCGCCGATTGGAGGTAGGGCGTGACGGCACTGATGGAGAAGCGGCGGTGTCTGGCGGGCTTGGCTGCTGCGATGGCGGGGCTTTCGAGCGCGACTGTCATTGGGAAAATCCTCCGTGTGATCGCGATGACTTGCGATCCTTCGCGCCCCCCTCTGTCCTGCCGGACATCTCCCCCACGAGGGGGGAGATCGAACTCTCATAACGGCCTTCGCCAAACTCCAACGTTGCTAACGAAGAGCCGGCCATGACGCTGCCAATCTCCCCCCAAGTGGGGGAGATGTCCGGCAGGACAGAGGGGGGCGCGAAGGATCGCAACATCACAGTGAACGCGTCCGCTCTACGCCGCGATGAACTCGTTCCAGCGCTTCACCATGTAGCGGTCCTCGTCCATGACCGAGTTCCAGCAGGCGACTTTGCCCATACGCTCTTCGAACGAGCCGCCGTCGCGCACGGCGCCGGCCTTTTCCATGACGGTGCCGTCCGGCGCCTTGATCTCGCCCTTGGCCGGCTTGCCTTCGATCCAGTAGCCCCATTCGTCCTCGGACATGAACTTCTTGGCCGAGACCATATTGGCGGAATAGTAGCCCTGGCGGTTGAGATAGCCGCCGACCCAGCCCGACGTATACCAGTTGATGTATTCGTAGGCCGCGTCGAGCTCGGCGCCTTTCAGATGGGCGGCAAGTCCAAGGCCGCCGCCCCATGAACGATAGCCTTCCTTGAGCGGCTGGAAGCGGCAGGCGATGCCCTTGGAGCGGACGGCGGCGACGGCCGGCGACCACATCGACTGGATGACCACCTCGCCCGATGCCATCAGGTTGACGCTCTCGTCGAACGACTTCCAGAAGGCGCGGAACTGGCCGGCCTGCTTGGCCTTGATGAGGAAGTCGATCGTCTTGTCGATCTCTTCCTTGGTCATGTTGCCCTTGTCGGCATATTCGATGCTGCCTGTGGCCTCCATGATCATGGCCGCATCCATGATGCCGATGGACGGGATGTTGAGGATCGCGGTCTTGCCCTTGAAGGCCGGGTCCATGATGTCGGCCCAGGTGGTGATGTCGCGGCCGACGAGGTCGGGCCGGATGCCTAGCGTATCGGCGTTGTAGATCGTCGGCACCATGGTGAACCACTTGGTCGGCGCCTTGGCGAAGGTCTTTGAGTCCTGCGCTTCGACATAGCCGACCGTGTGCGGCGCGGTGCCCTGGGCAATGATGCTGTCGGGCGTCAGCTTGCCGGTTTTGAACAACGGCACCAGCTCGTCGTAGTATTTCAGCTTACTGACATCCATCGGCTGCAGCACGCCGCTCGGGAACACCTTCTTGCAGATCCAGTATTCGATGTCGGCGATGTCATAGCTGTCGGGCTGGGTCACGGCGCGCTGGGCGGCCGCGTCCGAATCGGTCGCCGTCATTTCCAGCGTGATGCCGAGGTCGGCCTTGCACTTGTCGGCGATCGCGTTCAGGTTCGACACGCCGGTGCCGAACTGGCGCAGCGTGATGTTGGACTGCGCCCAGATGGTCGGGAAGCCTGTAATGGCGCCCGAGCCTGCGGCGAGGCCGACGGCGGCCGCACCTGTCTTGAGCAACGAACGGCGCGAAATTCCGGTCTTTGTTTCTACTGTTTTTGTCATTCCTATTCCCCTGTTTTGTTTTGCTTCGTTGAATTCATGAATGAAGGCGGCCGAGGACGATGGCGTCCTCGGAATCCCAGGCGAGCGGTACGGCGTCGCCAAGGGCGACGGGTTTGGCGAAGAAGTCGGAATCGTCGATGATAACGGTGAAATCGTCGATGCCGCCGCCGGTGACCGACAGCTTCACCGTGGCGCCGCGATATTCGATGTTGGAGACGATGCCGGTGAAGCCGAGGCCGGGAGAGGGTGCTTCGCCGATGCGCACATGGTCGGTGCGGATGGCGATGTCGATCGGCGTGCCCACCTCCTGGCCCGCCTCCCGGCCTTGCCCGCGGGCGGCGAGCGAGGCGCCACCATTGACGTCGAAGACGACCATGCCGTCGCGCGCGCCGGTAACCCGGCCGGAGATGACATTGTGGTCACCCATGAAGCGCGCGACGAAGGCGGTGGCCGGCCTTTCGAACACATCTCGCGGCGGCGCCGCCTGTTCGATGCGGCCGTCATTCATCACCACGATCAGGTCCGCCAAGGCCATGGCCTCTTCCTGGCTGTGGGTGACGTGGACGAAAGTGATGCCAAGCGAGGTCTGCAATTTCTTCAGCTCGGCGCGCATGCGTATCTTCAGGAACGGGTCGAGTGCCGACAGCGGCTCGTCGAGCAGCAGCGCCTCGGGATCGGTGATCAGAGCGCGGGCGAGTGCAACACGCTGCTGCTGGCCGCCGGAAAGCTGCGCCGGCCGGCGCGTCGCATAGGCCTCCATCTGCATCAGCTTGAGCATGTCGAGCGCCTTGGCACGGCGCTGCTCCTTGTCGACGCCCTTCATCTTCAGGCTGAAGGCGACATTGTCGACAAGGTCGAGATGCGGAAACAGCGCATAGGACTGGAACATCATCGCCGTGCCACGCTTTGCCGGCGGCAGGTCGGTGACGACGATGTTGCCGAGGCGGACATCGCCCGACGAAATGCTTTCGTGGCCGGCGATCATGCGCAGCGTCGAGGTCTTGCCGCAGCCGGAGGGGCCAAGCAGGCAGCAATAGGTGCCTGCCGGTATCTTCAGGCTGATGGCCTCGACGGCAGTCGTCGTTCCGTACACTTTCGAAACGGAGACGATGTCGATCTCGGCGGCTTTGGACATTCAGGCTTCCCCGTTTGGTCGCATTACCCAAAGCATTATGCGTGCCAATCGGCGGCAATCGGCCCAAGCGTTTGAATCGACAGAAAAATCGGGGTTCTTGCCCACTGCCTAGCCGGTAGGCTATCTTGTGCATTGCACAAATTATGGGCGATTGTGCGCGATCTGCACAAGAATCGTATGCAATCTTTTTTGGCTTCGTGTCCACTTTGCCTCTCGTGCGCAGGCGACGAGTTGCGCTAGAAGAGGCTGGGAACCATCATCGCCATGAACATTGCCGATCAGATCCATTCCGCCGACAGCGCCAACCAGGATCGCGCCCAGGCGATTCGCGACAATCTGCGGGACGCCATCGTTGACCGTCGGCTGACGCCCGGCACCAAGCTGTCGGAAGGCGAGGTCGGCACGCTGTTCGACGTCTCGCGCACGGTCGCGCGCGCGGCGCTGCAGATGCTGTCCTTCGAGGGGCTGGTGCGTACCGAGCGCAACCGTGGCGCCTTCGTCGCCAACCCTTCGCCCGAGGAAGCGCGCCAGGTGTTCGCATCGCGCCGGCTGATCGAGCCGGGCATAGCCATTGCCGCCTGTGGGCGGGTCACAGCCACCGATATCGCTGCGTTCCGCGCGCAGCTCGACGAGGAAGGCCGCTTCATCGCCGAGCGCGGCCCAACCGCCCGGCGCTCCGAAATCAAGGCGTCGGGCGATTTCCATCTGCTGCTCGCCTCCGTCGCCGGCAATGCCATCCTGCAGCGCTTCATGGAGGAGCTGGTGGCGCGTTCGTCGCTGGTCATCGCCCTTTACGGACGATCCGGCGTGTCGGCCTGCGGACACAGTGAGCACACGGAAATGGTCGGCGCGCTGGAAAGCGGCGATTGCGGGTTGGTGAGCCGGCTGATGCTGCACCATATCGACCACATCGAGGCAGATCTCGACCTGCGGGTCAGGGCCGGCCCGGCGCTCCGCGAAGCGCTGAATTTCTGAACGCTAGTTTTCGTCGTCCGTGGGAGCGGGCGCTGCCTGTCCGGCGGCCTTGCGGCGCAGCATCTTGGTCAGCTTCCAGACCGTCGGGTTGTTCTTGATGAAGGCTTTCGCCCGTGCGCCCTGCCGCAGCGCCGACGCCAGGGCGCGTCCCTTCAGCGTCAGGGGCGCCAGCACCTCGAAATGCTGGGTCTCGATATCGCACCAGAGCCGCTTGTAGGGCTCGTCGCCGACCGAGAAATCATAGACATCGAAGCCTGTTTGGCAGGCTTCCTCGATGATGTCGAAGAAAAGGAAATCGCCGGGGCTGGTGTGGCCGAGATCGTCCTCGGCGATGGCGCCGAATTCGCAGATCAGGCGTTTGCCCGAGCGGCTCGAGCCGGTGATTGCACGCAGCTTGCCGGCCACTTCGAGCCCATGCAGCACAAAGGCCGGTTTCTCCTCGGCCAGCGCGCCGGCGAAGAGGGCACGGAAGAAAGCCCGCACCTCCGGCTCGCCGAAGACATTGGCGATGCCCATCTTGGCGAAACGGAACTCCTTCATCTCGAAGAAAGCGTCGAGCAGCCGGTTCACGTCTTCGGGTGTCTGCGCCTCGATGCGGCGATGAACGCCGACCGCCTCGAATTTGCGTGTCTGCGAACGGTGCTTCTTGCGCTTGCGCTTGCCGCCCACACGCGACAGCAGCGCATCGAAACCACCGTCGAGATTGACGGCGAGCGACAGGTTTGGGCTCGGAAAGTTGGAGAACGCCACCAGCGGATTGGCAACGCCATCGAGGTCGGGCAGAAGCCTTTCCAAGGCAACGAGATCGATATCGGGACGCGCCTTGCCGATCGCCGTCACCAGCCTGCGGATCCCCCCGGCATCGGCCTTTGCCAGCCATGCCGGATCGGCGGCGGCGAAATTGCCGTTGGCATGGCGCCCGCCCATGAAGCGGGCGACGCGGAATGGACCAGTTCGCGTGATTTCCAGTGCCAGTGCAAAGACCGGCCTGTCCTCGATTGTCAGCGTGGCAATGACGGCATCGGGATTGGCCTGCGCCGTCCAGGCACGAACCCAGGCCGCGCTTTGCGCCGGCGCAAACAGCGCCGAACGGCAGAATTCGCCGTAAGAGGCGAGCGCGGCAGCATCTGCGGTCGACACCGACAGACTGGTCTGGTCGGCAGCCGGCGTGCGCGCAGACGCCTTGCTTGCGGCGAGCCGATTGCCGTCAAATGACGCGGTGGCGTCAACCATACCTCAATCCTTAAGGCGTATTCGTCGCGATCAGGAGTTCGCGTCGGCGCGTTCCGTGCTTGGATCGAGCCTAGGCGCAAAAGGTGAATGAATGATCGACGGTGGCGAGGCAGTTCGGAAACTGGCGCTTAATATCGCCCGCTTTACCGGCCTTGCACCGCTGGCCAAGCCGTTTGTCGGCGGCATTGGCGCCATCCTCATGTTGCATCGGGTCACCGCCACGCCGGAGAAGCCGGACGGCGTTAACCGCCACCTCAACATCGCCCCGCGATTCCTCGACGCTCTCGTCGCCGACATGAAGTCGAGGGGCTATGCCTTCGTCACCCTCGACGAGGCGATCGAGCGCATCAAGGCCGGCGGCAAGGACGGCCAGTTCGCCACCATCACCGCCGACGACGCCTATCGCGACAACATGACCGAAGCGCTGCCAGTGCTCGAAAAGCACGACGCGCCGATCACCATCTACGTCGCGCCGGGTCTGATCGACGGCAGCGCCGATTTATGGTGGGACGTGGTCGAGGATATCGTCAACGCGCGGGAGCGTTTGACGCTGGCGACGCCGAAGGGGCCGGTGACCATAGACTGCTCGACCCACAGCAAGAAACTCCACGCCAATGCGCGTCTGCATGCCTATCTGACGCTCGAGGTGCGCGAGGAGGATCAGCGCGCCGTGCTGCGCGATCTGGCGCACTCGAACGGCATCGACCTCGATGGCTTGCGCCCAAGCACGCTGATGACTTGGGACGATATCCGCGCCGTGGCCGGGCACAGGCTGGTGACGATCGGCGCGCATACGGTCAACCACCGCAATCTGAAGCGGCTCGACGAAGCCGATGCGCGCCATGAAATCGTCGACGTCAGGCGCCAGCTGCAGGCGCAGCTCGGCGGAGACCCCCGTCATCTCGCTTACCCCTATGGTTACGCCAGCGCTGTCGGCTGCCGCGAAGTGGGCTTTGCCCGCGACGCCGGCTACGCCTCGGCGGTGACCACTCGCCACGGCGTGCTGCACGCCGAGCACGCCGGCTTCC
This sequence comes from Mesorhizobium sp. M0029, assembly GCF_040323735.1. NCBI lineage: Bacteria > Pseudomonadati > Pseudomonadota > Alphaproteobacteria > Hyphomicrobiales > Phyllobacteriaceae > Mesorhizobium > Mesorhizobium sp. M0029. The sequence goes on from NZ_JAMYVF010000021.1 coordinate 72,513, forward strand.
TGCACGCGCTGCCGCGCATTTCGATCAACGGCCGCTACCAGAGCGTCGCCCATATCCGCACCATGTTGTCGGGCGTGACGACGCCGCTGGCCAATGCCGGCAAAATGGTCGTCACCATCTAACCTGGGTCGGGCTCTTCAGCCTTTCGGCGGCGGCTCCAGGATCAGCCATTTGATGATGCCCATCGCAGGCAGCACCCAGAACAGGCCGCTGAACAGGAAGAACAGGAAGTGCACCAGCGGGCTGGATTGCGACAGCTGCGCGACCGCTATGATCGACGCGACCAGCGCATAGATGATGACCAGCGCCACCAGCAGGAAAGTTCCGATCAGCTTTTTCAGGCGGATGGGCATGAGCGTTCTCGTTGATCGCCTCCGCTTAGGCCCAACCGCGCGCCTGTGCAACCCGGGAGATGCGGCGCGACGGCGTGCCGCGCCGTCCGGTCTTGTCAGCCGGGTTGCGATGGTTCACCAATCCGCCACGTCAACCTGCCGGGACCAACCCATGGCCGCCATATCAGCCGCCGCGCCTTACATTGACCGCGATCGCGATCTGCAAAACCGGGCTCTGCTGCGCGGCTGGCTTTATGTCGTGCTTCTGGTGCTGTTTGCGCTGGTGCTGGTTGGCGGCGCCACCAGGCTCACCAATTCCGGCCTGTCGATTACCGAGTGGAAGCCGATCCACGGTGTGATACCGCCGCTCAACGACGCCGAGTGGCAGGAGGAGTTCCAGCTCTACCAGAAGATCCCGCAATATGCCGAGCTCAACAAGGGCATGAGCCTGGACGCCTTCAAATCGATCTTCTGGTGGGAGTGGGCGCACCGTATCCTGGCGCGCAGTGTCGGCCTGGTCTTCGGCCTGCCGCTGCTGGTCTTGTGGGCGACGCGCCGGATCGAGCGCGGCCTTGGGCCAAAGCTGGTCGGTATTCTGCTGCTTGGTGGCCTTCAAGGCGCCATCGGCTGGTGGATGGTGGCCTCCGGCCTGATCGACCGGGTCTCCGTCAGCCAGTACCGCCTGGCCACGCATTTGACGCTTGCCGCCCTGATCTTCACCACCACCATGGTGGTCGCGCGCGGGCTGGCGCCGCATTCGGAGCCTGCCGCCGACCGGCCGACACAAAGGCTGGCCGGCTTCATCGTGCTGCTGGTGCTGGTCCAGATCTATCTCGGCGGCCTGGTCGCAGGGCTCGACGCCGGCCTGAGCTACAACACCTGGCCGCTGATGGACGGCAAGGTGATCCCGTCAGATTTGCTTCTGCTCGAGCCGGCCTGGCGCAACTTGTTCGAGAACCCGAAGACGGTGCAGTTCGTCCACCGACTGGGCGCCTACACGGTCTTTGCCGTCGGGCTCTGGCACATGATCGCGACACGCCGGCGTTTACCAGGCACGACACACGCACGCCGCGCGACGCTGCTGTTTCTGCTGGTGCTGGTCCAGGCCTCGATCGGCATCGGCACGCTGCTGATGCAGGTGCCGCTGCACATGGCGCTGACCCATCAGGCCTTCGCGCTTGTCCTGCTGGGATTTGCCGCCGCCCACTGGCGCGGCAACAAGGGCGCCTATCCACTGCCAACGCGGCCGCCCATGAACGCAGGTACATCGTCTACGGTGTCTTGGCCGTCGCAATAATCTATTTCGCGAACGAACTGCCTCGCTACGTCTAACGCGCGAGGCTGCGCCGGTCAGAAGCTGAGCCGCACCTTTCGGATCACTCCCGCAACCGACAGCTCGCGGTTCTCGTCGACCGCATTCTCGTCCTCATGATACCATGCGGCCGACAGGCAGCCATAGGCGATGGCATGGTCGAGAATGGCAGCCGGCGTCTGGCCGAGTGTCCTGGCGAAGATCTCGGCCATATGCGCGATGCGCTCGGGATCGAGGCAGAGGTCGTCGCGCCCCAGTGGGTTGTAGAACAGATTGGCGGCGTCGAAGCCGGGATCGCCGAGCACGCCCTTCGGGTCGATCGCCAGCCAGCCGCGCGCACCGTGCAAAATGTTGTCGTGATGCAGGTCGCCATGCAGCGGCTTGACCGCATGCGGGGCATCGAGCAGCCGGTCCGCGATTTCGGCGGCCTCGATATAGAGGCTGTGCTCTCCGGCGTCGCGATCGGCTCCGGCCTTTTTGAACAGGCTGGCAAACCGTGTCCGCAGCGGCTGCAGGTCCGGCGGGGCAGGGTGTCTTGAGGGCGAGAACAGTCTCCCCATCAACTCGGCCGCGATTGCGGTCGCGGCGTTGTCGCCTTCCTTCGCCAGAACTTCGGAAAGCAGGGTGTCACCGGCATATTCCAGCAGCATGCGGTGGCCGTCCCGGCCAAGCAGCCGCACCGCGCCTTCGCCGCGCCGCCATGCGAGATAGTGCTCGCCGCGCAACTCGTCCTCGACATCGTCGAATGGTTTGAGCGCCTTGACGATGGCCGGCGAACCGTCCTCACGCCGCACCTTCCAGATGCGGCTCGAAAACGTCTCGGCAATGAGCTCGGGCGCGCTGATCTTCCAGCGCTTTGGAAATGCAGGCGCGTCCATTCAGAGCGTGATGCCGAAAAGTGTTAAGCGGTTTTCGGGCGACAGAATGCTCTCTCCAACTGAATTAAAGGCCGAGCATCAGATCCATGTTCTGAACGGCAGCACCCGAGGCGCCCTTTCCGAGATTGTCATAGACCGCAATCAGCAGCGCCTGCGCCCGGTCGTCATTGGCAAAGACATAGACCTTCATGCGGTTGGTGCCGTTATAGACCTCGGGATTGATCTCGGGCAGGCGCTCCACGTGCTCGTAAGGAGCTACCTCGACCACGCCGCCCTTGATGGCGGCAAAATGGTCGGCGATTGCCGCGTGCAGTTCGGCGCCGGCCGGCACATGGTCGAGCCCGCCGAGCTGCAGCGGCACCACTGTGATCATGCCTTGGGCGAAATTGCCGACCGCCGGCTGCATGATCGGATCGTGCGACAGCTTCGCATAGGTGCGCAGCTCCGGCACATGCTTGTGCTGCAGGGTCAGCCCATAGACCTGGAATTCAGAGGCATCCTCGCCCTTGGCGACATAGTCCTCGATCATCGGCCGGCCGCCGCCCGAATAGCCCGAAATGCCATTGACCGTGATCGGGAAATCCGCCGGCAGCAGACCGGCAGCGACCAGCGGCCGCAGCGTCGCGATCGGCCCTTGCGGCCAGCAGCCGGGATTGGCGACGCGTTTCGCATTGGCGATGATCCTGGCCTGATCCTTGTCCAGCTCGGCAAAACCGTATTCCCAGCCCTCGGCGACGCGATGCGCCGTGGAGGCGTCGATCACCTTGGTGGTGTCGTTGGCAATCAGCGACACGCTTTCCTTGGCAGCCGCATCCGGCAGGCACAGGATGGCGACATCGGCGGCATTGAGGAACTCGGCGCGCGCCGCCGTTTCCTTGCGGCGCTCGGCCGGGATCGAGATGATCTCGAGGTCGCCGCGCTCGGCCAGCAGCGCCCGGATCTGCAGGCCGGTGGTGCCGTGTTCGCCATCGATGAAGATTTTCGGTTTCATGTGCCCGTCAATTCCCTGCTAATTCAGGCCTATATGCCCTGGCCATGGTTTGCCGCGCCATGGTTGCCGCTGTTCAGCTCTTCCGCCCGCGCTTTTCGCTCGGCCACCAGGCCGAGATAGTGCATGGCCACCATCGAGCCGGCGATCGCCGTTATATCGGCGTGATCATAGGCCGGCGCAACCTCGACGACGTCGGCGCCGACAATATCGACCTGGCCGAGCTGGCGCAGCGTCGACAGGATTTTCGCCGAGGACGGTCCGCCGGCAACCGGCGTGCCGGTGCCGGGCGCAAAGGCCGGGTCGAGGCAGTCGATGTCGAAGGTGAGATAGGTCTTCCTGCCGCCGGTGCGGTCGACGATCGCATAGGCGATGTCGGAAGCCCGCATCTCCTCGATCTCGTGACCGTAAAGGATCTTGATGCCGAACGTATCGGGGGCATGCGTGCGGATGCCGATCTGGATCGAGCGGTCGGGGTCGATGATGCCTTCATTGACGGCGCGGCCGACGAACGAACCATGGTCGATGCGCTTGCCATCGTCAGGCCAGGTGTCCTGGTGCGCATCGAACTGCACCAGCGCCAGCGGCCCGTGGATGGCGGCATGTGCCTTGAGCAGCGGCCAGGTGACGAAATGGTCGCCGCCGAGCGACAACAGGAAGGCGCCCGATTTCAGGATTTTCGCCGCCTCGCGCTCGATCGTGCCTGGCGTCTTCTGGTGATTGCCCGAATCGAGCAGGCAATCGCCATAGTCGATGACGGCGAGATGCTCGAACAGGTCGCGCGAGAACGGATATTGCGGGTCGTTGTCGAGGATCGCCGAGGCGCGGCGGATCGCCTGCGGCCCAAAGCGCGCGCCCGGCCGGTTGGTGACGGCGGCATCGAACGGAATGCCCCACACGACGGCGTCCGCGCCCTTTGCATCCTTGGTGTATTTGCGCCGCATGAACGACAGCGCGCCGGCATAGGTCGGCTCGAAGGAAGGCCCCGTCTTGGAGCGGGCGGTGAAGGCGTTATCGATGGTCTGGTTCGCCATTACGGGTCCTTCTTTGTTCATCGGGCTGCCACAACTACAGAACCGGCACGCAAGATGCCAGTCACAGCTTGGCGAAGGACTTGTATCGCCAAGGTGCAAGGCCCGGCGGCATCCTCTCCGGCGGCCGCGGCGATGAACTGGCGGTGCGGGCCGGCATGCCGGCCGAGACCACGGTTTCTGGGCCGAACGCGGCGCCACCATCATCCAGACCGACGAACCGAAGGCTGCCATTGGCTGGCTGGGGGCCAACGGGTTTAGGGTGCCTTATGTGGATGAGGCGAAGCCGGCCGAGCCGCGAATACGGCGAGTATCAATTAGAAATCGTACGTCGGCGCCATCACCCCACCCGGCGCTGCGCGCCGACCTCCCCATCGAGGGGAGGTAGGGCGTTGGCGCTTTAGATTCCGACAGTCGTAGCGATTGCGAGGCATGCAAGGCTGCCGCGACCTCCTACCTCCCCTCGATGGGGAGGTCGCGCCGAAGGCGCGGGTGGGGTGACAGCGCCGCCCGCAAAATCTTCACGCCGCTTTCGCCACCCCATTCAATTCCCTCAGCACATCAGCCGACAGCTCCAGTTCCGCCGCCGCCAGGTTCTCTCTCAAATGCCCGACCGACGACGTCCCCGGGATCAGCAGGATGTTCGGCGAGCGGCGCAGCAGCCAGGCGAGCGCAACCTGCAAGGGTGTGGCGCCGAGCCGCGTGGCCACATCCGACAAGGTCGACGACTGCAGCGGGCTGAAGCCGCCGAGCGGGAAGAACGGCGTGTAGGCGATGCCGGCGCGCGCCAGTTCATCGATCAACCCGTCGTCGTCGCGATGCGCCAGATTGTACTGGTTCTGCACGCAGACGATCTCGGCGATCCCACGGCCTTCCTCGACCTGCGCTGGGGTGACGTTGCTCAGGCCGATATGGCGCACCAGGCCCTTGCGCTGCAGTTCGGCAAGCGCGGTCAACTGCGCCTCGATCGAGCCCTCGGCCGGACCCATCACCCCGAACATGATGCGCAGATTGACGACATCCAGCACCTCAAGGCCGAGATTCCTGAGATTGTCGTGCACGGCCTGCTCTAGTTCGTTGGCGGAATAGGCAGGCAGCCAGGAGCCGTTGCTGCCGCGCCGCGCCCCGATCTTGGTGACGATGACGAGGTCTTGCGGATAGGGCGCCAGCGCTTCGCGGATCAGCTGGTTGGTTACATGCGGGCCATAGTAGTCGCTGGTGTCGATGTGGTTGACCCCGGAGGCCACCGCTTCGCGCAGCACTGCAATGGCCGCGTCATGATCCTTCGGCGGACCGAAAACGTGCGGGCCGGCAAGTTGCATGGCGCCGTAGCCGAGCCGTTCCACGGTGTGGCTGCCGAGGGTGAATGTGCCGGATTTTTGGATGGTGGACATGGTCGGTCTCCTTTGAGGAGGCGAAGATAGACGCTGCTCAACCTCGGGATAATAAGGTACAATCCGTACAGCTTGTGCGGAATGGCGAACAATGATGGACCTTGGCGATCTGAACGCTTTCGTGACGGTGGCGCGTGCCGGCGGTTTTCGCGAAGGGGCTCGCGCCGGCGGCGGCAGCGCGTCGGGCCTGAGCGAAGCGGTGCGCCGCCTGGAGACGCAACTTGGCGTCAGGCTGTTCAACCGCACCACACGCAGCGTTGTTCCAACCGACGCAGGCCTCAGCCTCTTGGGAAGGCTTGGCCCGGCGCTGTCGGAGGTGGAGGCGGCCCTCGACGTGGTCAATGGCTTTCGCGACAGGCCGGCCGGTTCGCTGCGCCTCAACGTCCCGGTCAGCGCCGCGCGGCTGATATTGCCCGACATCGTTCCGGGCTTCCTCGCCGCCTATCCCGGCATTCGGCTGGAGGTCATCGCCGATGAGAACTTCGTCGACGTGTTGGCGGCCGGCTGCGACGCCGGCATCCGCTATGACGAGCGACTGGAGCAGGACATGATCGCGGTGCCGATCGGACCGCGCGTCCAGCGCTTCGCCACTGGCGCCAGCCCCGCCTATCTCGAGCGCCATGGGCGGCCGCAGCACCCGAGCGACCTGCTTGGCCATGCTTGTCTGCGCGGTCGTTTTGCCAGCGGTGCGATGCTGCCGTGGGAATTCGAGCGCGACGGCGAGGTGGTGCGGGTCGACACGACGGGGCCGTTGATCGTGCGGATCGGCGGGGCGAGCGATCTTGCCGTCCATGCGGCCATTGCCGGCAGCGGCATCGTCGCTCTCTTCGAGGGCTGGCTTCGCCCCCACTTCGAAAGCGGCGCCCTGGAGCCCGTGCTCGAACCGTGGTGGCAGAGCTTTCCCGGGCCATTTCTGTACTATCCCGGACGGCGTCTGGTTCCAGCGCCGCTACGGGCGTTTATCGATTACATCAAGGCCGGCAAGTTCTGAGACTTGAACCGAGGCCGGCGCCATCACCCCACCCGGCGCTTCGCGCGAAGCGCCGGGTGGGGTGACTGCCGAGACCCAAAAGAAAAGGCCGCCCGGAGGCGGCCTTTCGAGGTCTGGAACGTCGCAGCGCTTAGCGCTTCGAGAACTGGAAGGAACGACGGGCCTTCGCCTTGCCGTACTTCTTGCGCTCGACGACGCGGCTGTCGCGGGTCAGGAAGCCGCCCTTCTTGAGCACGGCGCGCAGTGCCGGCTCGTAGTAGGTCAGCGCCTTGGAGATGCCGTGACGAACGGCACCGGCCTGGCCGGAGAGGCCGCCGCCGATGACGGTGGCGACGATGTCGTACTGGCCGGCGCGGTTGGAAGCGATGATCGGCTGGTTGAGGATCATCTGCAGGACCGGACGCGCGAAATAGGTCGCGAATTCCTTGTCGTTGACGACGATCTTGCCGGAACCCGGCTTCACCCAGACGCGCGCAATTGCGTTCTTGCGCTTGCCGGTGGCATAGGCGCGGCCCGACTTGTCGAGCTTCTGGACATGCACGGGTGCTGCCGGCTGGGTGTTGGTGTTGCCGGTGGCGGCGCCCAATTCTGCGAGCGAGGAAAGCTCAGCCATCTTATGCAACCTTCTTGTTCTTGGCGTTCAGCGCGCCGACGTCGAGGGTGACGGGCTGCTGGGCGACATGCGGATGTTCCGTGCCTGCATAGACGCGGAGGTTCTTCATCTGGCGACGGCCGAGCGGCCCGCGCGGGATCATGCGTTCGACGGCCTTCTCGACGACACGCTCGGGGAAACGGCCCTCGAGCAGCTGGCGCGCGGTGCGCTCCTTGATGCCGCCGGGGTGACCGGTGTGCCAGTAATAGACCTTGTCGGTGAACTTCTTGCCGGTGAACACCACCTTGTCGGCATTGATGACGATGACGTTATCGCCGTCGTCGACATGCGGGGTGAAGGTGGGCTTGTGCTTGCCGCGAAGATGATTGGCGATGACAGTGGCGAGACGGCCGACGACGAGACCCTCGGCGTCGATCAGCACCCACTTCTTCACCACATCCGCAGGCTTCTGCGAAAAGGTTGCCATGGATTTCTGCTTTCGATTTGGACCTTCCGAAGAAGGCGTTTCTTGTTGCTTAGATTGGCGACAAGACACTTGCCCGCCGCCAATAACAAAACGGCGGCCTTTGCGGGCCGCTGCTTCGTGACGGCTTATAGGCGAGGGGAGTGGGCACGTCAAGGCGCGGGAAAAGCACGTCTGCTCGTAAAGTGCTATAAAAACAAAGGTTTGACTAAAAGGTATTATTTTACCACATCGGCGGCGAGCTTCGGCGGGATCGAATAGGTGCCGGTCGCATGCGCAACCGTGTGTTCCTTCGGTCCGGCGACGATGTCGATATCGAACACCATCAGGCTCTTGCCCAGCTTCAGGATGCGGCAATGGCCGTCGATCGGGCCGGCCTCGGCCTTGCGGACGAAATTGATGTTGAGGTTGACCGTAACCGAAAGCGCATCCGGCCCGGCATGGCTGAGCACGCAGACATAGCCGCCAATGTCGGCCAGCGTGAACAGCGAGGGCCCGGACACCGTGCCGCCGGGACGCAAATGCCGTTCGCTGGCGTTGAGCCGCACCGTGCAGCCGCCCGGAAACACATCGAGCGCCTCATACGACGTGAACTCGTCGTTGAGCTGCGGGTAGACGCTGGCCATCAGCGCATTGACTTCAGCCGCCGTCAGCACCGGCTTGAGATTGTCCTGGGCGGGCATGTCGGTCTCTCGTTCTATGCCGGGCCTGTATGAACGCAATGATGCGCTTCTGGCAACACCTCTGGCGCAAGCGATGGGTGTTGATGAAACTCGATCCGATATTAGATAGTCTGGCGGCGCCCGGCGGAATCGCGGAGACCCTTGTCATGGCCGAAATCCTTTCGATCAAACCTGTTGCCATAGACGGGCCGGTCATCGCCGGGCTGGACAAGGGCGTGCTGCGCCTGACGCTCGCCAATCCGCCCGCCAATGCCTTGTCGCTTTCCGTCATGGCGGCATTGAGCGCCGAGCTCGACCGTGCCAAGGCCAACAAATCGGTCCGCGTCATCGTCTTGGCGGCCGCCGGGAAAGTCTTCTGCGCCGGTCACGATCTCAAGGAAATGACCGCGCGCCGCGCCGACGCCGACAAGGGCAAGGGGTTTTTCGAGCAGACATTTTCGGCTTGCGCGGCGTTGATGCAGCAGATCGTGCGCCATCCGCTCCCGATCATCGCCGAAGTCGATGGCCTCGCCACTGCTGCGGGGCTGCAACTGGTTGGCAGTTGCGACCTCGCCATTGCCTCGCATGAAGCGACCTTCTGCACGCCGGGCGTCAATATCGGCCTGTTTTGTTCGACGCCGATGGTGGCGCTGTCACGCAACGTGTCTCACAAGCACGCCATGGAAATGCTGCTCACCGGCGAGACCATCGATGCCGCAACCGCCAAGGAATTCGGCCTGGTTAACCGCGTCGTGCCGCGCGAATACCTGAATCAGATCGTCACCAAATACGCGCAAACCATTGCCTCCAAATCATCTCTGGTGGTCAAGACCGGCAAGGAAGCCTTTTACGCGCAGGCCGAGATGGGGTTGGCGGACGCGTATGCCTATACCGGCCGCGTCATGGTCGAGAACATGCTGGCCCGCGACGCCGAGGAAGGCATCGGCGCCTTCATCGGCAAGCGTAAACCGGAATGGACGGACGAATAGGCTTTTCGATCCATGGAACCGCGCATCTCCATCATCACCATCGCCACCGACGATCTCGAGCGCGCCGTGCGCTTTTACGAGGGCATGGGCCTGAAGCGCCACGCCGGCATCACCGATGGCGTCGCCTTCTTCCAGATGGGCGGCGCCATTCTCGGCCTGTTCCCGCGGCCAAGCGCCGAGGAGGATTCAGGCATTGCCTTCGCCGCAGCACCGTCGGCGGTCTACCTCGCCTACAACACCCGCTCCGATGCCGAGGTTGACGAGGTCTTGGCCGCAGCCGAGAAGGCCGGCGGCACAATCGTCAAGCCGGCCGGCCGTGCCTTCTGGGGCGGCTGGTACGGCTATTTCGCCGATGCCGACGGCCATGTCTGGGAAGTGGCGCACAATCCGGCCTTCCCGATCGCGGATGACGGCACCATCTCGCTGCCGGATTGAGCGTCCGCATGGGCTATCGCAAGCAACTGACCCGGCTTAAGGCGCCTTATCTCAAACGCATCCTGATTGACCCCGAGCGCGTGGAAGATTGGGAAAAATATCCCTGGAACCTGCCGCTGTTCCGCGGCCGCGAATTCGAGCTCGAATTCACCACGCCGATCACCATCATTGTCGGCGAAAACGGCACCGGCAAATCGACGCTGCTGGAAGCGATCGGCGCGGTGGCCGGTTACGACGAAGCCGGCGGCGGCAAGGGCTACATGCCCGTCGACCACTCCGGCGCCATCGACGAGAGTGGTGCAGCGCTTGCCGACACGTTGCGCGGCCACTGGCTGCCGAAGGTCACAGCGGGTTGGTTCTTCCGCGCCGAATCTTTTTACACGGTTGCCCGCTATCTCGATCAGGCGGCGCTGGAATCTGGCGGGGCGCCGCCGGATTTCCTGTCCTGGTCGCATGGTGAAGGGTTCATCCGCTTCTTCGAGGAGCGCTGCCGCCGGCAAGGTATCTACATCCTCGACGAGCCCGAAAGCGCGCTGTCGCCATCGCGGCAGATCGAGCTGCTGAAGATGCTGCGGCGCATGGACCGGTCCGGCACGGCTCAAGTGATCATGGCGACGCACTCGCCGCTGCTGATGGCCTGTCCGGGCGCGCGGCTGTTCCGCATCAGCCGCTTCGGCCTCGACCCCACAGATTTCACCGATACCGATCATTTTCGCATGATGCGCGACTTCTGCACGGACCCGCAGTCCTTTATGGAGGAAGCACTGAGGGAGACCGACGAGTGAATCACGATAGCTACGACAATGCCTATATCGGCGGCATCCTCAATTCTGTGAAGACCATCGCCATGGTCGGCGCGTCGGCCAACGATGTCAGGCCGAGCTTTTTCGTGCTGAAATATCTGCTGGCCAAGGGCTTTTCGGTGTTTCCGATCAATCCGGGGCAGGCCGGCAAGGAAATCCTCGGCCGCATGACCTATGCCAGCCTTGCCGATCTGCCGGAGCCGGTCGACATGGTCGACATCTTTCGCGCCTCTGCATCGGTGCCCGGCATTGTAGATGAGGTGCTGAAGCTCGACCCCTTGCCGAAGGTGATCTGGATGCAGCTTGGCGTGCGCGACGACGAGGCGGCCGCGCGTGCCGAGGCGGCCGGTATCAAGGTGGTGATGAACCGCTGCCCGAAGATCGAATATGGCAAGCTGTCGGGCGAGATCGGCTGGACCGGCGTCAACTCCGGTGTGCTGTCGTCGAAGAAGCCGCTGATGCGGTCGGGATTCCAGAGTTTCGGTGTGCGCCAGAAGTAAGGCAGTGAATGGTGAATGGTGAATAGAAGGATTTTCCTGGAAGCCGGGTAAAGCCGCATATGAGCGGCTTGCAATCAAGGTGGGACTGGCCGACTTTGCGACCACCATTTATCGCTCACCATTCATCATTTCACCATTCACACGTTTACCGCTCAGGGAGGTTTTCGATGACCCGCACGCCCGGTTTCAACACGCTCGCCGTCCATGCCGGCGCCAAGCCCGACCCGGCAACGGGCGCACGCGCCACGCCGATCTACCAGACGACCTCCTTTGTGTTCGACGATGCCGACCATGCCGCCTCGCTGTTCGGGCTGAAGGCCTTCGGCAACATCTACACCCGCATCATGAACCCGACCCAGGCGGTGCTGGAAGAGCGGATCGCGGCGCTCGAAGGCGGCACGGCTGCACTTGCCGTTGCTTCCGGCCATGCCGCACAGGTGATCGTGTTCCACAATCTCATGCGGCCTGGCGATAATTTCGTCGCCGCCACAAGGCTTTACGGTGGTTCGATCAATCAGTTCGGCCATGCCTTCAAGAATTTCGGCTGGGAGGTGCGTTGGGCCGACACCAACGACGTCTCCACCTTCGAAAGCCAGATAGACGACAAGACCAAGGCGATCTTCATCGAGAGCCTGGCCAATCCCGGCGGCACCTTCGTCGACATAGAGAAAATCGGCGACATCGCCCGCAAGCACGGCTTGCCGCTCATCGTCGACAACACGCTGGCCTCGCCCTATCTGGTGCGGCCGATCGAGCATGGCGCCGACATCGTCGTCCATTCGCTGACCAAGTTCATCGGCGGCCACGGCAATTCGATCGGCGGCGCCATCGTCGATGGCGGCACGTTCGACTGGTCGAAATCCGGCAAATATCCGATGCTGTCGGAGCCGCGCCCCGAATATGGCGGCCTTGTCCTGCACGAAACCTTCGGCAATTTCGCCTTCGCCATCGCCGCGCGCGTGCTTGGCCTGCGTGACATCGGCCCGGCGATTTCGCCGTTCAATGCCTTCCTGATCCTGACCGGGCTGGAGACCTTGCCGCTCAGGATGCAACGCCATTGCGACAATGCGATCACCGTAGCCGGCTGGCTGTCCAACCACCCCAAGGTCGCCTGGGTCAACTATCCCGGCCTGCCCAGCGACAAGAACAACGCGCTGCAGAAGAAATACTCGCCGCAAGGCGCCGGTGCTGTCTTCACCTTCGGCCTGAAGGGCGGCTACGAGGCCGGCATCAAGTTCGTCGAGGCGCTCGAACTGTTCTCGCACCTCGCCAATGTCGGCGACACCAAGTCGCTGGTCATCCATCCGGCATCGACCACGCATCGCCAGCTTTCCGACGAGCAGAAGGTCAAGGCGGGTGCGGGACCGGACACGGTCCGGCTTTCCGTCGGCATCGAGGATGTCAACGACATCGTCGCCGATCTGGAACAGGCTTTGGCCAAGGTTTGATTTTTTGAAGTGAGTAGTGAGTAGTGAGTAGTGAGTAGTGAGTAGTAGTCGGTATTAACTAGTTAGCAGTGATTAGTGATTAGCCACCCGCTCGAGGGAGCGCTTTCCGCTCACTACTCACTAATCTGTTGGAGGCAAACCCTGTCCGCGCATTACTTGGCAATATCGACCGACAGCGTCGACGCCGAGATTGGCGCCCCGGCGCCGGATCGTCTGATTGCGGGCGATCCGAAGTTCCGCACCTGGAATGTCGAGGAGCGCGACGGCGGGCTCTATGCCGGCATCTGGGAAGCGACGCCGGGCAAATGGCGCATCGAATATGACGAATGGGAGTTCTGCCACATCCTGTCCGGCGTCTCGGTGGTTGCCGAGGATGGCGGCGAGGCGCGCACGGTCCGGGCCGGCGACAGCTTCGTGCTCAGGCCAGGCTTCAGGGGCAGCTGGGAAGTGCTTGAAACGACCCGCAAGGAGTATGTGATCAAGCTCTGACCGCTCGGTCGCGCTTGGACTTCACAAAAGCCGATCGATGTCAGTGTCGGAAAAGCCGTATCCGCTCATCATCTCCCTGTGCCAGGGACTTCCAAGCAAATCACTGAGACATAAATCGACGCGCTGGAGCAGGGTGGCACTGCCTTTGGCGAGAGCGAAAGCGCCGGGCGCTGGCTGTTTTTCGACTGTCGGGACGTCGAGAGGCGCGTCGGGTCGCCGGCTCAGATAGCCGCGATGCGCGAGCGCTGCACTCGCATAGGCATGCACTACGCCGGCCGCGACGGCGTTAGCTGCTTCGGCCTGAGTGGCAAATATCCTTAGCCGTTCGGGCTGAATAGCGTTTTGCAGGGCCGTCCGGTGCTGGATCTGGCCCGATATGACGCCGATCAGCGCCGTCCGATCATTGGCGACGGACCGATAGCTATCGAAGGCGCGGGGATTGTCTTTCGCGACCAGCAATCCATCCGCCAGCATCCAGATCGGCCTTGTGAAGTCGACCAGCTTCCGGCGGTCGTCGGAAATGAACAGGGCCGGTGGTTATGTCCCACCGATCTTCGGCAAACCCAGGCAGCAGCTCGGCAAACTCGGTCTCGATGGGCAAAAGTTCCAGCCCGAGCGTCAGGCAGACCTCTTGGCCAGTTGGGCATCGCTGCCGCCCAGACGTCCCGATCCGTCGATAAAGCAGAAGGGTGGTTCCTGTAGAAAGGCGAATCTCATTTTCTCGGGCATGCGTCGGCTCCGCCGTCCTCACAAGCTCACAATGAGCCTTTCCAGCCCATGGAAATGATAGGTGTCGCGGAAGCGCGGCTGCTCCGCAAGATGGAGTTGCGGCTGCCGCTCGAACAGGGTTTTCAGCGACACCTGCAACTCCAGCCGCGCCAGCGGCGCACCGATGCAGAAATGGATACCGGCGCCGAACGAGACATTCTTCTGGTCTGGTCGGCCGGGCCGGAAGGCGCCAGGTTCGGCAAGGGCAAGCGGATCATGATTGGCCATGCCGAGCAGCAGGCCGACCGTCTCCCCCGGTTGTACGACAACCCCGGATGTCACCTCGACCTCCTGATAGGCGTAGCGGGTGAACATGTGCAGCGGCGCGTCGAAGCGCAGGCACTCCTCGACCGTCGCAGCGGTTGCTTCCGGCGAGGTGAAGAAACGGCCGGGGTCGTCGCCTTGCGCCAGCAACGTGCGCACGGCGTTGCCGGTTTGATGGACGGTCGCCTCGTGGCCGGCATTGAGCAACAGAACGGCGGACGAGACCAACTCGTCTTCCGACAGCTTCTGGCCATCCTCTTGCGCCGCGATCAGCAGCGACAGCAGGTCGTCGCCAGGCTTCTTGCGCCGCTCAGCGACATAGCCACGCAAAAAGTCGGAAAAATCGCGCGCGGCGCGATTGGCCGCTTCCTCGGTCTCGCGCGTCCGGCCATGCATGTACATGGCCACCATCCGGTGCGACCAGTCGAGCAGTTGCGGCCCCATTTCCACCGGCACGCCAAGCATTCCGGCAATGATGGTGATCGGCAAAGGCGCGGCGAAGCTGGGCAATAGATCGACCTGGCGCGGTTCGAAACGGTCGATCAGTTCATTGGCCAGCGCTTCGACGCGCGGTCTCAGCTGCTCTACCTGGCGCGAGACGAAGGCGCGGTTGACCAGGGTTCTGAGCCTGGTGTGCACCGGCGGCTCCAGCTCCAGCATCGAATTGGTCTCGATGCCGTCGAAGGCGATGAGGTGCGAGCGATCCTCGCCGATGCCGCGGCTGTCGGGAATGCCGGCCGGGTTCTGGCGACCGAAGCGGCGGTCGCGCAACAGCCGGTTGACGTCGTCGAAGCCGCCAAAGCACCAGAAGCCGAATTCCTCCCAGAAGAAGGCATTCGATGCGCCATGCAGGACGGCATAGGCGTCGTAGGGGTTCTGGAAAAACGCCGGTTCGTGCGGATCGAGCCGCAGGCGGCGCGTGGCTGGATCAAAGGCGAGGTAGGGCGGCATGGATGTGGTCATGCCAGACCATTACCGCGGCTTGCCGGCTTGGTGCCAGACCGGATGTTGGCACCCGACGGCCCTATGGATTGAGCCAACCGAGGCGGACCTCGGCGAAGTACCGAAGTCTAATCCTCGCAATGCCTGGCAATATGCACGCGGCGCCAGCTGGTCGAGCCTTCCTGCACCACCACCCGGCGCGCCATCCTCTGGTATGACGGCGCTATCTGGGTGACGTGCCGCCGCTCGGGCCGCACCAGCACTTCATGGGCGACGCTCTCATATTCGGCCGGCAGCACAACCCGGCGGGTGCGCTCCGGTTCAACCACCACCGTTTCGGCCACACGCGCGTAGCGGGCCTTGCGCCACACCTTGCACAGCACCTTGCGGCCGTGGATGACGCGCCATTCCCAGGCATAGCCGCCATCGTCGACCTGGACCGTGCGGTAAACGGTGCGGGTTCTCGCCGGTACGATGTCATAGGTGACTCGGGGCGGCGCGATCTGCTCGACGCGCTCCATGGTGCCATAGATCGGCGGATCATAGTCGACCAACTGCCCGCCGGGACTGACCATGACGTCTTCATAGACGGTGTCATAGAGCGCCGGCCTGTGCACCGGCTCATAGCATTCGGCGGCCCGGCCGCCGGCAACCGCATCGGACACCATGCCGAGACCGGCAAGGCCGGAGATGGCGAGGCAAGCAGTTTTCCTGATCATGGCACTCCCCCTGTTTGAACCCGAAACGTGAGGTTCAACGTTGAACTGTAGGGGAAGGTTCTCCGGGGAAAGCGGTTTCGCCGCATTTCGTTAAGCGACGCGGTTAAGGAATTGCTACACCGCAAAAACGCCGCTGGCCGCGTTCGGACTTTCCTTGCGCGGAAACCTTGATTCGACTTAACCAGATGGCTAGGAGAGGCGGCCTTGCGCTAGGGTGAGCCGGCATCCTATTTACATTCTAACCATCAAGAACCGATTCTGCCCGATTTCCCGGCGCCGGAATCCCCATCTCCAAAAAGGGTAGTCCATGAAGAACCCCGTCGAAACCTACATGAACCTCGTTCCGATGGTGGTCGAGCAGACCAATCGCGGCGAGCGGGCCTACGACATTTTCTCGCGCCTGCTGAAAGAGCGCATCATTTTCATCACCGGCCCGGTCGAAGACGGTATGGCGACGCTGGTTTGTGCACAGCTTTTGTTCCTCGAGGCCGAGAACCCGAAGAAAGAGATCAATCTCTACATCAACTCGCCGGGCGGCGTGGTGACCTCGGGCATGGCGATCTACGACACCATGCAGTTCATCAAGCCGGCAGTGTCGACGCTGTGCATCGGCCAGGCGGCGTCGATGGGCTCGCTGCTTCTGACCGCCGGCCACAAGGACATGCGTTTTGCCACGCCGAACGCCCGTATCATGGTTCACCAGCCTTCCGGCGGTTTCCAGGGCCAGGCCTCCGACATCGAGCGGCACGCACAGGACATCATCAAGCTGAAGCGCCGCCTCAACGAGGTCTACGTCAAACACACCGGCAAGAGCTACGAAGACATTGAAAAGACGCTTGACCGCGACCATTTCATGACCGCCGACGAAGCCAAGGATTTCGGCCTCATCGACAAGGTCATTTCGTCGCGCGAGCCGGTCGAAGGCGCTGTGGCATAAGCGCTGCATGGCAGTTGGATGGCGGGATAACGCGCTTTTGCTGGGATTTGCGGCATTTCGGCCACAATTGGCTGTTCCCTCGGTGGATGGGATTGCCTACGTTAAGGCTATGTTGATTTTCGACGGCTTAGCTTTGTGCAGGGTTGGCGCGAATCATTGCGACGTTTTCTGATTTGTGTTTCGTACGGAATGCGTTGCGGGAGCCGGGACACTGGCGGCGGCGAATTCCCGCGATAGATAGAATATGCGCCCTTTCAGCCAGACCATCGGCGGGCGGCCATGAAAGGACAGGAAAATGAGCAAAGTCGGCAACAACAGCGGTGATTCGAAGAACACGCTTTATTGCTCGTTTTGCGGCAAAAGCCAGCATGAGGTGCGCAAGCTGATCGCCGGCCCAACGGTGTTCATCTGCGACGAGTGCGTCGAGTTGTGCATGGACATCATCCGCGAGGAGAACAAGACCTCGATGGTGAAGTCGCGCGAGGGCGTGCCGACCCCGCAGGAGATCCTGAAGGTTCTCGACGACTATGTCATCGGCCAGCCCTACGCCAAGCGCGTGCTGTCGGTGGCTGTCCACAACCACTACAAGCGCCTGGCGCATGCCGGCAAGAACAACGACGTCGAATTGGCGAAGTCCAACATCCTGCTGATCGGCCCGACCGGCTGCGGCAAGACGCTGCTTGCCCAGACGCTGGCCCGCATCATCGACGTGCCCTTCACCATGGCCGACGCGACGACGCTGACCGAAGCCGGTTACGTCGGCGAGGACGTCGAAAACATCATCCTGAAGCTGCTGCAGTCGGCCGACTACAATGTCGAGCGCGCCCAGCGCGGCATCGTCTACATCGATGAAATCGACAAGATCTCGCGCAAGTCCGACAACCCATCGATCACCCGCGACGTGTCGGGCGAGGGTGTGCAGCAGGCGCTTCTGAAGATCATGGAAGGCACCGTTGCCTCCGTTCCGCCGCAGGGCGGCCGCAAGCATCCGCAGCAGGAGTTCCTGCAGGTCGACACCGCCAACATCCTGTTCATCTGCGGCGGCGCCTTCGCCGGGCTGGACAAGATCATCTCGGATCGCGGCAGGAAGACTTCCATCGGCTTCGGCGCCATCGTGGCTTCGCCCGAGGATCGTCGCACCGGCGACGTGTTCCGCCTGGTCGAGCCCGAGGATCTCTTGAAGTTCGGCCTCATCCCCGAGTTTGTCGGCCGTCTGCCGGTCCTGGCGACGCTGGAAGACCTCGACGAGCCGGCGCTGATCCAGATCCTGACCGAGCCGAAAAACGCGCTGGTCAAGCAGTATCAGCGGCTGTTCGAGATGGAGAGTGTCGACCTGACCTTCCATGAGAATGCGCTGTCGGCGATCGCCAAGCGCGCCATCGAGCGCAAGACCGGCGCCCGTGGCCTCCGCTCGATCATGGAAGCGATCCTGCTCGACACCATGTTCGAACTGCCCGCCCTGGAAGGCGTGCGCGAAGTGGTGATTTCGGAAGAAGTGGTGACCGGCAGCGCCCGGCCGCTCTACATCTATTCCGAGCAGAAGGAAAAGAAGGGCAACGTCAGCGCCTGATCTGGCATCTGGCCTAACCTTTTTATGGAACGGCGCCCGCGGGGCGCCGTTTTGCTGTGGTGAGGTACCGATCCTTGTGACGGAGTGGATGAACGAACGTGTCGACCCTTGATCTTTGCCCCTCGTGCATCCAACTAACATCGGAAGGCCGTGGTGCCGAATTCTGTGCTGTAAAACTCCCGTCACAAACGGTGGTAGGCGGAACGATCCCCGGTCGTTAATATGAGATTCGCGGTTGGCTCGATTAGCGGCCGCGACATGAAAGGTTGGACAATGGCCAAAATATCCAAGGCTCCCAGCGACGGCGTCTTCGCAGTCCTCCCACTGCGCGACATCGTGGTGTTCCCGCACATGATCGTTCCGCTCTTTGTCGGGCGTGAAAAGTCGATCAAGGCGCTGGAAGAGGTTATGGGTCAGGAAAAGCAGATCCTGCTTGCCACCCAGATGAATGCCGCCGATGACGATCCCGAGCCCGATGCGATCTTCGACATCGGCACGCTCGCCAATGTGCTGCAATTGCTGAAGCTGCCCGACGGCACCGTCAAGGTGCTGGTCGAAGGCGCTTCGCGTGCCAAGATCGTCTCGTTCACCGACCGTCCGGACTTCCACGAAGCTACCGCCACGGCGCTGGTCGAGCCGGAGGAGGAAGAGGTCGAGGTCGAGGCGCTCGCCCGTTCGGTCGTCACCGACTTCGAAAACTACGTCAAGCTGAACAAGAAGATCTCGCCTGAAGTGGTGGGCGCCGCCAGCCAGATCGACGACTATTCCAAGCTCGCCGATACGGTTGCCTCGCACCTCGCCATCAAGATCCCCGAGAAGCAGGAGATGCTGGCCACGCTGTCCGTCAAGGAACGGCTGGAAAAGGCGATGGGCTTCATGGAAGCCGAAATCTCCGTCCTGCAGGTGGAGAAGCGCATCCGCTCGCGCGTCAAGCGCCAGATGGAGAAGACGCAGCGCGAATATTACCTCAACGAGCAGATGAAGGCGATCCAGAAGGAGCTCGGCGAAGGCGAGGACGGCCGCGACGAGGCCGCCGAGATCGAGGCGCGCATCAAGAAGACCAAGCTCTCCAAGGAGGCCCGCGAAAAGGCGGAAGCCGAGTTGAAGAAGCTGCGGACGATGTCGCCGATGTCGGCGGAATCGACCGTGGTGCGCAATTATCTCGACTGGATCCTGTCGATCCCGTGGGGCAAGAACTCCAAGGTCAAGCAGGACCTGGCGTTTGCGCAGAACGTGCTCGACACCGATCATTTCGGCCTCGACAAGGTCAAGGACCGCATCGTCGAGTATCTCGCCGTGCAAAGCCGCCAGAAGAAGCTGAAGGGGCCAATCCTGTGCCTCGTCGGCCCTCCCGGCGTCGGCAAGACCTCGCTCGGCAAATCGATCGCCAAGGCGACCGGCCGCGAATTCATCCGCATGGCGCTTGGCGGCGTGCGTGACGAGGCCGAGATCCGTGGTCACCGCCGCACCTATATCGGTTCGATGCCCGGCAAGGTCATCCAGTCGATGAAGAAGGCCAAGAAGTCTAACCCGCTCTTCCTGCTCGACGAGATCGACAAGATGGGCCAGGACTTCCGCGGCGATCCGTCATCGGCCTTGCTCGAGGTGCTCGATCCCGAGCAGAACTCGACGTTCATGGACCATTACCTCGAGGTCGAATACGATCTGTCGAGCGTGATGTTCGTGACGACGGCGAACACGCTGAACATCCCTGCGCCCCTGATGGACCGCATGGAGATCATCCGTATCGCCGGCTACACCGAGGACGAGAAGATCGAGATCGCCAAGCGTCACCTGATGCCCAAGGTGATCCGCGACCATGCCCTGCAGCCGAAGGAATTCTCCGTCGGCGAGGACGCGATCCGCGGCATCATCCAGACCTACACCCGTGAAGCGGGCGTCAGAAGCCTGGAGCGCGAGCTGATGAAACTCGGGCGCAAGGCGGTGACCGAGATCCTGAAGACGAAGAAGAAGACGGTGAGCATCACGGCGGCGAACCTCGCCGATTACCTCGGTGTTCCGCGCTTCCGCTTCGGCCAGGTCGAGGCTGACGATCAGGTCGGTGTCGTCACCGGTCTTGCCTGGACGGAAGTCGGCGGCGAGCTGCTGACGGTCGAAGGCGTCATGATGCCCGGCAAGGGCCGCATGACGGTGACCGGCAATCTGCGCGACGTGATGAAGGAATCGATCTCGGCGGCGGCCTCTTATGTCCGCTCGCGGGCCATCGATTTCGGCATCGAGCCGCCGCTGTTCGACAAGCGTGACATCCACGTCCACTTGCCCGAAGGCGCCACGCCGAAGGACGGTCCGTCTGCAGGTGCTGCCATGGCGACAGCCATCGTGTCTGTCATGACTGGTATTCCGGTCCGGGCCGATGTGGCGATGACTGGCGAGATAACGCTTCGCGGCCGCATCTTGCCGATCGGCGGCCTCAAGGAGAAGCTGCTCGCCGCATTGCGCGGCGGCATCAAGAAGGTGCTGATCCCGGAAGACAACGCCAAGGATCTGGCGGAGATACCGGACAATGTGAAGAACGGTATGGAGATCATTCCGGTCTCACGTGTCGGCGAGGTTCTGAGGCACGCGCTGGTGCGCATGCCGGAGCCGATCGAGTGGGTCGAGCCGGTCAATCCGCCGGCTTCCACCGATACCGTTGACGATGCTGGAAAGTCGCTTGCACATTAGAAACTACTAAAGTTGCAGTGCACAAAGAGAGAGCCGGGCCTTGAGCCCGGCTTTTTCATGTGAAAAACCCACCTTTTCCGGGCTTTTTTCAACTTATTTCCGGCTTTTTGACTTGGGTTTGCGAGCGCTTCTTTCTAAAGTCCCTCTCCTGCCGGATGAGTCGAAAGTTCCGGTTTTCTCATGGAAGGGAATTTTTATGAACAAGAACGAACTGGTTTCCGCTGTCGCTGAATCCGCGAGCATTTCGAAGGGTGACGCACAGTCGGCGGTTGAGGCGGTGTTCTCCGTCATCACTGGCGAACTGAAGAAGGGCGGCGATGTACGGCTCGTCGGCTTCGGAAATTTCACCGTCTCCAAGCGTGCGGCATCGACTGGCCGCAACCCGCAGACTGGCGCGGAAGTGAAGATTCCGGCGCGTACCGTGCCGAAGTTCTCGGCCGGCAAAGGCCTCAAGGACGCGGTCAACTAAAAATTTTTCAGAGAATGTTGAAAAGCCGGGTTCGCCCGGCTTTTCTTTTGCCTCGATGCCAAGGCGAGGCGGCAGGCCGTCAGCCCGCTGAGGCAGGCCGTTAGCCCACCGGCGCATCCGCGCGCATCAGGCCTTCCTGCTTGAGGTCCGCCCACAGCGCCGCGGGCAGCTTGGCATCGAGCAGGGTGCGGTTGCTTTCGACTTCACTCGGCCGCTGGCCGCCGGGGATGACCGACACCACGGAAGGGTGCAGCAGCGGAAACTGCAGCGCCGCCTCGATCAGCCTGACGCCACGGCGCTGGCAGACGGCCTCGATGCGCCCGACGCGTTCCATGATGTCCCTTGGCGCCTCGGAGTAATTGTAATAGGCGCCTGGCTTTGGCCCGGTCGCCAGGATGCCGGAATTGTAAGGACCGCCGAGAACGATGCCGATGCCGCGTTGCTCACAGAGCGGCAGGAAGGTGGCAAGCGCTTCCTGTTCCAGAAGCGTGTAGCGCCCGGCCAGCAGGAACAGGTCGAAGTCGCCACGCTCCGCCAGCGTCTGGCAAACCTCCCATTCGTTGATGCCGCCGCCGAAGGCCTTGATCACGCCCTGGTCGCGCAGCGCAACCAGTCCGTTGTAGCCCGAGGCCATGAATTCCTCGATGCGCTGGTCTGACGCCTCCTTGCTGCCATGGGTGAAGATGTCGAGGTCATGGACGAAAAGGATGTCGATGCGGTCGACGCCAAGCCGTTCCAGCGACGCCTCGAACGAGCGCATGACGCCGTCATAGCTGTAGTCGTAGACCTCCTTGCGCGTCGGTGTGTCGAAGAACTTGCCGATGCCGGTTCGTTCCTCCGGCGGGCAGGCGCGCAACAGGCGACCGACCTTGCTCGACAGCACATAGTCGTCGCGCTTCCTACCACGCAGGAAGGCATTGAGGCGTGTTTCGGCAAGGCCCAGGCCATAGAGCGGCGCGGTGTCGTAGTAACGGCAGCCGGTCGCCCACGCCGCCTCCAGCGTCGCGTTGGCATCCTCGTCGGGGACGGCGCGGTAAAGGTTGCCGAGCGGCGCGCTGCCGAAGCCAAGCTCGGTGAAGTCGAGGCCGCCATTGCCGATGCGGTCGAAATGCCGTGTCTTCATGTCGTGCTGATTTCCTGGATTGATTGTCTGACATGACACTATCACGCCGCTGGCTCAGCAAAAGCCGCCATGGCCGTTGGACAGGCATTTTCGCGGTGATAGCATGAACAAAAACAAGCCTTTTTCCGAAAGCGCGCAACCCGAAATCACCGGCCACAACCCAGCCGGACAGATGGGACTCTCATGACGAATGCCGGCTCGGATATGTTTTCGACGGCCCTGCAAGAGCTGGGCTCCGTACTGGCGCGCGTCGACGAAGCCGGCATCGACACCGCCTGCGAAACCCTGGCCCGCGCGCAAAAGATCGTCGTCTATGGCTGCGGCCGCGAGGCCTTGCAGCTCAAGGGTTTCGCCATGCGCCTCTATCACCTCGGGCTTGAGGTGTCGGTGGTCGGCGACATGAACACGCCACCGCTTGGCGCAGCCGATGTCTTCCTGGTCAGTTCCGGCCCGGGCGAGACGACGACGGTGCTCACCTTGATGCAAGTCGCCCGCAAGGCCGGCGCCACCGTGCTTTTGCTGACCGCCGAGGCAGGCAGCAGTGCGGTCGCCCTTGCCGACTTCACATTGCTGATCCCGGCGCAGACCATGGCGCGTGACCAGGGGCCGCAAAAGACATCGCTGCTGCCGATGGGCTCGGTCTTCGAAGGGGCGCTGTTCCTGCTGTTCGAGGTGATGGTGCTGAAGCTCAAGGCGCTGACCGGCCAGTCGTCCGAGGCCATGCGCACCCGCCACACCAACATGGAATAGATCATGCGCTACGAACTGATGCTGCCGCACCAGATCCGCAAGGCGATCGCCGAGAACTGGCCGGTCGCTCTCCCGCTCGGCGTGCTCGAATATCACGGCGAGCACATGGCTGTCGGCATGGACACGCTGGCCGTCATCAAGACGCTGGAGCTCTACGAGAAGGAGGCCGACATCGTCATCCTGCCGGCTTTCTACTACGGTGCGGCGAGCTATGTGGTGGCAGCACCCGAAGGCAACGGCTCGGTGCAGGTCGGCGGCAACCAGCTGGCGCCGTTCGCCGAAGAATTGTTCTACAGCCTGCTGCGCATCGGCTTTCGTAACATCAACGCCATCATCCACCACCAGACCGAGAACTTTGCCGCCGGCATGCCGACCGATCTCGCCTTCAAGGCCGCCGGCCGCCAGGCGATCTTCCGCTTCCTCGAGAAGCAGCGCGGCGAGGGCTGGTGGGGCTCAGACGAGATGGCCGATTATTATGCCGGGCACGCCGCCGGCGAGAATTTCTTCAACTGGGTGCAGGTGCACCCGCTAATGTCGGCTGCCATGAACGGGAAGTATCCGTTCGATCATGCCGGCATCGGCGAGACGTCGCTGATGCTGGCGCTGTGTCCGGAAGCGGTCGATGCCGGGCGTTATACGGACAATACAAGCTGGTACACGGCGAGTGGCAAGGACGCCTCAGCGGAGCTTGGGCAGAAGGGCGTGGCGATGATCATGGATCATCTCAGGGAAATCCTGAGGCGCTAGCTACGAGATTGTCGGGCGGCTTTCGTATTTTCGTTATCTTAGGGTGTGCGCCGCGTCGCTTCGCTCCTTGCTTCGCCCTAGGATGACGAAGCGATGGGGGGCTGCCTCTCGCCTACTTCACCGCGCCAGCCGTCATGCCCATGATGAGATAGCGTTCAAGCGCAATCCCGATGACCGCCAGCGGTGCGATCGCGGCGGTGGCAAGCGCCGCCATCGACCACCAGTTGATGCCTTGCGAGCCGGTCTGGCTCGCCACCATCACCGGGATGGTCTTGGCGTCCGTCGAGGTCAGCAGTGCCGCAAAAAAGTACTCGTTCCAGCACAGCACCATCGCCAGGATGAAAGCGGCGACCATGCCTGGCAGCGCAATCGGCATGACGATGCGGAAAAAAGCGCCCCAGATCGAGAGGCCGTCGACCAGCGCTGCCTCCTCGAGCTCGACGGGGATCGAGTTGAACTGGTCGCGCATGATCCAGATGACGATCGGCAGCACCATCAGCGTGTAGAGCAGGATCAGGCCGATGCGGGTGTCGAGCAGGCCGACTTCCCGGTAAAGCACCAGGAAGGGCAGGGCCAGCACCACCGGCGGCAGGATCAGCTGCGACAGGAAGAAGAAGGAGATGTCCTCGTTCTTGAACCAGGCGAACTGATAGCGATACCGGGTCAGCCCATAGGCGGCGAGGCTGCCGATGACGATGGCGAGGCTCGATGCGCCGACCGAGGTGATGACCGAATTCATGAAGCGCTTGAAAAACTCCTCGCGCACCGTCGAGGTCTGGAAGATCGAATCCGGCGACAGGCCGAGCGAGCGCCAGCCCTTCCAGTCCGGCTGGAAGTCGACGAACGGGATGAGGTGTCCTTGCGTGACGTCGACCGCGGTCTTGAACGAGGTGGTGATCGTCCAGTAGATCGGGAACAGGCAGATGAAGGCCCAGAACGCCAGCGCGCCATAGATGAAGATGCGATTGGCCAGAAAACCTAGCGGTGAGCGGATTTCCGAGGCAGCATAGTCGGTGGTCTGGACGCTCATTGTGCCTCGTCAGTTCACGTTGCGCACGAAGCGATTTGCGAATTTCAACAGCCAGGTCACGAACACGACGATGATGACGAGATAGGCCATCGCCAGCATGGTGCCGTAGCCGACATTCGAACGGTCGCGGTATTCGCGGTAGATGAAGCTCGACACCGAATCCGTGGCGCCGCCGGGCCCGCCGGAGGTCACGGTGATGATGATGTCGGCGAGCTTCAACTTGAAGATGATGCGCAGGATCACCGCTGTGACCGACACCGGCAGCATCAGCGGGAAGGTGACCTGCCAGAAAGTCTGCCAGGGCGTGGCGCCATCGACGCGCGCCGCTTCCAGCACGTCGCGCGACATCGCCTGCAAGCCGGCCAGCAGCATGATCATCATGAACGGGATGAAGGTCCAGGCGTCGAGCACCATGATCGAGATGCGGGCGGTGATCGGGTTGGAGAAGAAGGCGGGGTTTTCCCAGCCGAGATGGCGCGCCAGCGTCGCCGCCGGCCCGAAACGGTATTCCATCAGCGATTTGCCGATCATCCAGGATACCGCGACCGGCGACAGCATCAGCGGCATCAGGAAGACGACTCGAAAGAATTTGCGCGCCCGGATCTGCGCGTTGAGCAGCAGCGCCAGGCCGAAGGCAATCACATACTCAACCAGCACGGCGAGCACATAAAGCACCATGTTGAACAGCGCGTTGCGGTAGTAGGGATCGGCCAGCATCTGCCAGAAATTGTCGAGCCCGTTGAACTTGCGGCCGGAAAAGGACGACAGGTTCCAGTCGGTCAGCGCGATATAGAAGCCGAACAGCGTCGGGAAGATCACCATGGCGATGGTGAACAGCAGCGCCGGCAGCAGGAACAGCGCGCGCTGGCCGTCCTCGCCGCGCGTCAGCACCTGGCCGATGCCGAGCGCCACCCCCCACAGAACATAGGCATAGACGATGGGACGCCAGGTCTCGAAGCCGAGCGTGGTGATCTCGTTCTTGTAGAGGATCTCAAACGCGATCACCGCCAGCAGGCCAAGCGTGGCGGCCGCCATCAGGGCAAAACCCGCCCGCTTGCGGGCCGGCGAGATCAGATCGGCTGGGCCGGCGTTGGCCGGCCATGCATTGGTGGTCTGGTCAGCCACGCGTCCCCGTCCGTTTAAAAAATCAAGCCTGCGACCGGCCCGAGCCGGTCAGGTCCGGCGGCTTGCACCGCCGGACCTGTTGTCACGATAGGATCAGCCTACACGCCGAGCGAGGCCTTGTAGAGCTTGATCTGGTTTTCGCGGCCGATCTGGTCGGTCAGCTTCTCCCAGGCCGCGGCAATGGCGTCGGCGCCTTCCTGCGCCTTCATCTTGCCGGCGAATGTGTTAGCCAGAATGTCCTCGGCAGCCGAATAGTACTGGAAGATGCCGGGGATGCGCGGTTCGATCGCCGCGTTCGGATGGTTGTAGCTGTCGGCTTCCGACTTCAGATACGAGGTGATGAACGCCTCGTCGTAGCCTGCCGCCACCCATTCGGGAATGTCGAAATGCGAGTTGCGGTAGGGCTGGAAGCCGGACGGATACATCGCCGTCCAGATTGACAGGTCCTTGCCGCCGAGATGAGCGGCGGCCGACCATGCCGCTTTCTTCTTCTTTTCGTCGCTGTCGACGCGGGCCATGACATAGACGCCCCAGCCGAGATAGGCGCAGTTCGGCGCATAGTTCGGGCCGCTGGCGAGCTTGTCCCAAGCGCCGGTCTTGGCATTGTAGACGTCGTCGGACCCCGGCAGGATCGAGAAGCCGGTGACGTCGCCGATGACCGAGCTATCGTTGGTCTTGACGTTGGAGCCGACGTCGCCCCACCAGGTGACCATCGAACCGGTGCCGGCCAGGAACTGCTGGAAGGCTGTCGTGTTCGGGTCGGCGTTGATCTGGTCGGCGGGCTCCGAAGGCAGCGCGTCGATGACGTCCTGGATGGCTCGCACCCAGGCTGGGTTGTTGATGCGCGGCTTCATCGTGTCGGCATCGAACAGCCAGGCCTTGTCGTCGGGATGCTTGGCATAGGCGGTGGCGCGGCTGCCGAGGAAGTAGAAGCCGAAACCGCCCCAGGCCTTGGGCGCATCGAGATAGCCGAAGACGTCCTGGTCCTTGAACTTCTTGCCCTTGAGGAATTTTGTGACGGCCTGGACTTCCTGCCAGGTCTTCGGCACGCCCCATTCGGTGGTCGCGCCGCCGTCCTTCCACGCCTTGGCGAGGTCGGCATCGGCAAACACGTCGGTGCGGTAATTGAAGTTGTGCGCATCGCCGTCGACGGTGATCCGGTACTGCTTGCCGTCCCAGGTGCCGACCGGCGGCTGCAGATAGGCCACGACATCCTTCATGTCGATCTGCTCTTTGACCCAGTCGGGCATCTCGGACGTCAGGCCCTTGCCGCAGACATCGCCTTCGAAGGGCGCGCCCATCTCGATGATATCGAAGTCGACGGTGCCGGTGGCGATCGACTGCTGCAGGCGGGCATTGTAGTCGGCCTGCGCCAGGTCGATCCAGCTGATCTTGGCGCCGGTATAGGCCTCCCACGGCTTCAGGAAACCGCGGAACAGCACATTGTGCAGGTTCTGGTTGTTGAGGCCCATGAAGGTGAGCTCGACGCCGGCGAATTCGCCTTCCTTGACGTTGGCCTTGGTGGCTTCCAGGCAGAGTTCGCCGACCTTCTGGAAATCGGCATCCGTCGGCTGACCCTTGCCGACGCCGGGGATCTGCAGAATTTTGGAGCGTAGCTCGCTGGCGGCTTCAGCCGGGCGGGTGAAAGCGCCGAGCCCAGCGCCCGATGCGGCGGCGATCGCGGCCATCGAGGCCGCGCCTTTGAGTATGTCACGCCGGGTGGCACCCGCGCGGACGAGTTTTTCGTACAGACCGACTCTCATCTATTCCTCCCAGAACAACAGTCGTGAATTAAAATGCCAATCCCTCCGACGCCGAAACGTCGGCGGTTCTCCTTTATCATACGGGGACGTGGGACCCCACCCTGCGTCGCCTGGAGCTCCGATTTCCGGATAAAAATCCGACTGCCGGATTGGCAACAGCTAATATTTGCGTAATCGATTACCTTGTCAACACGAATGGCTTTTTATCGATAACATACCGACTTGCCCTTGCCGTTGGCAATGGCTAGCTTCACCGCGAGAAAAGGGGGGACGATGGCTCAAGTCGCGATCAGCAATGTGGCCAAGGCGTTCGGAACCGTCAAGGTCCTGCACGAGGTCAGCGTCGATATCGCCGATGGCCAGTTCGTGGTGTTGGTCGGCCCGTCGGGCTGCGGCAAGTCCACGCTGCTCAGGATGGTGGCCGGGCTGGAGACCGTCTCCGGCGGCACGATCGCCATTGGCGAGCGCATCGTCAACAATCTGCCGCCGGCCAAGCGCGACATCGCCATGGTGTTCCAGAACTACGCGCTCTATCCGCACAAGACGGTGGAGCAGAACATGGCGTTTGCGCTGAAGCTGCGCAAGACCGATCCAGCCGTGGTCGCCGAGCGGGTCAAGCGCGCCGCCGACATTCTCGACCTCAATCCGTACCTGAAACGTTATCCGCGCCAGCTATCCGGCGGCCAGCGCCAGCGCGTCGCCATGGGCCGCGCCATCGTGCGCAATCCGCAGGTCTTCCTGTTCGACGAGCCGCTCTCCAATCTCGACGCCAAGCTGCGCGTGCAGATGCGCACCGAGATCAAGGAACTGCACCAGCGGCTGAAGACCACCACCATCTACGTCACCCACGATCAGATCGAGGCCATGACCATGGCCGACAAGATCGTGGTCATGCGCGACGGCCGCATCGAGCAAGTCGGCGCGCCGTTGGAATTGTTCGACCGGCCGGCCAATCTGTTTGTCGCCGGCTTCATCGGCTCGCCGTCGATGAACCTGCTCAAAGGCGTGGTGCGCAAGGGCGACAAGGTCGAGATAGCAGGCACGCTGTTCCCGATTGCGGCCGGCAGCGCCGCCAAGGAGGGCCAGGCCGTGGTCTATGGCGTGCGGCCCGAGCATCTCGAAATTCATCCCGACGGCGTGCCGGCAAAAATCTCGGTGGTCGAACCGACCGGTTCCGAAACGCTGGTCTTCGTACGTTTCGGCGAGGGCGAGATGGTGGCGCTGTTTCGCGAGCGCCACGACTTCAAGCCCGGCGACACGCTCAATCTCAAGCCGCGCCTCGACCAGGTCCATCTCTTCGACGCCGAGACGGGCAACCGGCTCTGATTTCCAATCAACTTTGACCAAACTGTTTGACGAGGACTGCCATGCTCAAAGGGATCAACCCATTGCTCAATGCCGATGTGCTCCAAGCGCTCAGGGCAATGGGACACGGCGACGATCTGATCATCGCCGACACCAATTTCCCCGCCGATTCGGTGGCAAAGCAGACCGTGCTCGGCAAGCTGCTGCACATCGACGCCTCGGCGGCCGATGTGGTCAAGGCGGTGCTGTCGCTCTGTCCGCTGGACACTTTCGTCGACGATGCGGCCGCGCGCATGGAGATCGTCGGCAAGCCGGACGAGATCCCGCCGGTGCAAAAAGAGGTGCAGAAGGAGATCGACAAGGCGGAAGGCAAGGCCTGGCCGATGATCTCGGTCGAGCGCTATGCCTTCTACGAGCGCGCCAAGAAAGCCTATTGCGTCATCCAGACCGGCGAGCGCCGCTTCTATGGCTGCTTCGCCTTTCGCAAGGGCGTCGTGCCGCCGGACGCCGAGTAGGGCCATGGCGTCGGGCAAACCTGTCGTCATTCTGGGCGTTTTCGTCGCCGACACCGCCTACCGCGCCGATCGACAGCCGCGCATGGGTGAAACCATTCTTGGTAATTCCTTCAAGCTGGGACCGGGCGGCAAGGGCTCGAACCAGGCGGTGGCGGCAGGCAAGCTCGGCGCGGACGTCACCTTCCTGACCCGGCTTGGCGTCGATGCTTTCGCCGACATGGCCAAGGCGACCTGGGCAGAGGCGAGCGTCAAATCCGCCGTCATCGAGACGCCGCAAAGCTATACCGGCGCGGCCTATATCTTCATCGAGGAGACAACCGGCAACAACGCCATCATCGTCAGCCCGGGTGCGGCGATGCTGATCTCGCCTGAAGACATCGAGGCCAATGCCGGCCTGATCCGTGGAGCCGGCGTCTTCGTCATCCAGCTCGAACAGCCGATCGACGCGGCACTGCGCGCACTCGAGATCGCGCGCGGGGCAGGGGTGACCACCATTCTCAATCCGGCGCCAGCGGCCAAGCTGCCGGACCGCATCTACACGCTGTGCGACTATGTGACCCCCAACGAAACCGAGGCCGAGGAACTGACCGGCATCAAGGTTTCTTCGATCGACGACGCTCGCCGCGCCGCCGACAGCCTGCTCAAAAAAGGCGTCGGCTCGGTCATCATCACGCTCGGCGAAAAAGGCGCGCTGCTGCACACGGCCGCTCGGTCCGACCATGTCCCGGTGGTCAATGCCGGCCCGGTGGTCGAAACCACCGGTGCGGGCGATGCCTTCAATGGCGGCCTGGCCGCCGCACTCGCCAAAGGCGTGGAGCCGCTGCAAGCCGTCCGCTTCGCCTGCGCCGTCGCCGGCATTTCGGTGACAAGGCCGGGTACGGCGCCATCCATGCCGACGCTGCAGGAAGTCGAGGCGCTGCTGGCCGAGGGGTGAGGTCGTTGCGGGAGAGATCGAGTTCAGATCCGACCGGATCTGAATTGCCTCATGCAAGACCAAGATTCTAGACGATTATGTCACATTTCTCCTGAGGAGAAATGGCGCGAGTGACGGGGCGCGAACCCGCGACCTCCGGCGTGACAGGCCGGCGAAAACCCCTGATTAATCAACGAATGGTTTCAATTCCTCACGCTCTCGAATTTTCGGGAAAAAGCGCGAAATTGAAACTTGCCTATCAGAACTCCTCGTCAACTCCGCGAGGTATTCACTTTGATCGACGCCTCCGCTGCTGCCAGGCTAGCGGCTGGACCGGGACAGACTGCTCCCGGCGACTTCTGGATCGGCTGGAGACGGCAGATCGATGCGCTCGTACCGCCGGATTCCGGGTCATCGTTCCCGACCAGAGGGGCTACAACACCAGTGACAAGCCGAAAGCCATCCGTGAATACACGCTCCCCAAGCTCGTCGGCGATGTCGTTGCCATCGCCGACGCACTCGGCATCGGAAGGTTTCACCTCGTCGGTCATGACTGGGGCGGTATCGTCGCCTGGGCCGCAGGCGCAAAGCTGCCGCACCGCCTGGAAAGGCTCGTCATCCTGAACGCGCCCCATCCCGAGGTGCTGCTTGCCCATTCCTTGCGATCTCCGACCCAGTTCCTGCGGAGCAGCTATGCGGCCTTCTTCCAGTTCCCCTTGCTGCCGGAGGCTTTTCTGGGGGCGGGGCGCTCGGCTCTGCTGGCACGGGCGCTCATCAAATCCAGCCGAACAGATGCCTTCACGGCGGAGGAAATCGCAGAGTATCGGCAGGCCTGGGAACGGCCGGGGGCGCTGACAGGCATGCTCAACTGGTATCGGGCGCTGCGCTTCCGCCCAAGCCTGAAGGAGCGGATCACGACGCCGACCCTTGTACTGTGGGGGATGCAGGACCAAGCTCTGGAATATGGCCTGGCCGAGCGCAGTCTGGCCCTTTGCAACGATCGGGGCCTGCAGACGTTCGAGAAGGCGACGCATTGGGTACAGCGCGAAGAGGCCAGCGCGGTGAATGCCGCGCTTCTGGCGTTCCTGGACGGCTGAGATGCCGTTCCGTTCTGTAGGTGGCCTGATTCGCCGTGATCTCCTGACCGTGCTCGCTGCCGCGGTCACAACCCACCACCTTACCTCCTCTGCTGATGCAGCATTGGCAGAGGCCTCAACGGAGCATCCGATGCCACACGTCGTCCTTCTCGGGGATTCGATCTTTGACAACGCTGCCTATGTCGCGCGCGGGCCTGACGTAGTGCGGCAGCTGCGGGAGCGCTTGCCGGAGGGGTGGCGTGCAACGCTAAACGCCGTCGACGGCGCCGTCACAAGCGGCGTCGAGCGGCAGCTTGAACGGCTCCCCCAGGATGCTAGCCATCTTGTCGTCAGCGTCGGTGGCAATGATGCTCTTCGTCATGCAGGGATTCTGGAGCAGGGGGCCCGTTCGGTGGCCGAGGTTCTGGACAGGATCAGCGATATCCGGGAGGAATTCGAGCACGACTACTGTACGATGCTCGAGGGGGCGCTGGGCCAAAACCTACCCACCGCTGTCTGCACGATCTACGAGGCGCGCTTTCCCGACCCACAGCGTCGTAGACTTGCCGCAACTGCCCTGACGGTCCTCAACGACGTCATCACCCGGGCGGCGTTCTCGCGCGGTTTGCCGCTCGTCGACCTGCGCTTGGTATCGAATGAGGACGCGGACTTCGCGAATCCTATCGAACCGTCAGTGCAAGGCGGCGCGAAGATCGCGGCAGCCATCGCGGCACTTGTAGTCGAGCACGATTCAGCCGGACGTCGGTCGGTGGTCTTCGTCGGCTAAACGGCGTAATCCCGCCCGATCGTCTGCACTCCCGATGGTCGGTCGGACTGAAAGCAACAATTCAGACGGCCAGCACGATCTTGCCTTGAATACTGCCGTCGGCGGCGCGCTCATGTGCGCGCGATGCCTCGGCCAGCGTGAATGTGCTGTCGATGACGACACGCACAAGGCCGTCGTCGAGCAGGCGGGCGGCTTTTGCCAACTGCGCGCCATTGGATCGAACCTGTGTGGATGAGACCGTGATCCCCAGCCTCTCTGTCTCTTCGTGACCAGCGAAGCCCAGTGGGTTGACCAGGAACAGCGCGCCGCCCGGCTTCAGAACATGGAAGAAGCGCTCCATGTCCGCGCCGCCCACCGCGTCGAGGACAAGGTCGACGTCTCGGACGACATCTTCCGCCGCGGTTGTCTTGTAGTCGATGAATTGATCCACGCCGAGATCGCGCATCAGCGCCTCGTTCTTGGCCGATGTCACCGCGATGACGCGCGCGCCCCGCCATTTCGCCAACTGGACGGCCAGATGCCCGACACCGCCTCCGGCACCATTGATGAGCACCGTCTTGCCGTCGAGGGGCACCGGCTCATGCGGTAAGGGCTGGAACGGATTCGGCTCGTCGTGGCCAAGTTCGATCAAGAACTGCCATGCCGTCAGAAGCGACATCGGCGCACCAGCCGCATGAATATGGTCGATGCCGGCTGGTTTCAACGCAACATGCGATGCCGGCACACTGACATAATGCGCGTAGGCATTGCTACCCGTCATCAAGTTATCGGGGAAGCGAACCATTGCGTAGACCTCGTCCCCGATGCTGAACTCAGCGACGTCAGCGCCAACCGCTTCAATGACGCCCGACACGTCCGTGCCGAGAATCAGTGGGAAGGACGCGTTGGGTCGCCATTCTGGCGGCAATGCGCGATAGCCATCCCGCAGATACCAGTCGGGCGGATTAAGCCCGGCCGCCTGGACTCGGACAAGCACCTCGCCGGGCTTCACACCCGGCCTAGGCGCGTCTTCGTACACCAGCATCTCGGGACCACCGAATGCGTGCAGACGGACTGCCTTCATCTTATCGCTCATTGGTGAAATCTCCGCTCATCCATGTCATTGGAGCGAATCTAGCGGCATGACCGCCGGTTGATAATCGGTGCCGATGGCGGTTAAGTAATGCCATGGCGGAACATATCACTTTGGATCGGCTCACTGGCATCATCGCCTTCGCGCGTGCGGGATCGCTCGGCAGCTACACGGCAGCGGCGCGCGCGCTGTCGATTTCCCCGTCGGCGGTCAGCAAGAGCGTCCAGCGGCTCGAGCGGCATTTAGGAGTGTCGCTGTTTACCCGTACAACGCGCTCGCTCACCTTCACGCCCGAAGGGCGCGACCTGCATGAGCGCGCGCTGCGTCTGCTACGCGAGGCCGAGGAAATAGAGCAGGCGGCAATGACCGCGCGCTCCGAACCATCGGGCACGTTGCGCGTGGCCGCGTCGCTGCCGATCGGACTGCATCTGATCGCTCCGGCTTTACCGGCTTTCCGTCGGCTCCATCCGAACCTGATCGTCGATCTCAGGCTGGGTGACCAGATGGTGGACATGATCGAGGAAGGGATCGATGTCGCCATACGCATCGGTGATCTGGCTGACACCCGGCTACTATCACGCAAGCTCGCACCCCATCGGCTTTGCTGCTTCGCCTCGCCAGCCTATCTCGAGGAACGCGGCACACCGACCCATCCCGATCACCTGGAAGGGCACGACACCGTCGACCTTCGATATCAGAGCACAGGCCAGGCCTTTCGCTGGCCCTTCCGGATTGGCGACCGTGAAATCGAGATCGTGCCCAATTCCGGTGTGGTCGCCGATGCCAGCGATGCCGTGCTCATCATGCTGGCAGCCGGCGGTGGGATAGGCATAGGCGCCTCCTTCATGGCGGCTCCCTATGTGAAGCGCGGCGAACTGGTCCCAGTGCTGTCCACGTTCGCGGTCGAGCGAAACAATGTCACCGTGCTCTGGCCGGCAAGCCGACGCGCCAACCCCGCCGTGCGCGCCTTTCTGACCATGCTCGACGCCGCTTTCACTCTGCGAATGGCAGCTTCAAGCATCGACTGATCTGGCGCGGAAGGGTCGCTAAAGGGCGAAAGCGTCAATCACTGCTGATTGGCTGAACGGCAGCTATTCCGGGCACAACGTCCAAAAGCTGCTATTCCGTTTCGGCCCCACTACAGGCCGCCCCTCCTCGTCGAATAGCATTAGACTAGTTGATCGGCTACAACGACCTAGAGTGCTAGCAACGGGGAGGGCACATGTCGGCGAGTGCTTACGCATTGACTGGCTTCATCTCGTGGGCGCTGGCCCTGCTGATCGTGATGGAAGTTATCCGGAGCTACCTGGTGATCTCTGGGCAAGTCCCGGCAAACGGCTTTACGCCAGATAACGGAGCCCTCTCCCCGTTTATGCGGAGGTTAGCCCGTGCCCACGCCAACTGCATTGAAGGGCTTCCAATCTTCGGAGGTCTGCTCGGAGTCGCGATCATCATTTCAAAGACAGATGTCACGGATCCCTTGGCCTCCACGATGTTAGGCGCACGTATAGTGCAGTCGGTGATCCACCTCGTCTCAACCAGCCAACTCGCGGTCAGTCTCAGGTTCACCGCGTTCGCTGTGCAAATGGTGATTGGTGCGTATTGGTGCTGGTTGCTTTTGATCTGAAGAGTGGCGGAGCCCCGACGCAAAAGTGGGCCACCTCGATTCCGGGAGCCTTGGCAAACCCACTCCGGATCGTGACCCGAAAGACTGTCCCTTTTGACAGGCGAGCGAACCGCAAAACTGGCAGTGGCAAAACCGCCGTTGAGGCATGATATTGCTGTTGGATTTTGGGGCTACTCCCCAGCTTCGGAGAAGGATCGGCGTTCAGAGAGCAATTTGCACGCCTGGGCGCTGCGGCGCTCCCCAGCTTTTGGCCACACGCACGCCCTGCAAACGCTCGGCTCAAGAGCGCCTGGCAGCGGAGCAGAGAATTGTTGGACTTTGTGAGTGTTAGAGGGAGAGGAACTGAGATTCAACCTTCTCCACCTGCACTTGTTCCTTGCACGCTGGCCTCAGCAGCACCTAATCCTGCCACCCAACCTGGAGGAGCAAGCCAGTGCTACCGAGCTATGTAGACACCGATCGGCTCGCGCTGTAGCCATAGGCCTCCGCCCGTCGGGGTTCACCGGCGCCGGGGTGGGGGGGCGGCCTAGGTGTTTAGTCCCAAGGTTTGATGGGTTGGATCATCGTTCGGGCTCTTTTGTCCAGATTTTGCAGATGTATTCAAAGGGCGTGAGGCCCTTGAGGGTCTTCAGTCGACGGCCGAAATTATAGGCTAAGACGAAATCGGCGAGATGCTGGCGCAGTTGGTCATGGCTCTCGTAGTAGAAGCGTTTGACGGTCGCATCCTTGATCGTGCGGTTCATGCCTTCGACCTGGCCGTTGGTCCATGGGTGCCTTGGCTTTGTCGTTCGGTGGTCGATATCGGCCTTGGCGCAAGTATGTTCGAAGGCGTGCGCCCATATGATTTCTCCCGCCGCCATGGCTTCCTTGATCAGCGGAACGGCCGAGCCGCCGGCACCTGGGGTCGTGAACTGAATGCCGTTGTCGGTAAGCACTGTGTGGATCTTGTAAGGGACAGCATCAAGAAGATGGCGCAGGAAATCGGCGGAGACCGCTGTCGTTGCCTTCTCGTGCAGCTCGACGAAAGCGAACTTCGAGGTCCGATCTATGGCCACGAACATATGCAGCTTGCCCTGCTCGGTTCGGACCTCGGC
>NZ_JAMYVF010000022.1:0-98092 GCF_040323735.1 Mesorhizobium sp. M0029
TGTTAGCTACGGAGGCACGTTGGCCGCGTGACAGTGAGCTATGCTGGAGATTGGGGTGACGAGGCTGATCAAGCCTTCCAACAGTACCAGCCTGATCAATTACAGCGAGAGCTACCGGTCCGGAGATCGCATCAGCGCCTCTGTCGTCAAGAGAGCTGTTCTGCTTGACCCCAGCCATGGAGCTCAACGCCCCGCGTCGGAGCGCTCCCTGCTTCTGAAGGAAGCCATTAGGTCCGCTCGGGCTTGATCGGAGGCTTGGCTGATGGACGTCGTGGTTGCTTCGCTCAGTTGCCGCCCCATGGCGCGGCTTTGCGGATTATCAGTCCTCTGCCTCTTCGCCGGTCTCAACAGCGCTGTGTAATGTTCATTGTTTATGATGACGCCCCCGCTGTTCACGAGGTTGCTCCTGTCAAGTGTACTCGTCAGTCCGTCCTGGGCCTCACGCTTCTTGCCCAAGTGCCGTTCAAACGGCGCTGGCGCGACTTGTTGAGCTCGAGAGATGGGTCCCTGCTCTCCTGCGTGGCCATGAGCTTGTGCCGCGGTCTGCGCAGCGGCGTCCCCAATGGCACGAGCCTCCATGCCGACTGCGTCTTCCGGACGAGCAGCAAGGGCAATTTCGCGCCCGAGTGCGAACTTCCGGACATGAGTTAGTGCACTGATGTCAGCGGTTTTCATATAGCGCTTGGCATCTTCATCCAGCGACCGCTCGTGAAGCCGATCCGCAATCCCCGGCTTTTTGTTTTCAACCAGGCATTGACTGAAACGTCTAAGAGCAGACCCATAGACCTCAACGGTACGGGGTTTCGGCCCGGTCGGCGCTGCCTCGTACGCTTTGATGAGAGCCGCTGTGTACTCTCTGATGAGCACGGCGTCGGCAGGGTGGGGATTCAGGGCAGGGCGGCCCACCACTGGCGCTCCGCCCGCCCACGTCTTGAGACGACCCAGTGACCCAGCCACGGCCGAGGGGCCGCCACCCCAGATCTCGTACTCCTTGCGATCCCGATCCAGCGACGAATCGTGAAGCCGATCCGCAATCCCCGGCTTGTTATTTTCAACGAGCCAATGACCAAAGCCGAAAAGAATATCTACATGGCGCTTGACCGTGATCTCCCCGACCTTACCGGCATAGAGTGCTGACCTCAGCCCTTCGACAAGGGTCGCATCGTTGGAATAAAGAGGACCCTTGTCGGGACCGGAGACCACTTTTGGGCGATCTGGCTGCACCGCCGCCGGCACAGAACGAGCATGGTCACGCAACTCGGACGGTGCGGGGGGATTCAGATCAACCACTGACGAATCCGGCGCATGATGATGGCGCGCCGTTGAGTGACCCGGCTGCAGCACCGAGGCACCCAGCATCGACCCACTGCCTCCGGCGTACGGCGCCGCGGCGTGTTCTTGTCCGCTCCCTTGCATCATGGGCTGCGCCTCCCATGGCAATGCACCCACTTGATGGGTGGGGGCCTGCATCAGCACGCGAGCGCCTGAATTGCCGATCTCGCTCAGCTGCGGCTCAGTGGCAACGTCCTGCAGACGACTGTTCGGGGTCCTTTGCCTCTTCGCTGGTCTCAACTCCGCTGTATCATGCTCACGGTTGATGAGGACCTCCTCGCTTGGTAGCTGGTTGCTCCTGTCCTGTGCAGCGATCCGCTCGTCCGGCGCGCGCTGGTCGCCGTCGCGCCAGCTCAGGGGACGAAAGGACCCTGCGGGATCCGAGGCTTGGTGATGGGGCCCAGTTGGCACGAAAGACGATGCCAGAACAGCGTCGTCTTCATTAGCTTTCCCAGGGGGGAGATACTCTGGCCAACTGTATTCCTCCTGCGGCCCGCTGCGCTGCGCAGCGGCGTCCCCCTTGCTCTCAAGACTTTGAAATTTAAATGGGTCCCCGGGAGCAACGTCTGGCGCTGACTGGCCGAGCCGCTTGATCTGCTGGTGAAACGTCCCAACGGGGCTTTCCTTAACCGCGTCTCGGGCCTGTCGGTCCATGAGTTCAAAGTTCGTAAGATTATTTGCCGTTCCGAATGTATTGTCACCCCTGAGGCGGGTTTGTAGTGCCTGCCGATTGACGACGAGGTTGTTGAGGTTCAGGTTATCTGGCTGCGATTGCAATCGCCCAACCAGCGCCCGCGTGCCGTCCACCACGTAGACTCCGCAATCCACCACGTTGCTCTGCTGGGCGATGCGGGATACGCCCACGCGGGTCTCCAGGCTGGCGCCCAGATTTTCTGCGAGCTCTTTTGCAAGCGTGTCATTGCATCCGTTGTAGGAGTCATAATGATAGGCAACCGGCCGTTCCCGGTCGCTGCGATCAACGAACAGCAGCGACCAATGGGTGCCGCGCTCCGCAAGAGTCTTACCGCCATCGCTCACTGGCACGAACAGGAAGTCGGCTGTGTCGTTACCGTTCTGATGGACGATGCGCTGGAATGCGCTTAGCATGACGCTCTCGGAGCCCAAGCGCAGATGATAATTGGCTACGAGGGGATCCACGAACCGCGTCCGGGCGGCGAGATCTGGATTGTTCCCCTGCAACTCCTGCTCCAGGAGTTGGTAATCCCTCTGGATATGTTCGTCGCCTAGCCATTCCAATGCGCCGAGCACCCGCCCGTCTTTAGCTTTCCCAGGGGGCCTCTCTGGCCGACCCAATGCCTCCTGCGTCCCGCTGCGCTGCGCAGCGGCGTCCCCAATGGCACGAGCCTCCATGCCGACTGCGTCTTCCGGACGAGCAGCAAGGGCAATTTCGCGCCCGGGTGCGAACTTCCGGAGATGAGCTAGTGCACTGATCCTCCGGTTACCACCGGAGTTCACATAGCGCTTGGCATCTTCATCCAGCGACCCCTCGTGAAGCCGATCCGCAATCCCCGGCTTTTTGTTTTCATGCAGGTATTCACTGAAACGTATAAGAGTAGATCCATAGACCTGAATGGTACCGCGATTCGGCCCGGTCGCAGGCGCTTCTTTGTACTCTTTGATGAGAGCCGCTGTGTAATCTCTGATGAGCGCGGCGTCGGCAGGGTAGGGATTCCGGACAGGGCGGTCGACCACTGGCGCTCCGCCCGCCAACGTCTTGAGACGACCCAGTGCTCTAGCCACGATCGAGGGGCCACCCCTGCTCTCGTACTCCGAGGGGCCACCCCTGCTCTCGTACTCCTTGCGATCCTGATCCAGCGACGATTCGTCAAGCCGAGCAGCAAATCCCGGCCTGTTATTGTCAAAGAGCCAACGACCAAAGCCGAGAAGAGAATTTACATGGCGCTTGACCGTGCTCTCCTTGACCTTACCCGCGTAAGCTGACCTCAGCCCTTCGACAACGGTCGCATCGTTGGAATAGAGGGGACCCTTGTCGCGACCGGAGACCCCTATTGGAGGATCTGGCTGCACCGCCGCCGGCACAGAACGAGCATGGTCACGCAACTCGGACGGTGCGGGGGGATTCAGATCAACCACTGACGAATCCGGCGCATGATGATGGCGCGCCGTTGAGTGACCCGGCTGCAGCACCGAGGCACCCAGCATCGACCCACTGCCTCCGGCGTACGGCGCCGCGGCGTGTTCTTGTCCGCTCCCTTGCATCATGGGCTGCGCTTCCCATGGCAATGCACCCACTTGATGGGTGGGGGCCTGCATCAGCACGCGAGCGCCTGAATTGCCGATCTCGCTCAGCTGCGGCTCAGTGGCAACGTCCTGCAGACGACTGTTCGGGGTCCTTTGCCTCTTCGCTGGTCTCAACTCCGCTGTATCATGCTCACGGTTGATGAGGACCTCCTCGCTTGGTAGCTGGTTGCTCCTGTCCTGTGCTGCGATCCGCTCGTCCGGCGCGCGCTGGTCGCCGTCGCGCCAGATCAGGGGACGAAAGGACCCTGCGGGATCCGAGGCTTGGTGATGGGGCCCAGTTGGCACGAAAGGCAATGGCAGAACAGCGTCGTCTTCATTAGCTTTCCCAGGGAGCTCGCGCCCGAGTTCGGACTTCCGGAGATGAGCTAGTGCACTGATCCCACCGGAGTTGTTATAGCGCTTGGCATCTTCATCCAGCGACCCCTCGTGAAGCCGAGCCGCAATCCCCGGCTTTTTGTTTTCAACCAGGTATTCACTGAAACGTCTAGGAGCAGATCCATAGGTCTGAATGGTAGCGGGATTCGGCCCGGTCGGCGCTGCCTTGTACTCTTTGATGGGAGCCGCTGTGTAATCTCTGATGAGCGCGGCGTCGGCAGGGTCGGGATTATTCAGGACAGCGGCGCGGTCCAGCACTGGCGCTCCGCCCGCCCACGTCTTGAGATGACCCACTGCTCTAGCCACGTCCGAGGAGCCACTCTTGCTCTCGTACTCCTTGAGATCCGGATCCAGCGACTCCTCGTGAAGCCGAGCAGCAAATCCCGGCCTGTTATTATCAAAGAGCCAACGACCAAAGCCGAGAAGAGAATTTACATGGCGCTTGACCGTGCTCTCCAATGCTGACCTCAGCCCTTCGACAATGGTCGCATCGTTGGAATAGAGAGGACCCTTGTCGCGACCGGAGACCCCTATTGGAGGATCTGGCTGCACCGCCGGCGGCACAGAACGAGCAGGGTCACGCAACTCGGACGGTGCGGGGGGATTCAGATCAACCACTGACGAATCCGGCGCATCATGATGGCGCGCCGTTGAGTGACCCGGCTGCAGCACCGAGGCACCTAGCCTCGACCCACTGTCTCCGGCGTAGGGCGCCGCGGCGTGTTCTTGTCCGCTCCCTTGCACCATGAGTTGCGCCTCCCATGGCGATGTATCCACTTGAGGGCCGGGATCATGCACTGGTTCGTCCATTTGCTTTTGCAACCGAGCCCACCTTTCGGCCACCGCGGCCTCGCCAACCGCGGAGGGCGTCTCCTCAGCCCTGGCGAACGCTGGCCCGGCAGGCGCCGCCGGCACAGAACGAGCATGGTCACGCAACTCGAACGGTGCGGGGGGATTCAGATCAACCACTGACGAATCGCGCGCCGTTGAGTGACCCGGCTGCAGCACCGAGGCACCCAGCATCGACCCACTGCCTCCGGCGTAGGGCGCCGCGGCGTGTTCTTGTCCGCTCCCTTGCGTCATGAGTTGCGCCTCCCATGGCGATCGTAGAAGGTCCGCGTGCGGAATCGAGTCGAAATATCCCGACAAATCAGCGTCGACCTTCTGCTTTTGCAACCGAGCCCACCTTTCGGCCACCGCGGCCTCGCCAACCGCGGAGGACGTCTCCTCAGCCCTGGCGAACGCTGGCCCGGCAGGCGCCGGCGGCACAGAACGAGCAGGGTCACGCAACTCGGACGGTGAGGGGGGATTCAGATCAACCACTGACGAATCCGGCGCATGATGATGGCGCGCCGTTGAGTGATCCGGCTGCAGCACCGAGGCCCCCAGCATCGACCCACTGCCTCCGGCGTAGGGCGCCGCGGCGTGTTCTTGTCCGCTCCCTTGCACCATGAGTTGCGCCTCCCATGGCGATGTATCCACTTGAGGGCCGGGATCATGCACTGGTTCGTCCATTTGCTTTTGCAACCGAGCCCACCTTGCGGCCTCCGCGGCCTCGCCAACCGCGGAGGGCGTCTCCTCAGCCCTGGCGAACGCTGGCCCGGCAGGCGCCGCCGGCACAGAACGAGCATGGTCACGCAACTCGAACGGTGCGGGGGGATTCAGATCAACCACTGACGAATCGCGCGCCGTTGAGTGACCCGGCTGCAGCACCGAGGCACCCAGCATCGACCCACTGCCTCCGGTATGCGGTGCCAGGTGCTCGTCCCCCAGCATCATGGGCTGCGCCTCCCATGCCAATGCACCCACTTGATGGGTGGGGGCCTGCATCAGCACGCGAGCGCCTGAATTGCCGATCTCGCTCAGCTGCTTAGCTTTCCCAGGGGGCTTCTCTGGCCGACCCAATGCCTTCTGCGGCCCGCTGTGCTGCGCAGCGGCGTCCCCAATGGCACGAGCCTCCATGCCGACTGCGTCTTCCGGACGAGCAGCAAGGGCAATTTCGCGCCCGAGTGCGGCGTACGGCGGGAACTTCCGGAGATGAGCTAGTGCACTGATCCACCGGTTACCACTGGAGTCCAAATAACGCCTGGCATCTTCATCCAGCGACCCCTCGTAAAGCCGAGCCGCAATCCCCGGCCTGTTGTTTTCATGCAGGTATTGACTGAAACGTCTAAGAGTAGCCGCATAGTCCTGAGTGGTTTTGGGATTCGGCCCGGTCGCAGGCGCTCCCTTGTACTCTTTGATGAGAGCCGCTTTGTACTCTTTGATGAGCACGGCGTCGGCAGGGTCGGGATTCAGGGCAGCGCGGCCCACCATTGGCGCTCCGCCCGCCGACTCTTTGAGACGACCCAGTGCTCTAGCCACGTTCGAGGAGCCACTCTCGCGCTGGTACTCCTTGAGATCCTGATCCAGCAACGGATCGTCAAGCCGAGTAGCAAATCCCGGCTTGTTATTATCAAAGAGCCAACGACCAAAGCCGAGAAGAGAATTTACATGGTCCGTGACCGTGCGCTCCCCGACCTTACCGGCATAGAGTGCTGACCGCAGCCCTTCGACAACGGTCGCATCGTTGGAATAAAGAGGACGCTTGTCGCGACCGGAGACCACTACTGGAGGATCTGGCTGCACCGCCGCCGGCATAGAACGAGCATGGTCACGCAACTCGAACGGTGCGGGGGGATTCAGATCAACCACTGACGAATCCGGCGCATGATGATGGCGTGTTTCCCCGGGAACAACGTCCCGTACGAACACTGAGTCTGGGTTGCCTTGGTCCGGCGCGACTGGAGCCAGGGCTCTGTCGTGCAACGCTCGCGCTGACTGGCCGAGCCGCTTGATCCGCTGGTGAAACGTCCCAACGGGGCTTTCCTTAACCGCGTCTCGCGCCTGTCGGTCCATGAGTTCAAAGTTCGTGAGATAATTTGCCGTTCCAGATGTATCGTCACCCATGAGTCGGGTTTGTAGTGCCTGCCGATTGACGACGAGGTTGTTGAGGTTCAGGTCTGGCAGGTCTGGCTGCCATCTTTGCAATCGCCCAACCAGCGCCCGCGTGCCGTCCACCACGTAGACTCCGCAATCCCACTCGTTGCTCTGCTGGGCGATGCGGGGTAAGTCCACGCGGGTCTCCAGGCTGGCGCCCAGCCTTTCTGCGAGGTGTTTTGCAAGCTTGTCATGCCATCCGCTGACGGAGTCATAATGATAGGCAACCGGCCGTTCCCGGTCGCTGCGATCAACGAACAGCAGCGACCAATGTTTGCCGCGCTCCGCAAGAGTCTTACCGCCATCGCTCACTGGCACGAACAGGAAGTCGGCTGTGTCGTTACCGTTCTGATTATGGACGATGCGCTGGAATGCGCTTAGCTTGTCGCTCTCGGAGCCCAAGCGCAGATGATAATTGGCTACGAGGGGATCCACGAACCGCGTCCGGGCGGCGAGTTCTGGATTGTTCCCCTGCAACTCCTGCTCCAGGAGCTGGTAATCCCTGTGGATATGTTCGTCGCCTAGCAATTGCAATGCGCCGAGCACCCGCCCGCTGGGGTCGCCGAAAACACCAAAAAACCCTTCGACCGCGGGGGACATCCCCTCAGGAAAGAGCTCTGGCGAGGCGGAATTCCCCGCCCGCAAGCTGGGAGGAGCGAATTCCGGTGGCCTCAGTGGCACCTCCTCGCTTGGTAGCAGGTTGCTCCTGTCCTGTGCAGCGATCCGCTCGTCCGGCGCGCGCTGGTCGCCGTCGCGCCAGATCAGGGGACGAAAGGACTCTGCGGGATCCGAGGCTTGGTGATGGTGCCCAGTTGGTACGAAAGACGATGGCAGAACAGCGGCGTCTTCATTAGCTTCCCCAGGGAGCTTCTCTGGCCGACCCAATGCCTTCTGCGGCCCGCTGTGCTGCGCAGCGGCGTCCCCAATGGCACGAGCCTCCATGCCGAGTGCGTCTTCCGGACGAGCAGCAAGGGCAATTTCGCGCCCGAGTGCGGCGGACGGCAGGAACTTCCGGAGTTGAGCTAGTGCAATGATCCTCCGGTCACCACTGGAGGCCTTATAGCGCTTGGCATCTTCATCCAGCGACTCCTCGTGAAGCCGAGCCGCAATCCCCGGCTTGTTGTTTTCAACCAGGTATTCACTGAAACGTCTAAGAGTAGCTCCAT
Organism: Mesorhizobium sp. M0029; assembly: GCF_040323735.1. NCBI lineage: Bacteria > Pseudomonadati > Pseudomonadota > Alphaproteobacteria > Hyphomicrobiales > Phyllobacteriaceae > Mesorhizobium > Mesorhizobium sp. M0029. The sequence continues at coordinate 8,136 of NZ_JAMYVF010000022.1, forward strand.
AGTCGTGAATGGTTTGGCGATTCGGCCCGGTCGCAGGCGCTCCCTTGTACTCTTTGATGAGAGCCGCTTTGTACTCTTTGATGAGCACGGCGTCGGCAGGGTCGGGATTCAGGACAGCGCGGCCCACCATTGGCACTCCGCCCGCCGACTCTCTGAGACGACGCAGTGCCACAGCCACAGTCGAGGAGCCACCACTGCTCTCGTACTCCTTGAGATCTTCATCCAGCGACTCCTCGTGAAGCCGAGCAGCAAATCCCGGCTTGTTATTTTTAAAGAGCCAACGACCAAAGCCGTAAAGAGAATTTACATGGCGCTTGACCGTTTCCTCCTTGGCCTTACCCGCGTAGAGTGACCTCAGCCCTTCGACAACGGTCGCATCGTTGGAATAAAGAGGACGCTTGCAGCCGCGACCGTCGGAGACCACTACTGGAGGATCTGGCTGCACCGCCGCCGGCACGGGGGAACGAGCATGGTCACGCAACTCGAACGGTGCGGAAGGATTCAGATCACCCACTGACGAATCCGGCGCATGATGATGGCGCGCCGTTGAGTGACCCGGCTGCAGCACCGAGGCACCTAGCATCGACCCACTGCCTCCGGCGTACGGCGCCGCGGCGTGTTCTTGTCCGCTCCCTTGCATCATGGGCTGCGCTTCCCATGGGGCCGCGCCTTCGATGAGGCTCAGGTCTCCGTGAGACGGATGAGGATGGAACGGGTCTGGCAGAGCCGGAACGCCGGGGGCGGGAATTTGGGCAGCGGCTTGGCGCGCCTCGCCCGAGCGCTGCTCAAAGCCCTCTTGCCCGGCCTGTGCCGCTTGCTCTTGAGATGCCGGGGGCTGCACCTGCCGCCAACCTGTTACATTGGATAGGTCAAATTTGTGCCGGTTCACGTTAGCCTCACGTCCACAGATCAGCTGAGCAACCTACTCGGGCATACTTACGAGAAGCTGACGAGGTCCGCGGTCCCGGAGCGGGTAGGCCTAATTTTCTGCGCGCCGATTGCGCTGGCGCGACGTAGCCCGGCCTTTTGCCAGCTCGGCAGCTACGGCTCGCAAAGAGCGTCGTAAGGCTTGCGGAGCCGCCCCTCAGCTCCCGTCGAGGAGCAATCCACAATTCACATATTTGGAGATGGCTCGCTGGTTTACCGGTCTGCGAGCCCTGCAAGCCCATGCTTCAGATGCCGCCCGTGCAGAGGTATTTCATTTCGAGGTAGTCCTCGAGGCAATGGCGGGAACCCTCCCGCCCGATGCCGGACTGCTTCACTCGGCCGAAAGGCGCGGCTTCCGACGACATGCGTCCCGTGTTCATACCACTATGCCATATTCCAAGGCCTCGGCGACACGCCAAACACGCTTCCGTTTGAGGCACAAATGTGGGGGAAGGCCGTAGATCGTGTCGTTGGCCTCATGCACGACCTATCCGCATCGTCGAAGCAATCACAGGCGCCAGCCGCCCGAATGTCTCTTTCTTGCGCGATGGTCATCTCGCTGGAGACCGGACCGATAGTTCGACGTGCCATTCGCGCGATGCGTTTGCCCCCGCATCGATTCTGCGGCCTTTCGCGACGGCATGGGATTCGATTTTGGCCAGAGCCTGCCTGTCGATCAGCGCACCGATCGCCACTCCGGAGCAAAGCCCTCGCCAACGATAAGTGGCGGACTTTCTCCACGAACTCTCGACAAACACCTTCGTGAACGCCTGACTGGACGGGGGTAGCCATGCCGAACAGGTCGCATAACCACGCCATCGTTCGGCGACTGCAGCCGCGAAGCGTCTCGAACACATCGGCTCGATGCGGTTGCGTCCAGAATGCATCAGCGAGCGGCGGGAGTCTTCGCTATATTCGCCCCCGACATCCCGAAGTCCACCAGCTTGCCTGCCAAAAAGGGGTGTTGCATGAATAAACCCGCTTTCGTCGCCGTCAGCCGCGTGCCCAGGAAGGACGACAGTCTCCATAGCAAGAATGTGAGATGATCATCGTATTCAGCGGCAGCGTGCCGGCGAAATTGGGTGTTCGGCAAGCCAAATAGCGCGATGCAGAAGGATGGTGAGGATTTCGCGTCCGCCACTGCGATGCATAGAGCCACCCTTCGCAACCGACCAGCGCAACAAAGCTCGTTATGCGGCGCGTAGGTTCGTAGACGCTTATCCAGTATCGAGATAACAAGGCCGCTGCGCAGGAACGAACTCTGAGAGCGCACCCTGCGAGAGGTTGCGCTTGCTGACGCGGCTGTGGAAGAAGCAGGGGCTCGCGCCGAAGCGCATGATCACCGACTAGCTTCGCTCGTATGGAGCGGCAAAGCGACAGATGATGCCGGACGTCGAGCACCGGTCGCACAAGGGGTTGAACAACAGAGCGGAGAATTCCCATGTGCCGCCGCGAAAACGGGAGCGGATGATGCAGGGGTCCGATCGCCGGGAGGCCTGCAACGCTTCGTCTCGACCTTGTCAGCCCTCCGCAACCTCTTCGTCCCCCGCCCCAAACGTTCTGCTCTCGCCATACATGTTCATCGCTTGCAAGCCATCGCCGAATGGAAGGCCGTGACTGGAACGCCCGCAACAATGGATTGCTAACGGCGAACTCATGCTGGTCGGCAAGGCGATACTGGCTGGAGCATCAACTCGGCCGACGAGAGTGGCCACACCATCCTAGACAGGATCGGCCGATATGCCCGGCATCGCCGCTCTGCAAAAAGCACAGCGGGCATCCAGACGTTGCCGGGTTGACTATGGGTGTCCGAACCGCGAAAAGAGGCCGCTCTTTATGAGTGGCGTGCGCTGGCAGTCTAACCCCAAGCCCCCCGCCCGGGCTGCCGGCGCGCTTCTAGGAACATCGAGGTAGATGACGAGACTCCGAACTACATTTCCAAAGCTATCGGTGGATTCACATTTCAAGCCCAATCGATTTCCTACAGCCAGGCGCGAACGTTCGATTGGAACATTCAGAATTCACATCAAGGTGCACCGCTATTGCGTCCCGAACAGGTTCGGCTGCTCGATGACGACTACGAGATTGTTCTCATCAAAGGTCTGCCACCATTAAAATTGAGGAAGGTGCGATATTTTTCGGATCGCATTCTGAAACGCATCTTTGAAAGCCAGACAGGCGCCCTCCCGGAGCCGGCGCCCTTGACGGGAGCAGAGGAGGCGCTCTCCGCAGAATCTCAACTCGATGACCCGCTGTGTGAATTGGCGCAGGACTTTGACGATACAGTTTGATGTGAGGCTAGTATGAACCCGCGAAATAGTAATCCATCCCGTGTAACAGCTTTGTCGCAGGTGCAGGACGCCGGCTTGGAAGACGGGCAAGCGGTCCAGGCCCGGCGAGTGGGCTTTGAGCAGCACGTGTTCGAGGCGCTCCGGCCGCTGTTCGATGGTCGAGCTGACGAGCCGCCTACCGGTCCAGAGGAGCTTCTGCGACTGGAAAAGGGGTTTCGCGAGGTGCTTCAGCGAGGGCAGGATCATCAAGCCGCCTCGTCTTTTTTCAGCGATCCAAGAATGCCCGCTGGACGGGATGACCCCAAGGGAAGCGTGTCGGACGCTTTCGCAGCAGCCGGCTCTAGGCACGCCGTAGTTGAGGCCGCCGCCCCGCCAGTGTTAGCTGCCAGCCAACAGCAGATCCGGCCCTCGCCAGTTGCGTTTGACCGGCCGGTATCATCCTCGGCTGCTGCAGGCGTGCGCTTGTATGCCCCTTCGATGATCTCTCGGAAGACCAGTTCCGAAAACTGCGATCAGTTGCCCGCCTTGTGCTGCCGCCTCGCCGTCGAGGTCGAAACGCCCGCGAATCAATGGAAGGTCAGCGGGCCATGGGGGCAGAGTGCAACGGTGTCTACACCGCCTGTTTGAGGGGAGAGGTACACTTGGCTTTCCTGTTCCAGCAGCATCCGGCCGCACACCGACGCGATGGGGAGCTAGAATTCAACTCGGACCTTCGCAAGGCACGCACCGCGGCTCAAACGCCGTTCGTTTGGGAAAAATGGCTCAGTACCGACAAAGCTTCTGTAATGGCCCTAGTGGCCTCGGTTGCGCTCTTGGTCGCGATACAGTGGCAAGACCCCCAGATCAACGAGGCGGTCCTAAGCGAACTGCGGACGATTCAGATCAACTACGCATTGCTCCAGCGAGACGTCGCCCGCGCCGACATGGTATTGGACTTCCGTTCCGTTGCTTCTACCGGGCAAGCATTAAAAAGGAACCTTCAAAACTACCAACGCCTTGTTGAGATTTCGCCCAATGAGAGCTCCGGGGTGCACTCCAGGTTGGTTGCACAGCTCAAAAAGTCCCTCGAAAACACAGAAGCTGCCATCTCGAACTCGGCCGCGCAAAATGAGCTTCTGCAAAGCTCTCTCGTACGCTTTGCTCGCTCGGCTAATCGCCTTTGGGGGGGAGTGTCGAACAGGCCTGAATTTTCCAATCTGATCCTTCAATTTTCGGCCAGACCGGGATTCAGCCTCGCATTACAAATCGATCAGTCTCTCCGCCGACTTCCTCCTAGCCAGGACCAAGTCACGGAGGATGTTGCCCGCGAGGGCCGCGCTATCCTGTCCTCAATGTTGAGGTTGGACCGCGCTGTCAATCGGATCCCATCCTTCGACACGTTCGCCAAGGCTGCCGAATTGGAGCGAGAACATCTGAAAGCCTACAGCTTCGCCAGCGCGCAAGCGCAGCGTACACGACTTTTCTTTGGCTTGGTGTCCATATGCCTCTGCTTGTTTGCGACCATTCGAGCCTCCACGCTGCATGTGCGGACGAACCGGTTGGAAAGGCGGTTAGAGCTTGAAGCGGCGATGAGTGAGATCGAAGCTTGTTTCATCGACAGTCAAGCAACGAAGGCTTCGCGGCGCTTCTCCACCGAAGCAGCGCTTAGACTCATTCAATGCGTTTTCGATGCCGATCAATGCGCGCTTGCTCTGGTGGATCCGAGTATCAGCAGGAATACCGAGTACTTTGTCGCGAACAAGCGCATGCGCGTCTGGAACGCCACGCTAATCCATGAAGTCGTCTCACTTGTACACCCGGAACAGCCAGTGTTTCGCGTCGTTCCGGCGTCGGAAGTGGTTCGGACTGCCGTAGGCACTACCGGTGTTTGTCAAATTGTTGGTTGCAGGGCCTCCGATCAGCAGGCTGCGGTTTGTATCCTTGTTTTTGAAGGAGATCGCTCACCACCCTCCACAGACGACCTCCTGGTTCTGGCGAGCGCTACTGTGCGTTTAGGCAACCATCTTGAAATGCAACGTGTACACACGGAACGTAACCTTTTTGAGAGTCGATGGGAGCATGCGGAAAGGCTGACGGCTGTCGGCACAATCGCAAGCGGCGTTACACATGAATTCAATAATGTTCTAGGAGCAATAGTCGGCTACGCAGAGATGGCTAAAGGTCTTGTGCGTCGCCCCTCGAGAATTCGGGGCCACATCGGCCAAATTATCTTGGCCAGCAACCGAGCCAAACTGATTATTGATCAAATTTTGTCACTAAGCCGAAATCGGAAGCGCGTGACGATGCCTTTCGACGTCTCGGAGAGTGTAATGGATCTCGCGCCATTGCTGCGGGTTACACTTCGTGCGGATGTTCAGTTGAACTTCAAGATCAACGAGTGGCAAACGGTGATCGAGGGCAGCCCGACCGAGATACAGCAGATCCTTATGAATCTATGCAAGAACGCGTCGGAGGCTCTCTTGAATCAGGGCCGTGTCGAGATTAGCGTTTCTCGCGCTCACGTCTGTCAAACGAAGCCCGTGGCTAAGGGCACCTTGAAACCGGGAGATTACGTTCTCCTCTCCATCAGCGACGATGGCCAAGGAATCGCAAGTTCGGTGCTTCCGCATATCTTTGAGCCCTTTTTTACCACGCGCTCTCGCGTCGGCGGGACCGGACTGGGTCTTGCTGCAGTGGACCGCCATGTGAGCGCGCTCGCAGGATGCCTTGACGTCACCTCGGCTGTTGGCCGAGGTACACGCTTCGATCTCTACTTACCGGCCTGCGCTGAGGAGCAGGTCAGAGCTGATAGCGCTTTCGGCCCATGCGATGGATCACTTGGCAACGGAGAAATCATTGCAGTCGTTGACCCCGATCCAGCAGCGTTGGAGATCTACAAGGATAAGATCGCCGCGCTGGGTTATAAGCCGGTCGGCTTCGCGACCTTCGAGAGTCTTTGCGACTGGATCGAGAGCGGGAAGGCAGCCGACCTCCTAATTTTCGATAAAGCGACTTTCCTCGGGCCAGGACAGCCCGAAGCCGTACGTACCACCCTGATGACGGTGCCCATCATCGTCGTTGGTGGAAGCGACCCCATGCCGATCACATCTGGTAATCAGACCTTCGTCCTTTGGCTAGCCAAACCGGTCTCGTCCAGGACGATGGAGCATGCAATTCGTAGGATGATAATGGCATGATGCCGCCGACGCGCTCAGGATACCGAGCTACCGAGGCAGTCGGAGGCGGAGCCGGCTGGGATCCGGCAAATACAAGAGCGTCGGACGATCTCTGCGCACCCGGCTCATGGCGAGTTCCCCTCGAACACTGTCGTCGGCTTCCGCTCAAGGAAGGCTCCCCGACCACGGCAAACCTGCCGCCGTGCTCGTGACCGTCAAGGACAAGTCGCCGCGCGATGAGGTCTGCGGGCCTCCATCCTTGACAAGTCACTGCGCGCTGGCGGCGACAGGCGACGGGTAATATAAGGTCGGGACGAGGAGATGGTCGCCAATCGGTCACGCAAGATGGTTGACGAAATGACTCGAGAGCAAAGCTTGACAATCATCGCCCCATTCACGCCAGACTTCTCCTGTGCGTTCATCATCGGCCACGGCTCCTCGCTGCCCCGACAAGGCTATCGCCGCCCGGCCGGGCAAGCGATATCCCAGGTTCCGACGTGTTCCTTTCATGCTTGATGGACCTAGGCCCCGGCAGGCATGTGGCTGGGTTCTTGGTCGCGGATCTGTGAGGCAAGCACGGGGTAAGCGACGGCTCGACCCACCATTGGGAAGGCCGGCTTCGGCACGGAGGTGCGGCCTCGGCGTTGAAAGGCATCGGATCGGGTGTAGCAGGACTTTCGAACTAACTGCCGACAACACACTGGATAGGCCGTTCTCGTCGTTCGGTCCAGTTCACCAACGCCTATGTCGACATTTTACGGCGCTTCACTACTAACCGGGCACCGCACGATGGCAGCTCGTTCTCTCCGGCAAAAGGTACTCCCTGTGTTAGCTTCCGTGTTGTGTGCTTGCCCTCAACTGCGGGATACGTAAGGCCATCCCTAAAAGCATCGAATGCGGCAGCAACAGCGCGAATCCCAAAGCGATGCTCCCGCCGTACGCGGACAAGACCGTTTTCGAAGTCCACTATTCCGTCCTTGGCCAGCATCGCCAAACGCTCATCTGAACCGCGAAGACGGATCGGATCAGATCCGTGGGCGACACAGATTGCCGGCACGTCAGCCTCGAAATCGCACATTAATCGCTCGATGATTGCGGCTCGCACGCGGTCGTCGTGAGGCGATGGCCCTTCGATGTCGCCAGTCGGCCAACTGCGATGTGCTGGATGTAGATATCCCGTGTAACTTCGTTTTGAACGTACCCCTGGCCGATGCGGCCGATAGCCGACGCGCCGAAACCGATCAGGGTTCTGCAGGTATCGGCAGAGTAGCCCAACGAGTTACGTCGCAGGCGACCGGTTTCCTGTGCCAGCGCGAGCTCGTCGTCCGGCAAGGCGAAATGGTCGAGCCCGATCTCCCGGTAGCCGGCGGCAACCAGCGTCACGGCGACAGCCGCATGCTGTTCAGCGCGGGCAGCGCTGGCAAGCCGGTCGGGGCGCATGGCGACCGCTGCCCTCGCCGTCTCGACCCACGACACCACCGTTTGACGCGGCAGGCGTCCCATGGTGATAACAAACCACCTTGCCGCTGAGCTCGCCTGTGTCTTTGCGTTATGCCAGTCCGTTCCGCTTAGATGTCTTGGCTGTTCCCGCCGAGACCTCACGCGCACCGTTTTGTTCCCACCATCCCTCCCCGTCAGCTCCGCCTGGGAAATTCTGCCAGCTTGCCGGATCCGACGAGATAATGCAGCGCTGGGACGGACTTTGCTCGCCAGCTAGCGACCGTGGTGATCTCTGCCAAAAGGACGAGGCCATGAACGCGATCGGCGCTAACGGTGGGCGTTTGTATAAGACTTGTGGTGGGAACTGGGCCTTCTATGCTGGCGCCACATACAAGCTCAACGAGACAACTTCGTTCTACCTTCGGCTCTCCCGGTGACCAGCTCTCAGTAGCGTCGCGGCAAACGTTGCCTATGGGCTTCTTTTCGATTTCACAGCTACGGCGACTCCAAACTCAGCAGTCGGCAAGATGGAAGCTTCCAACGGGAACTGCCCAATGCGAACAAGAAGAGCAGTGTCGGCAGTAATCCTGCGCTTGGAACGCTCATCCTAACGCCGTGAAGCGTTGAGCTCCGAGGTTGGGCAGACCAAACCCGCAACACGCTCCAAGAGAACGGCGCATAGAAGCCATACGAGATTGCAGCCTAGCCTTCGGGGCCGGACGTTGTTTCATATCAGACCGGTGGGGATGAAGCCTGCCATCCAGCAACCGGTCAGTTTCAGGTCAAACTTGAACTCCCAGTCGGGTCAGAACGCGATCAACTGGCAGTCCGACGCACTTAAAAATGACAAATGGATCGCCTGCTTTTGGGCCATCCATGGGGAATTCGGGCGCGAGAGAACAAGCTCACACAGCATAAGCGAAGCTCCAGGCGAATCTTGCGCTGGCCGAGGCAGAACCATGTTTAAAGCTGCCTGTTTTCCACCTCGAACCTGCCTGAGTCCGGCCGATCGTCATAGATCGGCTAAAGCATCGGCCAGATGGCTCCCCCAATTACGGTTTGTGCATAGTTGTCAGTACGATAGGCCTGCCGAACATCGGCCATGATCATCATCGGCAGCATCGATTTGTGTCCAAGCCTGGCGACGTCGGCTGTTTTGGGCAAAAGCCTGCACTCGCGTACCGCAGCCAACCTCGCCCATCTCGTGCGCATCATGAACACCTACTACAGCAACCTGATCGAAGGCCACGATACGCGCCCGCGCGACATCGAACGGGCGCTGGTCGGAATTTCGATCGAGACGAGAACCGCCGCAATCTGCAGCTCGAGGCGGCCGCGCACGTTCGCGTGCAAGCCGAGATCGACCGCCTGGCTGCCGATGGGCAGTTGCCGGAACCGGCATCGGTAGGTTTTCTTCGATGGCTGCATGCGGAATTCTACCGCGATGCGGAATCGCCCATGCTGACCATCAAGGGTTCCGGCCGTGAGTTCGTCATGGCGCCAGGTGAGTGGCGATCGAAGCCAGAGCATGACGTCGCCATCGGCCGGCATGAACCGCCTTCGAGCGATCGCGTCAACGATTTCATGCAATACTTTGCCATGCGTTATCGCTTCGATAAGCTGGGCAAGGCGGGACGCATCCTGACCATTCCTGCCGCGCATCACCGCTTCAACTACATTCACCCGTTTCCGGACGGCAACGGACGCATCAGCCGATTGATGAGCCACGCCATGGCCCTCAGGCCGGGGTCGCCGCGCACGGGCTGTGGTCGATCTCACGAGGCTTGGCACGTGGCGTGAAAAGCCGAACGGATTACAAGAGCATGATGGATCATGCCGATATGCCCCGCCAGGGTGATCTCGACGGACGTGGCAACCTCTCCGAACGCGCACTCGGCGATTTTACCTTATGGTTCCTGCAGGCGTGTATCGATCAGGTGAGCTTCATGACCGGACTGTTCGATCTCGACACGTTGGCCAAGCGGCTGTATCGGCATGTGGAGCGCAGTGGTCTGAAGCCCGAAGCCGGCCGCCTCGTGGAGGAAGCGCTCACGCGCGGTGAGTTTGACCGCGGCGAGGCATCCCGTATTAGCGGACTACCCGAACGTACGGCGCGTCGAGTGTTCAATGACGTAATCGCGCTCGGACTATTGGCGTCGGAAACGCCAAAGGGCCTAGTGTCCCTACGCTTTCCGGCGGACGCTCTGGACGCGCTGTTTCCGAAGCTTTTTCCGGAAACGTAAGAGCATAGGGCGCTCACGATCTTAGGTCACTTCTCCTCGGAACCGGAAAGATTTTCACCGGATCACCCGCGGGTTCGTCATTCCGCGTTCTGAGACGTGGGAAAAGCCGGCGCACTAGAGCCGAGGCCGCCGATGCAGACATATTTGGTGTCGAGGTAATCCTCGATGCCCTGATGTCCGCCTTCCTTGCCGAGACCCGATTCCTTGACGCCGCCGAACGGCGCCTCCGGCGTGGTGATGAGGCCTTCATTGACGCCGACCATGCCGTATTTCAGCCCTTCCATGACGCGGAAGGCGCGGCCGAGATCGCCGGTGTAGAAATAGCAGGCGAGGCCGAATTCGGTGTCATTGGCGAGTGCTATCGCCTCCTCTTCGGTCTCGAACTTGAACACCGGTGCGACCGGGCCAAAGATCTCTTCCTTCATGAAGCGCATCTTGGGCGTCGCATTGGCAATGACCGTCGGCTGGAAGAACGAACCGCCGAGCGCATGGCGCTTGCCGCCGGCAACGATCTTGCCGCCCTTGGATGTGGCGTCGGCGATCAGTTCTTCGACCTTCTCGACCGCCTTCTCGTCGATCAGCGGCCCCTGCTGCACGCCGTCCTCGAGGCCGGATCCGACCTTCAGCCCATTGCTCGCGGCAGCGAGCTTCTCGACGAACTTGTCATAGACGCCAGACTGAACCAGGAAGCGGTTGGTGCAGACGCAGGTCTGGCCGGAGTTGCGATACTTGGCGGTGATCGCACCGGCGACCGCACGCTCGAGGTCGGTGTCATCGAAGACAATGAACGGCGCGTTGCCACCGAGCTCCATCGACACCTTCTTGACGGTGACCGACGACTTCTGGATGAGAAGCTTGCCGACTTCGGTCGATCCGGTGAAGGTGATCTTCGACACCAGCGGATTGGCGCAGATCTCGTCGCCGATCTCGCTTGCCGAACCGGTCAGGATGTTGACGACGCCCTTGGGGAAGCCGACCTCCTCTGCGAGCGCACCCCAGGCGAGGCCCGAATATGGCGTCTGCGAGGCCGGCTTGACCACTGCGGTGCAGCCGGCGGCGAGCGCCGGGCCGAGCTTGCGGGCCAGCATCGAGGACGGGAAATTCCACGGCGTGACGGCGGCGATGACGCCGACCGGCTCCTTGGTCACCAGGATGCGGCGGTCCGCCCATGGCGAAGGCACGACATCGCCATAGGTGCGGCGACCTTCCTCGGCGAACCACAATATGTAGGCCGCGGCCGAGCCGATCTCGCCCTTCGATTCGAACAGCGACTTGCCCTGCTCGATGGTGAGCAGTTCGGCCAACACGTCCTGATTGTCCATCATCGCGTCATGCAGCTTGCGCAGCAGCTTCGAGCGCTCGAGGGCGGTGGTCTTGCGCCACGACTTGAAGGCGGCGGCGGCGGCTTCAATGGCGCGGCGGGTCTCGGCCCTGCCCGACTTCGGCACGGTGCCGATCTTGAGACCGGTGGCCGGGTTGTTGACGTCGACCGTCAGTCCGCTGTCGGCCTGCACCCACTCGCCGTTGATGAGATTGGCCTGGCGCATGAAATGGCTGGTTTTCTGAAGCATGGTCTGGCCTCCGTTCGGATAAGACAATCAGGATCCTGTATGCTGGCTACGGCTCGCGCTTGCCCAAGCGCCTTTCGCGCGGCCGGCCCCTCCAGCGACGTCTCGCCGCCTCGCCGGGCGGGTTCATGCCGACTGGTCAGTCCGCGCATGGGCCGCCGCGGTCTCATCAAGAGCCGCGCGAATGCCATCAACCATGTAATCGATCTCTTTAGTGGCGATGACGTAGGGCGGGCAGATTGCCAGCACGTCGCCCATGTTGCGGATCATGACTCCGTGCTCGCGGCACCGCCGCTCGACATCGGTGCCAATTCGCAGCTCCGGCGCAAAGGCGCGACGGGTGGCGCGATCCTCGACGATCTGGATCCCCGCTATAAAACCGCGGCCGCGGACCTCGCCGACCAGTGTATGGTCGTTGAGCGCGTCCGCGAGCGCTGCATGCAGATAATCGCCGAGACGGCGCGCCTGGCTCAAGAGATCGATCTCACGGTAGATCCTGATCGCCTCGGCGGCGACGGCGGCTGTCACCGGATGGCCGGAATAGGTGAAACCGTGGCCGAACACGCCGACCTTGTGGGCCTCGTCGGCGACGCACTGGTAGACCTTGTCGGAGATAATGACGCCGCCAATGGGCAGATGACCGGATGAAAGCCCCTTGGCGACCGACAGCATGTCCGGTTCCATGCCAAAAGTCTGGCTGCCGAACCAATTTCCGGTGCGTCCGAAACCGCAGACCACCTCGTCGGACAGCATCAGGATGTCGTATTTGCGCAGCACCGCCTGAACCTTTGGAAAATAATTCTCCGGCGGTACCAGCACGCCGCCGGCGCCCATGACTGGCTCTGCGATCATCGCGGCAATCGTCTCTGGCCCCTCCGCCAGGATCAGGGCCTCGAGTTCCTGGGCCAGGCGCGTGGCGTAGTCATGCTCCGCCTCGCCCGGCAGACCGTCGAGATAATGGAACGGCCGCGCGGCGAATATGACGGGAAGCGGCGGCAGGTTGAAGGACTTGTGCATGTGCGGCAGCCCACTCAGCGCCGCGCCCATGATCGTACTGCCGTGGAAGGCGCCAAACCTGCTGATGATCTTGCGTTTCTCCGGACGTCCCCGCGCGGCCTGGTAATACCAGGCGAGCTTGATCATCGTATCATTGGCTTCCGAACCGGAGCCGACCAGAAAGACGCGCGCGTGGTCGAACGGCGCCAACGCGGTAAGCTGCTCGACGAGTTCGACGGTGGGCTCGTTCGAGCGGTGGTTGAAGGTGTGGTAGACGGCGAGCTTGCGCATCTGGCGGTCAGCAGCGACAGCCAGCCGGCTGTCGCTGAAGCCAAGCGAGGCGCACCAGAGTCCGCCCATGCCCTCGATATAGCGGTTGCCCGCGTCATCCGTGACGGTCGCGCCTTCGCCGGCCACGATCGTCAACGGACCATGATCCTCATGCAGGCGTGGATCCGTTTGGGAATGAAAGTGCCTGGCCATGTCCAGCACGCGCGATTCGTTGTTCATCAAAAATCTCCTTGCGACCAGATAGGCGGTTGCTTCGGCGAGGAATATCTTATAACTTATAAGTTGTCGAGAAAAAATGATCCCGAGAGTGACGTCCAATGGCCAACGCACCCACTCCTTCAAACAACACCCTGCCACCCGACGCGGAGCGGATCGCCCTGTTGCGCGACAGGGCAGAGTTCGTCCGGCTCGAGACGCTGCGCCTCATCCAGATCGCCAAGGTGGGCCACTATTCGTCGGTGTTCTCCTGCGCGGAAATATTCGCCACGCTCTACTACGATGCGATGCGGCTGAGGCGCGGCGAGCCGCAATGGCCGGACCGCGACCGCTTCCTTATGGGCAAAGGGCACGCCGCGGTCGGCCTTTATCCGCTGCTGGTCGACTGGGGCTTCTTCTCCAAGGACGTCCTCGATGGCTATACCCGGCTCGGCAATCCGCTTGGCGATCATCCCGACATGCGCAAGGTGCCCGGCGTCGATTTCAGCTCCGGCTCGATCGGCCATGCCCTGTCCGGCGGCCTCGGCATGGTGCTTGGCGGCCGTGCGGCCAACCGGCGCTTCGATGTCTATGTCCTGCTCGGTGACGGCGAGATGCAGGAGGGCCAGGTCTGGGAAGCGGCGCTCTCCGCCGCCCACCATAAGGCCGGCAATCTGATCGCCATCGTCGACCGCAACGGATACCAGCTCGACGGGCAGGTCGACGACATCATCGGCATCGAACCGTTGGCCGACAAATGGGCGGCGTTCGGCTGGCAGGTGCACGAGGTCGATGGGCACGACGTCGTCGCTCTCGCGACGCTGCTGCGACAGTTGAAGGCCGAGGCAGACCGCACCCGGCCCGTCTGCATCATTGCCAAGACCTCCAAAGGCAAGGGCGTTGGTTACATGGAAACCGAACCCGGCTGGCATCTGGGCTATCTCGCGCCATCGGACGAGGCCTTGGCCGCCGAAGAGATCAAGCGTGGAGGCAAAACACAATGAACGGCCCGATCGATACCAACTCCTGGCAGTACCGCCAGATCAACGCGCGCGCGCCTGGCCTGAGTTACCTGGCCAACGCGCTCATTGAGCTGGTCGAAGACGGTTATCCGGTCGTGGCCGGTACGGCCGACCTTCAATATTCCAACGGGCTGGTGCGGTTCGCGCAACGCTTTCCCGAACGCTTCACGCAATTTGGCATTTCCGAGCAGAACATGGTTTCGGCTGCTGCCGGCATGGCCAGCACCGGCGCCATGCCGTTCGTCGCTACATTCGCTTCTTTCCTGGCGCTGCTGTGCTGCGAACAGATCAGAACCGACGTCGCCTATTCGGCGCTGCCGGTGCGGCTGATCGGTCATCATGCCGGTATTTCACTCGGCTTCTACGGCACCTCCCACCATGCGACGGAAGATCTTGCCATCATGCGAAGCATCGCCGACCTCACGGTCGTCGCGCCGGCTGACGGCCCGCAACTGGCGGCCGCCGTCAAGGCGTCTGTCAATCATGCCCAGCCAATCTACTTCCGCATTGGCCGCGGCCAGGAACCGCTGGTCTATGAAGACGACGGCGTCGAGTTCCAGTTCGGCAAGGCGATCGTTCACGGCGAAGGATCGGAACTGACCATCATCGCCTGTGGCTCGATGGTCCATCCCTCAAGGGAGGCTTACCGGGCGCTGCGCGCGGCGGGCAAGTCCGTCGGACTGATCGACATGCATACGGTGAAGCCAATGGATACGAAGGCAGTGCTCTCGGCCGCGGCTCACTCCCGCTTCATTCTAACCATCGAGGAACACAATATCCTGGGCGGTCTGGGCGGCGCCGTGGCGGAAATCCTGGCGGAGGCGGGCAGCCCGGCACGGTTGATACGCCATGGCATCCGCGACGAATACAGCCTGATTGCGCCGCCAACGCATCTCTACAAGCACTACCGGCTGGACGCGGCGGGAATCGAGGCCACCGTTCTTGAAGCCCTCGGCTGAGCCGGCGGACCATAGCCATGCACGGACATTCCGATGACCGATCAGAATAACACCGCCCGACTCATCGAGCGCGCCGGTGCGGTGATGCCGGGCGGATTGCTCAGCCCGAGCCGCAGGCTCGGCGCGCCGCATGTATTTGCCCGGGCGCAGGGTGCGTTTCTCTACGACGTCGATGGACACCAGTACACCGACTTCCACTGCGGCTTCGGCGCCAATGTGCTTGGCCACTGTCATCCGGCGGTGCGTGAACGCATCGCTGCGGTCTCCCAGGACATCGATCTTGTCGGCGCGGGAACGATGCGGCTAGAGATCGAGGTGGCGGAGGCGCTGGTCGACTGCATCCCTTGCGCGGATCTCGTCGCCTTCTGCAATTCCGGATCGGAGGCGACCTATCACGCCCTGCGCCTTGCCCGTGCCGCCACCGGTCGCAAGCGCATCATCAAGTTCCAAGGCGGCTATCATGGCTGGCACGACTATGTCGCCATGAACGTACAGTCGCACGCGCAGGCGATCGGCAAGTACGATCCCATCAGTGCTGGCATCCTCGAGGATGCCGCCCGTCACACCATCGTGCTGCCTTACAACGATGCCGGCGCCGTCGAGGATTATCTCAAGGCCAATCCCGGCGATGTCGCGGCGATCATCATCGAGCCAATCGCTCACAATATGGGGTCGGTGATCGCGACGGATGTTTTCCTGCGCGAGCTGCGTCGCCTGACCAGCGATCATGGTGTCGTGCTGATCTTCGACGAGGTCATCACCGGCTTTCGCCACGCGCTCGGCGGCTATCAGTCGATCGCCGACGTCACGCCTGATCTCGCGACCTTCGGCAAGGCGGCCTCCTCAGGCTATCCCGTTGGCGTGGTGGCCGGTCGTCGCGATCTCATGGCGCTCGTCGGCCGGACCGGGGAAGGATCCGTGTTCATGGGCGGTACTTTCAACGGCACGCCGTCGACGCTCGCCGCCATGCAGGCGACGATCGAGGAGCTGTCGAAACCAGGCTTCTACGACCGCCTGTTTGCCCTCGGCGCTTTCATGCGCACGCAGCTGGATGGCATTATCGATCGCCTCGGCCTGCCCGCGCAGAGCGCCGGGTTTGGCTCGGTCTGGCTGATCTATTTCCTCAGCGGTCCTTACCGCGACTACCAGGACTTGCTGGGCAACGACGATGTTTTCGATCTTGCGTTCCGCAGAGAGATGGTGGCGAACCGGCTGATCGGCCAGCCGCTTCCGCTCAAGCGTCTCTACCTGTCAGGGAGCCATGACCGGGCGACAGTCGAGAAATCGCTGGATATCATCGAGACAATCCTGCGCAAGCTCTCCGCTGGGAAACCCGCCAGCTCCTAGCCATGTTTCGCAACGGACTTATAGGATATAAGAGCGTCTCGCACTATCCGTTGTCGATTCGGTGCGGCCAAGATTGCAGCGGTGGACCATGAGCACGATGCAGCCAATCGAGCAAGGCAGTCTGTCGGCGAGAACTTATATCTCGCTGCGCGAAGCCCTGATCGCCGGCAATTTCCGGCCCGGCGAAAGACTGTTGATGCAGGATCTGGCGCAACGGCTGGGCACCAGCGTCACGCCTGTGCGCGAGGCCTGTTTCAGGCTCGTCAGCGAGCAGGCGCTGGAACTGCGGTCAGGGCGGTTCATCACCGTTCCAGAGCTGACCCGGTCGCGTTACTGGCAGGTCCGGCTCATTCGCATCGCGCTCGAGGGACTAGCGGCCGAACTCGCCGTTGAGCATGTTTCGGAGAAGGACATTGCAAAACTGGTCGAGATCCATCGCGATTTCGTGGCCGGCGAAACGTCCGGCGATGCTGACCGCGCCCGTCGCGCCAATCGTGAATTCCACTTCGGCGTCTACCGCCTGTCCAAGATGGATATGCTGATCGCGCAGATCGAAAGCCTGTGGGTCTCGATGGGCCCTATCCTTAACGTGTATTATCTGCAGGCCGAGAACGATTACATCGGCGCGGAGGAGCACGAGACGCTGATCGAAGCGTTCCGGACCCGCAACAAGAAGGTGGCGCGTAAGGCGATCGAACGCGACATCGTGCGCGGTGGCATGAACCTGTTGCGGTATTTCGACGAGCAGGACGCGGCCGCCAAGCGGGCGTGATCGAAGCCGCCGGTCATTTGCTGGCGACCTCTCTTCGCGCTGGCTCAGGCCGCCCGAAGGCGCGCGGTGGCATCCTGGTCGACGGCCCAGACGCCCTGCTCGGCGTCCAGCACCAGGGCAACCTTGTAGGACTTGCGAGCCGCTTCGCTTGTTAGCCAGCCGCGGCCAACGCTGGCCGCGACACGGCGGACATCGCGCTTGGTCGGGTCGCCGTAGCCGCCGCCGCCACAGGCAACGAACTCGATGCGCTCGCCGGCGCGGCACGCCTCCTCATGGAAGGCCGGCAATTCCACCAGCTTGCCATCCGTGCCGCGCTTGGCACTGCGACTTGCTTTGGCGTCACCGCCGCCCAGCACGCCACGCGGCGGAAAGGTTGTGCCATCGGCCGAGTAGACCAGTGTCATCTCGTGGTCGACGGGATAGAAGACACCGCCCACCGCGGGAGCGCCCTCGAACTCGCCAATGCCTTGGGTATCCGCCACCACGCCGCGCGATTCAATGATGATGGGATACATGGATTCGTCCACTTCCACGGAATCCAGCGCGATCAGGCCGCCATTCGCCGGCCCGCAATATGTCAACCAGCCGTCATAGCCGTGACGCGCGCCGCCGCCGGCGTAGCCAATGAAGACCTGGTTGACGTAGGGCTGCCCGTCCTTGAACGGATCCTTGCCCGAAATCACCCCGATCCCCGCCGGCAGGTGCGAGCCGCTCTCGGCCTGGCCATAGGGTTCTCCCATCGTCGAGAACACGCAATTGCCGGCGATGATCAACCGGTCGTTGACATTGGTGGTCGCCACCGAGGTGCCTACTGGGTAGCGGGGCTTGCCAACCACGCTTCCCTCCCGCATCAACACCTTGATCCGGCTCTTGGCGCCCTCGTTGTGCGGGATGCCGTCGTCGAGATTGTTGAAGACGCCAATGCGGCACGAGCCCGTGCAGGTGTTTTCCGACAGGTTGAGACCGCCAGGGACGTTATCCATGTTGTCACGCACGTCGACCGTGATCTCGCCGGCTTCAGGGTCGACATCGATGGTGATCCGGACCGGGATGCCCTCCTCCGCCACGCCGGGGACCGGGTCATGGCGGACCTCGTAGGAGAACTTGCCCTTCGGCAATTTGGCGATCTCGGCCATGGCGCGACGCGCACCGTAGTCGAACCAGTCCTCGACGAAATCCAGCAGCGTGTCGCGGCCGTATTTTTCAAGCAGTTCCAAGAGACGGCGTCGACCGGTCCTGCAGGCGCCGATCTGGGCTCGCACGTCGCCCAGCCAGATGTCTGGAACACGGTTGCGCATCATGCCGATGCGCAGGATGTCCTGCTTCTCCCGGTGCTGTTCGACCACACGCACGCAGGGAAAGTGGATCCCTTCCTCATAAACGTTCTTGGCAAATGGCAGATAGGTCGAAGGTGTCGGCGCGCCAGTATCGGCGTGATGGGAAAGCGCCACGGCCCAGAACAGCGGCTTGCCGTCGAAAAAGATCGGCATCGCCATGATCAGGTCGGCATGATGGGTGCCGCCAGTGTATGGGCAGTTGTTGAGGAAGATGTCGCCGTCGGCGATATCGTCGAACAACTCCGTTATCGGACGGGTCGCCAGATCCATCGACATGACGTGGATCGGCAGCGCGTCCTCGGTGGAAACGAGGCGGTGATCATAGGTCAGGATCGCACAGCTCAGGTCGCGGGCGTTCTTGATCACCGCTGAGCGGCTGGCCCGCATCACGACCAGCGTCATTTCCCGCACCACCGCCTCGAACCGGCTTTTGAGAACCGACATCAGGAACGGATCGACGCGGCGCGTTGGCGTCTCCAGGCGAATGACAGGTGAATTCATTTTACGATGCCTTGTTCGGGAAGGTTTGAGTCTCAATCGACTGTCACGACAATGTTGCCTTGCGGGTCCACGCGCCCGCGATGTCCGTCCTTCAGGAAGGCGGTGAACGTCGTCGCCTCAACCAGGCATGGCCCATCAAGCGCCGCCCCCGCGCCCAGCTGGTCCATGTCGTAAACAGGCAGAGAGCTCGTCCCCCGGGTTTCGTGCAAATAAGCTGACCGATGGGTCTTGGCGACCGGCGCCGTCGCCTGGTCGGCCAGCCTGAAATCCTTCCAAGCATCCTGATTGGCCCGCTTGCCCACCGCGCGCAGCTTCCAGTTGGTGAATTCGACAATGTCGCGGTCGGATCTGATCGAATAGATGCGTTCGTGCATCTGATGAAACGCTTCGACGAGACTTGGGAGTTTTTCCGCTTCGAGGCGCGCCTCATTGGCCTCGAAATGGACCTCGATCTCCCAGGACTGGTACTCGTAGCGACCAAGAAAGGAGAACTCGAAACGCCGCAGCTCGGGCTCAACGCCGGCCTGTTCGAGGAATGCTTCGCCCGACACCTTCAACCGCGCCAGGATGTCGGAGACGCCGGCGGCGTCGAAGCGCCGGGTCGAGGTCAGGAAAACCGCGCTTTCCTCGCGCGTGATATCAGAGATCAACCCGCCGAACGCGCTCAGCCCGGCCATGAAGCGCGGGATCATGTAGCGTTTCAAGCCCAATATGTCGGCCATCTCGGCGATGTGGATGGCGGTCGCGCCGCCGCCGCAGACAAAGAAACTGTCGCGTGGGTTTATGCCCTCGCGAATGGTGATTTCCTCGATGGCCCCGACCATGTTGTGGTTGCTGGTGGTCTGGATGGCGTAAGCCGCGTCGAGCAGCGGGATGCCGAGCCGCGTCGCGATGCTCGCGACCGCTTTCTCGGCCAGATCGCGGCTGATCTTGATCCGGCCGCCGAGAAAATAATCCGGGTCAATGATGCCGAGCACGACATTGGCGTCGGTGACCGTCGGCGCGGTGCCGCCCGCTCCGTAGCATGCCGGCCCCGGCCGCGCGCCAGCGCTTTGCGGCCCGACACGAAGCAGGCCGCCATCGTCGACCCAGGCAATCGACCCGCCGCCGGCGCCAACCGATCTCACATCGACTTTCGCGATCCCCAGCGAGTCGTCGTGGATCATGCTGTCCGGGGTGACGATGATCTGGTGGTCACGCAAAGCCGAGACGTCGAAGGTGGTGCCGCCCATGTCACCGACGATGACGTTGGCTTCGTCGCTCAGCGCCAGCGCGGCCATCGGCGCCAGCGTCGGCCCCGACATGACGCTGTAGATTGGCCGCCGCAGCATCTCGGCGGGAGGCATCATTCCACCGACGCAGTTGGCGAGCAGCAGCTCGCCCTGGAAACCCGCCTGCGAAAGTGCTTGCCGCAAGTCCTCGATGTAGGTGCGCACGATCGGATTGATCGACGCGTCGATAGCGGCCGCGATGATGCGCTTGTACTCGCGCGACATCGGATTGACTTCATGGCTAAGCGTGACCGGGATCTCCGGCCATGCCTGCGCGATGATATCGCGCACCGTTGTTTCATGGATGGGATTGACGACCGACCAAAGCAGACCGACCGCTATCGCTTCGACCCCATAGCGCCGGAAGTCGGCTATCGCCGCCTCGACATCGGATCTCGACAGAGGCGTGAGCTCCCGCCCGCGCGCATCGACGCGGCCCCGCGCCGTCTTCGTCAGGTGGCGCGGGACATAGGGCTCGGGATAGTCGAGCCGCCACTGGAAGGCGCCCTTGCGCGGCCCCTCGCGCAGGACGAGGATGTCCTGATGTCCTTCGTTGAGGATCAATCCGACCTTGACGGTCTTGCGCTCGACCAGCGCGTTGGTCGAGACGGTCGAGCCGTGTACGATCAAGTCGATCTTGGTCATGAACGTCGCGGGATCGAGCCCGTATCCGGCCGCCGCCACGTGCAGCACGTTGATGAATCCCTTCTCGAATTCGCCGGGCGTGGTGGGCGATTTGAAGATCGAGATTTTCCCACCGGGCTCGGAAACCAGGCAATCGGTGAAGGTTCCGCCGATATCGATGCAGACTTGATAAGCCATTTAAGGTCCGAAGCTGTTAGCGTTTCTTGTGATCGCGGCCCAGTATCAGGCTGGCCAGAATGATGAGGCCCAAAAGAACCTGCTGCAGATAGCCGTCGACCTGCATGAGATTCATGGCGTTGGAAATGACCGTGATGAACAGGGCACCGAGCAGAGCCGCCGTGACGCCTCCCTCGCCGCCGGTCAGCCGCACGCCACCGACCACCGCCGCCGCTATCGATTCCAGGGTCAGGTTGCCGCCAAGGTTGGGCTCGCCCGACCCGGTGCGCGCGGTGAGCAGCATGGCGCCAATCGCGGCCAGCAGCGAGCAGACCACGTAGTCGATCGCAACGACACGTCCGGTGCGAACGCCCGCCGCCTTCGCCGCGCGCGGGTTGGCACCGATGAGATACAGGCCGCGGCCGAACACGGTGAAGCGCAGGACCAGGAACAGCAGTGCGAAACACAGCGCGGCGAACACGATGGGCACCGGAATGCCGATCACCCGTCCCTCCGCCAAGGCCTCCGTGAAGGCTTCGGGAATGCCCGGCACGGGAAAGCCGCCGCTGACGGTTGCCGCCAGCGCCATGACAATGTTGGCCATGCCGAGCGTCGTCACGAGTGGATTGATGCCGATACCGGCGATGAGGAAGCCGTTCAGCCCGCCGATCAGCAGCCCGACGCCGAGGCCGGCGGCGATTCCCCACAGGATGGGCATATCGCCGGTTCCGGTCATCACCATCGCCGATATGACGCTGACGAGCGAGACAGTAAAACCAAGCGACAGGTCGAAGCCGCGCGTCAGCAGCACCATGGTCTGCGCCATGGCGAAGAGTGCGAGATAGCTGGTCTGGATCGCGATGTTCCAGAGATTGCCGCTTGAAACGATGCGCGGGTCGAGCAGACCGAGAACTAGCAGGGCCAGGAATACGAGCCCCGGCAGCTTGGCCTGCGCCGCGAACTGGCGGATGTCCGGGCGAGCGCGGTCAAGAACAACCGGAGCCGCCATGTCTGGACGATCAGACATTGGCCCGCCTCCCCTGAACAATTCGGTCGAAAGCCAGTGCGCCGATGAGCACGGAACCGAGAACCAGCGTCTGGAATTTGCTGTCGATCTGCGTGAGGTTCATCGCATTGGCGATGATTGAGAGGCACAGCGCCGCCATGGCGACGTTCTCGGCGCGGCCTGAGCCACCGCGCAATGAAACGCCGCCGATCACCGCCGCTGCGATCGTCTCCAGTCCCAGCGTCCCGCCGATCGTCGACTGGCCAGAACCGATGCGAGCGGTGATCAGCACACCGGTGAGCGCGGCCAGAAAACCGGAGAGCACATAGGCGGTTATCAGCACACGGTGTGTGCGCACTCCCGACAGCCGGGCGGCGCCGACATTGCCGCCGACGGCGTAGAAGTGGCGCCCGAGCGCGGTCCGACGCTGCAGAATGATGGCGATGGCGATCACCACGATCGCCAGCAGCAAGACCGGCGGCAGGCCAAGCACCTGCCCTCGCCCGATGGCATCGACGAAGGCGTCGGAAACGCCATAGATCGGGATACCCTGCGTGTAATAGAGCGTAATTCCCGCGACGATCGACAACGATGCCAACGTCACCATGAAAGGTGATAGGGAAAGCCGCGCCACCAGCGTTCCGTTTACCAGGCCAACACAGGCGCCGCTGGCCAAGGCCAGCGCCACCGGTACCAGCAGCTGGAGCCCATCCGCGTCGGGCATCGCGGCCATCGCCGCGGCCGTGACCACGGACGCCAACGCCATCGTGGCGCCGACCGACAGATCAAAACCACCGGTGGTCATGACGATCATCTGGCCGATCGCCGGAACCGCCAGGAAGGAGAAATTGCGCAGGACGTTGAGGATGTTCAGGCGGTTCAGAAAACGCGGTTCGATGATCGCGGCCGCCGCCGCGACCGCGACCAGAAGCAGGATGACGATCCCGCCTGTTTCCAGAAAACGGCGCCGCAGCATGTCAGGGCTCATGCTGCCTCCGTGGCGCCGGTTTGGGCGTCGAAATAGTGACGCAGCACGGAGGCTTCGGTGATGCCGTCGGCTTTGAGTTCGGCGACTATGCGCCCTTCACGCATGACGTAGACGCGGTTGGCCAGGTGAACGAGCTCCGGCAGTTCGGACGATGACAGCAGAATGGCCGCGCCATTCTCCACCAGGCTTTTCATAAGCCGGTAGACCTCGCTTTTGGCGCCGACGTCGATGCCAACCGTCGGTTCATCGAAAATATGGACCGAGACTGGGCGCATCAGACCGCGCGCCAGCACGAGTTTCTGCTGGTTTCCTCCCGAAAACGACGACGCCGCGCGTTCCGGCGCCATAGGTCGCAAACCCAGTGTCTTCAGCGGCCCGGCTATCGCCCGGCGCTCGCGCCATGACTTGAGCAGTCCGGCGTGGGACAGTCTCGGGTCGTCAAGCGCGGCCATGGTCACGTTCTCGCGGCCCGGACGGCCAAGCGCCAGTCCCTCGGCGCCGCGATCAGCTGGATAGTAACAAAGTCCAGCACGCAACATGCCGTGCGGGACTGGCGCTCTTACCACCGCGCCATGGAGTTCGATCTCACCGGACGTCACCCGCTCCAGGCCGAACACGGCCCGGCAAAGTTCGCTACGACCGCAGCCAACCAGGCCCGCCAGGCCGACGATTTCTCCAGCCCTGACCGTGATGGAGGCATCTGACACGCTACCGGAGACACGCAGCCCTCTGGTCGCCAGCACGACCTCGGCGGGGCGCTGGCTGATTGACGGGTAGATTCGCTCGACCGGCTGGCCGACCATCATCTCAATGAGCGCAGCATCGGATGCCGCGGCGATGGCCACGGTATCGATCTTACGCCCTCCTCGCAGCACCGTGACACGATCCGCGAGCCGACGGATCTCGGCCATGCGGTGCGACACATAGATAATGCCGACGCCCCGGGCCTTGAGACCCGCGATGGCGGCGAAAAGTTTTTCCGCTTCACCGTCGGTGAGCGACGCGGTCGGTTCGTCCAGGATGAGTATCTTGGCATCCGAAAGCATGCCTTTGGCAATCTCGACCATCTGCTTTTGCGCCCGGGTCAGCGTTTCGATCTTGCTGTCCAGCTCGACGTGAAAGCCAATTTCGCGGAAGCGTTCCTCGGCGCGGGCGCGCATCGCGCGCCGGTTCAGGAAAAGCCGCCCTTTCAACTCGCGTCCAAGAAACAGGTTCTCCTCGACCGTGAGGTCGGGGACGAGACTAAATTCCTGGAACACTGCCGCGACGCCGGCATCGCGGGATTTCTGTGGGGTCAGCGCGGAAACGGTTTGGCCGTCGATACGGCACGAGCCTTCGGTCCAGCCATACGTTCCCGCTATCAGGTTGATGAGCGTCGACTTGCCGGCGCCGTTTTCACCGAGAAGGGCATGGACCTCACCGCTCAACAGCGAGAAGTCGACGCCGTCAAGCGCCACCACACCCCCGAAACGCTTCGTCATACGCGTAAGTTCAAGCATCGCTGACACCACCGAACTCGAAGCAAAACGGGCGGCAGGCCAAGGCCGAGGTCTACCGCCCATCGAAGATGTGGCTATTGTACCGAAAATTCAGGCTTCCACCCATCGGGCGCGAAAATCTGCGTCGGGTCGATTTTGTCGACGTTGTCCTTGGTCACGATACCCGGCGCGACCAGCAGAACCTTCTCATAGTCCTTCTTTTCCAAGGCGCGCACCGCGAGGTCGACGCTGATGCGGCCCATCATCACCGGATACTCGGCGGCAAAGCCAAGCACCTTGCCTTCCTTGACCAGCTTCAGCATCGTCTGGTTCTCGTAAGACGACATGATCACGACATCGTCGCGGCCAGCGTCGGCGACGGCGCTGACGGCCGCTTCCGCCGCAGCAGCCCCGCCCCAGATGACATTGAGATCGGGATAGGTCTGCAGGGCGTCCTCGATGAGGCGCAGGCTTTGCGGAACGCCGGGCTCACCATAGAGCTCGGCCGCGAGCTTGATGTTGCCGGTTTTGATGCTGTCGCGAAAGCCCGCCATATAGCTCTCCGCCCAACCCGATCCCTGCGGACCCGGCAGGCCGATCGCGGTCGTCTTTTTGTCGCCGAGATACTTCTTGAGGTACTCACCCTCCTGAAAACCCTTCTGGTAGGTATCGGGAGTGATGCGCGCGGTGATCGGAGTTTCCAGAATGGGATTGGCGACGGCGATCTGGACAAGGCCCTTGGCGTCGCCCTCCTTCAGCTTGGCCGCCAGACCGGCTTCCGAGATGGCGGCGACGAGGATACTCTGGGCACCGGATGCGACGCAATCGTCGTATTGCGACAGCTGCTTGGGCAGCGCGTCATAGCCGCCAGCCTGCAGGACCGTCACTTTGACACCCAGGCGCTTTGCTTCCTCAACGATACCATAGTCGACCGAGACCCAGTAGCTGTCCTTGAGGTGCGGAAACAAGACGCACAGGTTCCAAGGCTTCTCGGCCTTTTCCAGCGGCACATAGTCGAGTGCCTCGACTTTTTTCAGATCGCCGCCTTTGGCCGCGTTGATCTTGAAGGGCCACCAATCCTTGGCCTGGGCGGCGTTGGGCAGGACGGCCACGCCGGTGACGAAAGCCGCCGCGAGGATGGATCGGAAAGCGTGATTCTTGGTCATGTGATTCCCCATTTTCGTGTGTTCCCGGGTCCGGAGCCGGCGATTTCGCCGGCTCCGCGGTCTGCCTTGGGAGCAGAGGCTTGCTGGCGGATCGTAGTACCGTCTAGGCGAGTTCGCCTTCAGGGCCATCCGCGCCGTTGTTCATTTTCACAGCGCTACCGTACTACTTATAAGTTATAAGTCAATAGGGTTTTTCATTAGCCGGTGCTCAGCCGGGAAAGTGTCTTCAATCGCGGTTTCGCTGCCTCGACCGGGATCACAATCCATTTGACGAAAGACGAGGTCGGAGACAGCAGCCATGCAACTGGCCGCGGCGATGTGGGCTTCCTCGCGACCGACCGGTATGCGGCTTGTCGATCGAGTTGCCTGACATCAAGCGCCGGCGAATAAGTCAAAGCGATCAGCGTGGCCTTCGAATACAGAGCCATTGGTCAGCAGCCGCACTTCGCTATCGACCAAATCGTCATAGTGTCTTTAGGGAGGAGATGTGCCCAGTGCATTCGCGTGCTGCAACAGCCGCGCTGAACCGCACCGCAGCGTGCCATAACACGCTGCGGTCGGATGATTGTTGAAATGACGGTTCCCCGCGCACGACCGTGCCGCTTTCCAACTTCTCTCGTCTGGCGCTTGCCAGCCTGAGTTCTTCCTAGAGGTCGGCGCCCGGATTGCGGGTGTTGTCTTGCGACTTCATTCTCCCGGCAGCCGGGCAAAGGCCCGCAACGTGGAGGCTTCTAAATGGAACGCGGGTTCCCGATGCTTAGTGGGTGGTGCTGCTTGAGCAGGGGCAGGGCAGCACAGCCTCCGCCGGCAAGCCGTCGCGGCCGGTTCCCTTGATGGCGTGCCGGCGCAAGTCCCGCGTCACCAGGCTCGCAAATCGCGATGCACGTCCAGCCATTGCGACATGGTTTTGCCAGCTGAGAGGCCGATCCCGTGTACGGCGAACAGTCGAAACACTGATTGGTCGGTGTGCGTTCTTGGCGTATTGTGCAGCACTTCTGGCATTACTGGCCTTGCGGGGATGACGAGTCGGTCATGCGACAGTATGCATGTCCCTATCGGAATAGCCGGTCCGCCTTATCGGTCGTCACACCCGCATATCGCTCCGCTTCTAGGGAACACCCCATCACGCGAGGAAAGACATGGCCACATGCGCAGTATCGCCAATCCAGCCGTTGGGCCGACGGCCCGGCGCTTGGGCCAGTCCACCGGCTTTAACCTGCGTCACAATTGATCCACTGATCCTAGGTGACGACAACGTTGTTCGTCATGATTTGATGGGGCGGGGATTGGCCCAAAAGCGAGCCCCCCAAACTGTGCGGTTGCCAAATACGTAATGGAGTGAATTGGAATGATCATCGTAACAGGCGCCACGCACGGGATTGGGCGGGCCTGCGTGGAGAAACTTGCGTCTGCCGGTTCCAGAGTGGTGGCGACCGGCCGAGATGCAGAAGCGGGCGCGGCGCTCGAACGCGCCAATCACGGTGTCACGTTCGTTGCCGGTGACATTATCCGTGAAGACGATTGCCGCCGTGTCGTCGACCGTGCGCTTGAACTTGGCAACGGCCGGCTCGCGGGGCTCGTGAACAATGCCGGCATGTCGAAGCGCATTGCCTTCGCCACCGCCACCCAGGACGATTGGGATGAGGTCCTTGCGGTTAATGCACGCAGCGTCTTTTTCTTCATCCGTCATGCGCTGGACGGCTTGCGGCTCGGGAGGGGTTCAGTCGTCAACATGGCCAGCATCGCCGGAAAGACGGGCGAAGAAGGGCTCGCTGCCTACTGCGCCTCAAAGGCCGCGGTCATCGGGCTGACGCAGGCCCTCGCGCTGGAGTTCGGCGAGGAGATCCGCTTCAACGCTGTCTGCCCCGGCCAGATCGAAACACGCATGATGGGCAACATCATAAGCGATGCACTGCGCAAGAAGCAGCTCGAACTGCGGATCCCTGCCAACCGCTTCGGTGCCCCTGAAGAGATCGCTGATGTGGTCGCTTGGTTACTTTCGAATCAATCGAGCTATGTCAACGGCACGGTGGTGACTGTAGACGGCGGGGAAACAGCCGGCCTGCGCACACCGCGCGTCGCGCAGATCGATGGTGCTTAGGGCAATTCAGCTCAGCCGGAGCCGCGCTCGTCGAAATAGCGCAGAAAACCATGTGAGCCTCGCTGGATGTCGTTCTCGATCGCCTCGCGGGCCCTCTTCCTGTCGCCAGTCCTCAAGGCCTCGATGAGATGGTCATGTTCTTCCGCGCCGGTGTACCCGCGCGGAATTTCCCGATCGTAAACGTTAAGGATTGGACCCATCGAGGCCCACATGCTTTCGATCTGTCCGATCAGCATCGGCATACGCGACAGGCGGTAGACGCCGAAGTGGAAAGCGCGATTGGAGGATCGCGCTTCCTTGATATTACCGGCCTTATGGCTCTCTACAAATGAGGCGCGGAAGGTCTCAAGCTGTTCGAGATCGGCGGGGGCAAAATGGTCGGCAGCGTGTTCTGCCGCAAGCCCTTCAAGTGCCACGCGGATCAGCTTGATCTGAATGTAGCGGGCGCGGCTGAGGTCTGGCACCGCGGCGAACCTGCCGGAGCGCAACTCGAGCGCCTGCTCGCTGACGAGCCGCAGACAGGCTTCGCGCACCGGCGTAATGCTGGTTCCGAGCTGCCCGGCAAGATCCTGCATAAGGAGACGATCGCCCGGCGCGAAATTGCCGATGATCAAGCCATCCCGCACCTTGCTGTAAATCCGCGCGGACAGGCTGCCCATCTCCTCGGGCTGCATCTTCATAGGGCCCATGGGACTCCCCTCGCCTCTGCTGCAGCTCTATGGAAATGTCGATTTACGCGTTTCACTACGTTTATAAGTTATAATCGCTGCCTATATTTCGTTATGCAGCGGCAGACAAGTACGTGCACGTTAATTGTCTGCAGCAAACATGTCCGTTTTCATAATTATTTGTGAAATTTTGTTTCATATAAAAACAAGGAGACCCTTCTTTTCCGATTCTGACAATGGAATGTGACGACAGAAAAAGGCGCGATCTCATCTGCGTGGCATGAGTTGGTGTGCGAGAGATGATGACATCTGAAGGAGCCGGGAAGCTTACATGTCAATTTCCAGTCTGATGGGCAGAAATTTCCGATTCTGAGGCGACTCCGAACCGGCTGGACCGACGATGACGTCGGCACCGTCAAGATGATCCGGCAGGCCAGCACGTCCAAAAGCTGCGTATGGCGTTTGCAGAGCGTTTCGCCGCCGAAGGGCTTCAAGGGCTGTTGCGCGACAAGACGCGGCCCTCGCGCATTGCGGCTCTCGGGCCCGAAAGCCCGCCGAGCGCAGCTCTGACAAGGCCGCGACAGGAATCGAACGACGACTGGCCAGAATTATGAAATCGCTTGCGACACTCATGCAATTTCAGACATTTCAGTAACAAATAGATTTAACATTCTCTTCACTTGCACTTTGGGGCGCGTTACCCGAATTAGCTGGAGCGGCCGAAACCCCCGCAAGATCAAGCGCGTAGTCGAAATCCAATCTTGCTGGTGCTTGTCGAGGGATGCGACGCGATGGGCCGGCGCAGGTGCGCTGTGAAGCAGCACTGAGCGCGCCGAAAAACGGCTTCCCAACAGGAGATTGATTTGGATTATGTGCAGTATTTCGCCGGAAGAATCGAGCAACTCAAAGGCCGTGGCGGGTATCGTGAATTTGCCGATCTGGAGCGTCAGTCTGGCAACTTCCCAAAGGCCTGGCTCAATAGGCCCGACGGCCGAAAAAAGAGATAACCATTTGGTGCACTAATGATTATCTCGGTATGGGGCAGCACCCCAAAGTGCTATCGGCAATGAAGCGCGCCATCGATGCCAACGGCGCAGGATCGGGAGGATCCCGCAACATTGGTGGCACCAACCATTATCACGTGTTGCTCGAGCGGGAGCTTGCAGCTTTCCACAACAAGGAAGCAGGATTGATTTTTGTTTCCGGCTTCAGCTCAAACGATTCATCATTGAGTACATTGGCATCTTTGATGCCGGACACAATTATATTTTCTGACGCGCACAACCACGCTTCAATTATTAGAGGATGCCGCAACAGCCGGGCCGAAAAGCGCGTCTTCCAGCATAACGACGTTGCGCATTTGCGGGAGCTTCTGCGCAGCGTAAATCCTGCAAGACCCAAGATCATTGTTTTTGAATCGGTATATTCAATGGACGGTGACATTTCACCGATCAAAGATATCTGTGACATGGCGGACGAATTTGGCGCAATGACGTTTCTGGATGAAGTTCATGCATCGGGAATGTACGGTCCGAAAGGCGCCGGCATTGCCGCGGAACTTGGCATCATGGATCGTCCAACCATCATCGAAGGGACGCTAGGTAAGGCGTTCGGCTCGATGGGGGGTTATGTGACCGGACCTGCCTCCATTGTTGACAGCATACGAAGCTTCTCGATCGGTTTCATTTTCACCACGGCGCTTGCGCCAGCGCTAGCGGCTGGTGCGCTGGCAGCGCTGCGCCATCTTCGCGATTCAGATTCAGAACGAATTGATCTGCACCGGAAAACGAAACTTTTAATCGGATTGCTGAAAGAGGCGGGCATCCCCGTCATGCCGACCCGAAGCCACATCATTCCTGTGCCTATTGGTGATCCATTCCGTTGCAAGGAAGCGTCCCGCCAGCTTCTGGATCAGCATGGAATATACGTTCAGCCAATTCTGGCGCCGAGTGTTCCGGTGGGAACCGAGCGGTTCAGGGTGACGGTTACGCCTGCCCATAGTACGACAGATATTCGGACGTTCGTCGATGCGCTCAGGCAGGTTCTGCTGCGGGACAATCTTGGCAAGGCTGCCTAATGTAAATGCTGGGAACGACAGGGCGCGCAGCCTCAGACCTGATTATATCAGCCGGGCTCGCCGAGGTGGAAGCGGCGGTCAGCGATCCGGTTCTGACGCCCGATCGCATCTTCGAATGTCATCGGAAAGCAGTTCCGTAACCCGCAATGACAGCTTTCGCGATCTTAAATGATGTGACTCCATGATTGAATGGGGCCGTTTGACGACTCGCTGCTTACACATCGGGCCGGTTCCAGATTCAGGGCTCACCATGAGCCGGTATGACCAGAGCGCATGTTCTTGTGCTGCGAGTTTGATGTGGCTTGGCGTGCCCTACCCGAGGGGTAGGTCACGCCCAGGCCCACGGGATCACACACCAACCCCAGCTAACCTGGTTTGAACGGAGCAAGCCTCCGACGCCGCCCTAATCAAAAACGCTGCAACAGATCCTTCAAATCAATTTACAAGATTTTTACAACCGTCAGTCGTTGACAATGGTACGGCACCCCGAGTCTGAGGTCCGGCACGGCCACAAAAGTGACACCGGTACCCTCGGACCGCCGCCAGCACGCAACATCGGGATTAACAGCAATGGTAAGAAGAAGAGCGCTCATATTGGTCGAAGGCCATAGGGGTACTGGTCAGCTATACGTCCAAGCGGCTCAGTGTCTTGGTCTTCATCCAATTACTCTGACGGCTGATCCACCTCGGTACGACTATCTTTCGGCGGAAAACGTTGAGGCAATCCGTGTCGACACTGGCAATCTCGAAGCGTTGGTCCGCGAAAGTTCGCGGCTGCGTGCTACCCACGACATTGCTGGCATTACTGGCTTTGCCGGGGACCATGAATCGATCTATGCGACAGTTGGCAAGCTTTGCCGGCATTTCGATCTACCGGGACCGAACCCTGAATCGATTGAACGAAGCTGCGACAAATTCAAGCAACGCCAACTCCTCGCGCAGGCCGGCGTTCCAATACCGGCCTATCGGTTGGCAGCGAATGCGGCGGAGGTAGAAAGCTCGGCTGCAGAGATCGGCCTGCCCGTGATTCTTAAGCCGGCAGTAGGCAGCGGCAGCATGGGTGTCCGATTGTGCCGCAGCCTCGAAGACGTAGCCGAACATACGACCCATCTATTGGGCGGAAAGCACATATGGCGGTCTACACCGAAAATACTCGTCGAAGAATTCGCACAGGGCCCGTTCTATAGCATTAATGTTATGGGGAATGAGGTCGTTGCGATTTGCGCCAATGACTTTGGTCCCCTCCCCCATTTCGTCATACGTGAGGTGACGTATCCGGCCCTGCTAACCGATCAGGAGCGTGAGCGCATCGCCGATGTTTCGCTGAGCTGTTTGCGGGCTCTCGGCCTTGGCTGGGGGCCAACTAACATTGAACTCCGGTGCACGAAACGCGATCCAGTTGTCATTGAAGTCAATCCGCGTCTTAGTGGCGCGCCCGACCCTCAACTGGTCCAGTTAGCTTACGGTGTCGACCTCGTCACCGAGCACATCAAGCTTGTCATTGGCGAGGAATGGGATCTGCGCAAAAAGCATTCGCATACTGCGGCCGCGCGATTCCTGCTTCCTGATCAAGATGGCACCCTCGACTGGATTGGTGGCGACACTCAGGCAGCTGCTATATCAGGTGTGGCCGAGGTCAAATTGAATGTTGAACCCAAGACACCGATCGTCAGGAAGGGGGATTTCCGAGACTGGATTGGACATGTCATTGCCACTTCGCCCAGCCGTGCTGAAACCGAGGGCGCCCTTCAGCGAGCGGTCGACTTGATCGAATGGTCGATCACCCCTTTTCCGGCGACAATAAGAGGTGATCGAGAGCACGATGTTTGTGGGGCGTTCGGGCGGCCCACCAGTTCTGTTCCGATCAGGCATTGACGGCTTAAGATCCTTGAAACGCAGCAGTTCCGTCTACGTCAATGTCACATCAAGTTTGACGAGGCAAATGCAGCTTTGGCCACACCTGCCTTGTCTCCCGCGGAACTTCTCCGCGACCCATGGCGAGGCCGTCGGCCCAATTTGGGCCCAATTTGAATGCCGCCCACCGCCGCCGCAGGACGAACATGCGCTTGACAAGACAACGCCGGCCCGTTCAACTTGAGGCATTCACCAGGGGAGTCCCGGCAAGGGGCTGAGATACTGCTGGCTTTCGCGGCGCAGTGACCCGTTGAACCTGATCCAGTTCATACTGGCGTAGGGACGGTGCAAGCGCTCTGCGGGAGTTCACGCCCGAGGTCCTGTTTCGGCAGGTCGACAGAAGCGTCTTTTCATCCTTCCGGCACAGAACTGGGTCTCCAATGCATGAGCAAAGGAGCCTCAAGATGAATGCCCTCACCCCAGCCGTCTCAACGGGGCCGCTGCCTGCTTCGCGTAAGATCCACAAGCCCGGTGCCATCCACCCGCAGATCAGGGCGCCGATGCGCGAAATCTCCGTCCATCCGACAGCCGGCGAACCGCCCGTCACCGTCTACGATCCGTCGGGCCCCTATACCGATCCGGCTGTCGAAACCAGCATCGAAAAAGGCCTGGCCCGGCTTCGCCACGAATGGATCTTGGCGCGCGGCGATGTCGAGGTCTGCGACGGCCGCCATGTCCGGCCGGAGGACAACGGATTCGCGACGGGCGAACGCCTGACGCCAGAATTTCCCATCCGCCACCGACCGCTCAGGGCCAAAGCAGGCAAGGCGGTGACGCAGCTTGCCTACGCGCGCGCCGGCATCATCACACCCGAAATGGAGTTCGTCGCCATCCGCGAGAACCTTGGTCGCGAGATCCTGCGCGGCAAGCTTGAGCGCGACGGCGAGGCTTTCGGCGCGACGCTGCCCGATTTCGTCACGCCCGAATTCGTGCGTGACGAGGTGGCGCGCGGACGGGCGATCATCCCCGCCAACATCAACCATCCCGAGAGCGAGCCAATGATCATCGGCCGCAATTTCCTGGTCAAGATCAACGCCAATATCGGCAACTCCGCCGTCACATCGTCGATGGCGGAAGAGGTCGAAAAGATGGTGTGGGCGATCCGCTGGGGCGCCGATACGGTGATGGACCTGTCGACCGGCCGCAACATCCACAACATCCGCGACTGGATCGTGCGCAACGCGCCGGTGCCGATCGGCACGGTGCCGCTCTACCAGGCGCTCGAAAAGGTCGGCGGCATTGCCGAGGATCTGACCTGGGAGGTCTACCGCGACACGCTGATCGAACAGGCCGAGCAAGGCGTCGACTATTTCACCATCCACGCCGGCGTGCGGCTGCATTACATCCCGCTGACCGTCGACCGGGTGACGGGTATCGTCTCGCGCGGCGGCTCGATCATGGCCAAATGGTGCCTGCACCATCACCGGGAGAGCTTCCTCTACGAGCACTTCGCGGAGATCTGCGACATCGCCAGAGCCTACGACGTCTCCTTCTCGCTCGGCGACGGCCTTCGTCCGGGCTCGATCGCCGATGCCAACGACGCGGCGCAGTTCGCCGAGTTGGAAACGCTCGGCGAGCTGACGCAGATCGCCTGGGCGAAGGATTGCCAGGTGATGATCGAGGGGCCTGGCCACGTGCCGATGCACAAAATCAAGGCGAACATGGACAAGCAACTCGCCGTCTGCGGCGAGGCGCCGTTCTATACGCTTGGACCGCTGACGACCGACATCGCGCCGGGCTATGACCACATCACCTCAGGCATTGGCGCCGCGATGATCGGCTGGTTCGGCACCGCCATGCTCTGCTACGTCACGCCCAAGGAGCATCTCGGCCTTCCCGATCGCAACGACGTCAAGATCGGCGTGATCACCTACAAGATCGCCGCCCACGCCGCCGACCTGGCGAAGGGCCATCCGGCAGCGAAAGTCAGGGATGATGCGCTTTCCCGCGCGCGCTTCGAGTTCCGCTGGGAGGACCAGTTCAACCTGTCGCTCGATCCGGAAACGGCGCGGTCCTTCCACGACCAGACTTTGCCCAAGGAAGCGCACAAGGTGGCGCATTTCTGCTCGATGTGCGGACCGAAATTCTGCTCGATGCGTATCTCTCACGACATCCGTGCCGAGGCGCAGAAAGAGGGCATGGCGGCGATGGCGGCGAAATACCGCGAGGGCGGTGATCTCTACCTGCCGGCGGACGAGACCGGGGCACCGCTCATACCTCAGCCACGTGAGCCATCATGAAGGTCTTGGTCAAAGGAGCGGGCGTTGCTGGCCTCACCGCCGCCTTCGAGTTCGCCGCACGCGGCGCGGCGGTTACCGTTGCCGAGACAAGGCCTGCCCTTGGGGGCAATGCGTCGTGGTTCGCCGGTGGCATGTTGGCGCCGTGGTGCGAGCGTGAAAGCGCCGAGCAGCCGGTGCTGGATCTCGGAAGCGACGCCGCCGACTGGTGGGACGCCGCAACGCCAGGCTTGGTAGCACGACGGGGAACGCTGGTCTTGGCCGCGCCGCGCGATGCGGGCGAGCTCGACCGGTTCGCCAGCCGCACGACGGGCTATCGGCGCGTCGAGGAAGATGAAATTGCCTTGCTGGAGCCCGACTTAGCCGGCCGCTTCCGCCGCGGATTGCTGTTCGCCGATGAGGCTCACCTCGACCCACGCCCGGCGATGGCGGCACTTCATGACAAGCTTGCGACCATGGGTGTCAAATTCCACTTCGGCTGCGACGCCCGGCCTGTTTCGGGTTTCGCCCGTCAGATAGACTGTATGGGAATGGCAGCGGCCGATGACAGGCTGCGCGGTGTTCGCGGCGAAATGCTGATTCTTCGCACGCCTGATGTCTCGCTGTCGCGGCCGGTCCGTTTGCTTCATCCACGCTTTCCGCTTTATGCCGTGCCGCGCACCGATCACCGTTTCATGATCGGAGCGACGATGATTGAAAGCCAGAGTGCCGGACCGGTGACGGCGCGTTCCATAATGGAGCTGCTGGGTACCGCCTATGCCCTCCACCCGGCCTTTGGCGAGGCCGAGATCGTTGAAACCGGTGTCGGCGTCCGCCCAGCCTTTGCCGACAACTTGCCGCGCGTCGAAACCAAGGGTGAAATCATCGCGATCAACGGGCTCTATCGTCACGGTTTTCTCCTGGCTCCCGCCATGGCGCGCCAGGCTGCCGACCTGGTTTTCACTCAAGACAGAACCAAGGAGCTTGCTCATGAAACTGATGGTCAACGGCGAAGCGCATGAGGTTGCCGCCACCACGCTGGCCGAGCTGCTTGCCGCGCTCGACTATGAGGGCGATTGGCTCGCGACCGCCGTCAACAATGACCTCGTGCACAAAGCCAACCGGGCGGAATTCCAGTTGAACGACGGCGACCGGATTGAAATCCTCTCGCCCATGCAGGGCGGCTAGGCCATGATCGAGCTTTATGAAGCCGAGCTTCCGTCGCGCCTGCTTCTTGGCACGGCTCAATATCCTTCGCCGGCCATCCTTGCCTATGCAGTCAGGGCTTCGGGCACGGCGGTGGTGACCGTCTCGTTGCGCCGTGAAATGGCAGGCGGCAGGGCTGGCGAAGAATTCTGGTCGTTGATCCGCTCGCTTGGTGTCAGAATCCTGCCCAACACTGCTGGCTGCCACTCCGTCAAGGAAGCGGTCACGACCGCACAAATGGCGCGCGAAGTCTTCGGTACGAACTGGGTCAAGCTCGAAGTGATCGGCAACCATGACACCCTGCAGCCGGATGTTTTCGGTCTGGTCGAAGCCGCCCGCATCCTGTGCGAGGACGGTTTTGCTGTATTCCCCTATACCACCGACGACCTTATCGTTGCCGAGCGGCTGCTTGCGGCGGGCTGCAAGGTCTTGATGCCGTGGTGCGCGCCGATCGGTTCCGCTCTCGGACCGATCAACATCACGGCGCTGCGCTCGATGCGCGGACATTTCCCAGATGTTCCGCTGATCGTGGATGCGGGGCTCGGACGGCCGTCGCACGCGGCAACCGTTATGGAGCTCGGCTTTGACGCCGTACTCCTGAACACCGCGGTCGCCAAGGCGGCCGATCCGGTCGG
The DNA here is from genome assembly GCF_040323735.1 of Mesorhizobium sp. M0029. Lineage (NCBI taxonomy): Bacteria > Pseudomonadati > Pseudomonadota > Alphaproteobacteria > Hyphomicrobiales > Phyllobacteriaceae > Mesorhizobium > Mesorhizobium sp. M0029. Next base: position 44,707 of record NZ_JAMYVF010000022.1, read on the forward strand.
CATGGCGCGTGCGTTCGGCAAGGCGGTCGAGGCCGGTCGTGAAGCTTTCAGCTCGGGTATGCTTGAACCGCGCGACGTCGCCGTGCCGTCGACGCCGACCATCGGCAGGGCCGTTTTTTCATGAAGCTCGATCCCTTCTACCTGATCGTCGACAGCGCTGACTGGGTCGAGCGGCTGGTCCCGCTCGGCGTCAAGCTGGTTCAGTTGCGCATCAAGGATAGGGACGAGACCACGCTGCGGTCGGAAATCCGCCGCGCGAACGGCGTCTGCGCGGTCCATGGTTGCCAACTGATCGTCAACGACTATTGGCGCACGGCAATTGAGGAAGGCTGCGACTTCGTCCATCTCGGCCAGGAGGATTTGGCTGCGGCCGACCTGCTGGCGATTAAGTACGCCGGATTGAAGCTCGGGCTTTCCACGCACGATCATCTAGAACTGGAAACGGCCATCGCTGCCGAGCCCGACTATATCGCGCTCGGCCCCATCTATCCCACCGTCCTGAAGCAGATGAAATGGGCGCCGCAAGGGCTCGAGCGGATCAGCGAGTGGAAGCATCGGGTGGCGCCGATCCCATTGGTCGCCATTGGCGGCCTCAACCCCGATCGGCTCGACGGTGTTTTCGCGGCTGGTTCGGACACCGCGGCGGTGGTCACCGACATCACGTTGAATGCCAATCCCGAAGCGCGCACGCGAGAATGGATCGAAAAGACAAAGCCATGGCGCTGAGGCGAGAACCGCATGTGCTCGTGGTCGGCGGATCTGACTCCAGCGGTGGGGCTGGAATCGCACGCGATATCGAGACGATCTCTTCCATTGGCGTGCGCACCTGCCTTGCTGTCACCGCGCTGACGGTGCAGACGCACCATGCGGTCATGGAAATCCACTCTATGCAACCCGGTCTGGTGGCCGGTCAGATGCGTGCGGGGTTGCAGGCCAACAAAGTGGCGGCCATCAAGATCGGGATGCTCGCCACGGTGGAGATCGTCATTGCGGTTGCCGGAGTGCTGCGCGAAAATCCGCAGGTGCCGGCAGTGCTCGACCCGGTGCTGGCCTCGACGTCAGGCCGGGCGCTCCTGGAAGCCGGCGCCATCGCCGCCCTGAAATGCGATCTGATGCCATTTTGCCGTCTGGTCACCCCCAATCTCTTCGAGCTGGCACTCCTTGTTGGCTCGGAGCGGGCAGTGGATGAGGACGGCGTAGTGTGGCAAGGCCAAGAATTGCTGGCAGCCGGCGCGCGGGCTCTGCTGATCAAGGGCGGCCATGCATCGGGACCGCAATCAACCGATATTCTGTTGCGCCCCGATCACGAACCAGTCCGCTTTGACACGCCGCGTCTTGCCGCATCGATGCGCGGGACGGGCTGCATGCTGGCCAGCTCGATTGCGGCACATCTGGCGAAGGCGCAATCAATCGAGTACGCCGTGCGCCAGGGCAAGCTCTTTGTGTTAGAAAAGCTTCGGAAAACCCCAGCCGAATAGCCGTAGAGACGGCTCAAGCGTTCAGCGGCTGACGCTGAAATGGAAGCCGTAGCCCTCCTGCCCTTTTTTCACAGCGCGTGACGGAATGAGGCCGCTTTGCAGATCGGAATTCAGCGGCGCCGAGACAAGCTGCCCTGCCAGGCCGGGAAAGTAACGGGACTCTTCCTGCGGCGAAGCGCACTGCCAGTCAGGCATGGGGATGCACTTGTGCCTCCTGGCGAGTGTGAGGCCGCAGGAGTGAGGCATTTCAGCGCGGCGGGGAACGCCGGATCTGGCCCCGCAGTGCTGGAGCAAAGCAAAGGCCGGTTTGAGACGATTCCGGGGATTTCTACGAGGCTGCTCGCGACGCCGGCATTGAGTTCTACCAGCTCCTGAGCGGCATACGCGACCAAACCCGGTTGAGTGTCACCGCAGGGATGTTCCACGAGTGGGACAAACAGCTGCGGGACTGGCTGGTCCGCGAATTACGAAACTGGCATCGAGGGGATACGGCAGCTGCGAAGGTCTGGTCAGCGGATTTCGCCAAGATTGCAGACCTCCTGGAAAGTTTCGGCTGGAAAGTCCGAAGCACGGACTACTTCAAGACGCTCGATGCGTGCCGGTTGGTGGTCAACGTCTACAAGCACGGCGCCGGAAAATCGCTGGATGACCTGAAGAAAACCTGCTCCGAGTATCTAGACGATCCGCTCAAAGGCACTCGGCCGCCGTGGTCAGAGAAACTGCTGAACCACACGCACCTCAAGGTGAGCGATGACCAGTTCCAGACGTTCTCAGACGCGATTGTCGCGTTCTGGCGCGACGTCCCGGCAATGCCGTAGGTGGCAGCAACAGGTTCCTGATTGGTTTGAAAGGCCATTCTCAGTGATCGCGCCCAACGATAAGCATGCCAAGGTTTTACCCTCGCATATATCTTCGCTCCCGCTCCCGGCCATAAATTCTGCCACATATCTGCATTGCCGGGAAAGGTGCCATGCGTAACGCATTGGTCGATGGGCGAAGATTCCGCCCGCAAACGGGTTTCGGGGGCTCTTGCCCGCATTGCGGTACAGACATGATCCCGCGCGCGGCAGCGTCTGGGTTTGGCATTAGGCCAATAAACGAACACGTCGTTGGGTCAGCAGACACCTATCTGTTCGGCCGGTCAGACCGCCAAATTCGGTTCATTCAGAATTGGATGGGTACCGACCAAAATGAATCCCTAATCGACCGACTTCACAGAAAACGAAGCGATCTCCGGCCCTGACGAGCGAGTTTCGGCGTTGTCCGGGTGCTCCTGGATGAAAGATCGGGCTTCGCGCCTCATTTGGACAACGCCGCCAGGTAACCGTTTCCCTGAAACCTGCCCTTCATTCAGATTTGCAACATCAACGACTACCGGCTTCCTAGACCTACTTGGAGCCAATCGGAGGACAGCCGTGTCGGCGCCAGCCCGACCGCAAATTGCGGCCGACCCCATGGCAAACGTTGATTAGCCAATGAACTTGATCCACAGGCGCTTGAACCATGCGACGATGGCCCTGAGCCCCTTCGGCTGGGCGCCGCGCTTGAGCAGACGGTCATGGACGCGGCCCGCTTCGATCTGCGCGCGAGACATCTTGCCGGCCCATTGGATGCGGCCGCTTTTAATGATGTAGTGCGAGCCACAAGGGAAGTCGTGATTGCCGATCGACGGCCATATCGAGGCTCCCTCGTCTTCCATAATGAGGTCATATTCAGTCGGAACGAGCGGTGTTGAAACCTCCTCGCCGCACCCACACGCGCAATTATGCAGCGCGACGTGGCATTCGCGCGACACGTAAAGGACACCGTCTTCCAGTTGTTCCGGAATGTCTTCGACGAAGACCGTTGTAAGACAATCCACCCGAGCCATCATGTCACCCGGTTTGTGATATTGTTGCCCTCGATCATGTATGTCGCGTTCCTTTCGTTGCGCTCATCACGATAGAAGGTCAGCCAGCGTTTCCAGCGCATGACCGCCATAATCGCGTTCAAAGAATTGAGTTCGGCGATCTGGATTTCGGTTCCGTACACATCGGCCTCTTCGTCGTCGTCACCGAACGACAGATGGGTAGCCACTTCCGCCCACGGCATGCCAGGGGCAATAAACGTTGCCCTTGCGCAACCGTCGAGCGTGTTGTCGTCCAGCCCTATACCTATGCCAGTGTCGACAAATGCAATGCCCAGGCGAACCAGCCCTTCGGCAATCACGCGCCGCGACGATCCCTTATCAACGCAGACAAATACGAAGTCATAGGCTGAAAATTCGTCAATGTTGTCAGCCGTCACTCGAGTGGTGTGCGGCTTCACGCCCTTGTGCATGCGCGCGTAGAGCGCAGCGTAATAATCTACCTTGCGGGGGAAATTCTTCGCTAGCACCAGTTCAGGAGCACCAGGCGAACGGAAAAGATTGTGGTTGAGAAGCTGGTCGTCATCGTAGATGTGGATCTCGGCAACACGGGTCTTGGCGGCGAGGTCGAGCAGATAGGCACCGGTTCCGCCGAGGCCGATGATCGCGATGCTGCCCCTGAGTTTGCGGTTGGCGGCGAGGATTCCGTAGCGGACTGACGCAGAATCGGGAATCGCGAAGGGACTATCGTCCTCCGCACTGGCCAACGTGACGCCTGTACGCGCGTTGGCGGTCTTGTCGTGAGACCGCGCAGCAGCACCGAGGTGAGACTCATAGGTGACAACCTTGTCGTAAATGTTGGCATACTGGCCGGTGCCTTCTGGCTTCGACGAGAAATAATGGTGGACCTTGATGTCCGACCCCACAGTCGCTTCCTGACTATTATGGATGATATTTGTCATTGGCGTGCCATCGCGATGGCAAGGCGTCTCGCCGGCGAACCACATGGTGTGGTCCGTCAGTGGAGTCGAGGTCAGGCCTTCCGTATCCAGCGACAGAGTGCAGACAAGTGTGCCTCGACCAAGCGACATGTCCCGCTTCACATAGGGCACGCTGTGAACGAGGAGGACGAGGTCGCGCATCTCAAGCTCAAACCCCTCGTCCAGCAGTTGCTTCAGATGTGGATCACGACTTATCAGATCGGCGGACATTGAAGACCATCCCATTCTTGACTTCGATCTTTTCGCCCTCCACCAGATCACCTTCCGCGCCGTGTACACCTTTCAGGTAAGTTATCGTGTACTTGAATTTCTCGAAGTCGGCGTCAGGGTAGGCGAGAAGTGCAACCTCACGATAGCTGAGCTTTTTCTTGGGCACCGTACGCGGTCGCCCGTTGACTTTGATGACCACCGTCTTCGCTTCGCGGCTGCGGATGCGCTCGACTCCCTGTCCGCCCAGAGTCACCTCGCCATCAGCGGGAATGACCGCGTCGCCGGCGCTGTCCAGGATTAGCTCGAGTTCCTCATCGATGCTGGCGTAACGGTAGATGTCAGCTGCGGAGAGTTTGGCCGCCCCCCATTCCCAGCCGCGCTCGTTGACGGTGAGGGAGAAGGTCCGATCACCTTCGAATGAAAGGAACTCAGGCTGCGGCATCTGTCGCAGGTCGGTCGGCTCCTCAAGCCCGATCGAACGCGTCGACCCGTCCGCAATCTGGATGAGAATATAACCGCTAGCTGGATTGAGCCCGCCGATGGTGCGGACCTCGCGACCTGAGATTATGGCGTCATTGGTGGCGATCACGCGACCATCCAGCTTATATGTAAAGTGCGTTACGTCAGGCATTGAACCCTCCTTGTTTCTCATTCTGCACAAATCATATATGGAGTTTTTAGCCAATGTCTAGCTATTGATTGGCTAATTAATGATTGTTTTTTGATTGACAGGTATGGACTTTATAGCTACATGGAGAGTGCTGGTTAGGGAGAAGCGCCTGTGAAGCGTACGATGACGCTTAATTTGTCGGACGCAGAAATGAGCGTCCTTGAAACCATGTGTGAAGAAAAAGGGTTGTCTAAAACCGCACTCGTTCGCCAAGCGCTGCGGCTCTACAAATCAGTCGATGATCGACTGGCGCGGGGCGAAAAGGTGTTCGTCGAAAGCGCGGATAAATCAGAAAAAGTAGAGCTTATGGTTCTATGAAAGGGCTGATCGATCGAGTCTTTCTCAAAAATCGTGCCACAGGCCTGTACGAAGATGCACACCTGTATCATGGCTTGGACAGCACGAATCTCGCGCATATCGAAGGACGCTGGCGACCTCTTTTTGAGTTGCGTCGGAGGGAGGCTAAGGCTTCCCTTCAGACGTTAGCAGAGGTCAATGCTGAAGACGCCCATTGGGAATGGGGCAAGAAGGCGCTGGTTGCGCTGAACGACCCCTTCCTGTTCGATTTCTTCGTGCTTGAATGTGGTGGCAGTACCCAAGCCATCATGATGACGCGCAAAGGCGGTCAGGATTGCTTCAGTCGCCACCCCGAGCATCAGCGAGCGCCGCTGATCTACGTGGAGTTTTTGGCGACGGCTCCATGGAACCGACCAAAGTTGGTTGCTGACCCGACTTACAAGGGCGCGGGCCGTGTGCTCATCGGTACGGCCGTCAGCTTGAGCCTAGAAGAGGAATTTGGTGGCCGAATTGGTCTGCATTCACTTCGTGGCGCAGAAGTTTTCTACCGGGATGCGATCGGAATGACGGATTTCGGAACGGATAGCGAAGGAGTACATAAAGGACTTAGATACTTCGAGCTTTCCAGCAGGGATGCTGCGACTTTCCTATCCGTGCAACACTAACAAGAGGAGTCGACCATGAAATTACATTTCACTGCCGATTGGCTGCGCAGCCATATCGAACATGATCCGGATGTCGATTGCGACGTGGGGCTCCCGCTCCGCGACGCAGCTCCGCTTGAGCGTCTTATGCAGGAGAAGTCTCGTCATCAAGCAACTGCGGGGCAGCCTAATTCGGCTGCCCCCGAACAGAAATCTGCTGTGTTGTTTAAGTTGGTGCATCAGCTTCGACGCAAGGACGGTTTAAGCATTGCGCAGTTGGCTGCCAAAATTCGTGTTGATGCGGCGGAATTGGAGCAGGTGGAGAAGGATCCCAACTATGTTCCAGGCCCGCGTACCGTTCATCAGCTAGCCGAGTTTATTGGGGTTTCAGCACGTGCTGTAGGACTGCTGACTGCGGCGGCGTCCGCGCAGAATGACAATCTCACCGAAGCGGTGCATCGTTTTGCTGCGAGTTCAGACGACCTATCGAAACTAAGCCAGGCTGAAAGGCGCGACCTCAACGATTTCGTTAAGGTACTGGCGTCAATCGATAAGAAGAATGGATGACCATGTCTGCGATTGAGCCGATAATCGGGAACTTTGAGCGCCGAGATATCCATGAGCACATATCACGTTTGCTACGTGATCTCGGCAATCCAGAGCCCCCATTAAGGCTCGAGCAGGTGCGCGCGCTGCAAAAGCTTGACCTTACCTATTATAGCAAGGCGAACTTGAGCCTATTAGATGAGATCGCCCACAGGGCGCGAATGGCTGGGAACGAGATCACCAGCACGGCTAAGCGCATGGTCGATGTAGTCCAGCAATATGGCCTTCGTGGTATCCTAATGTTGAAGGAAGGCGACAAAAGAATCTTCATCGATGACGAGGTAGCCGAGCTAAAGCGACGCTTCCTCATCGCACATGAAATTACACATGACCTTCTACCGTGGCATCGCTCCCTGCTTCTGGGCGACAACGAGTCCACGCTGAACCCAACATTCCATCAGGCAATGGAAGCAGAAGCTAACTATGGCGGACGCCATCTCTTGTTTCTCGGAGGAAGGTTTCGACCGGAAGCGCTGGACTGCTCATTGGAATGGAAGAGTATCGAGCAGCTTCGCAAGCGCTATGGGAACACACTTACAACAACACTTTGGCAAATGGTTTGTGAACGCGACCCGGAGTTTCCTGCCTTCGGCGTTGTCAGTCGGCATCCGTATCACAGAGATATTTGCGAGAAGGCGGGGAATGACAATGTGGCATATTTTCCAAGATCGATAGCTTTAGCTGAGCACTTTCCCGGAATCACCACCACAGTTGCCTATTCCGCGATCTGCGATCACGCAACGAACCGCAAACGGGGTCCAGTAGGCGAAGGCGAAAGCATCTTTTATGATGCGAACGGCGAACCCCATGTATTCTGGTTGCACAGCTTCTCAAACACCTACGATCTGCTCACTTACTGCATCTACAAGAAGAAACACCAGCGCATTTTCCCTGTCGGCTATAGGGCAGCCTAGGCACAGGCAGACGGTTATCTCAACGGCAGCTTGCCCATATGTAAGCACACCACCGCTGTTTCGCTTGCGGCATATTTCTTGGCGGACGTCGCTTATTGTCGGCGCGACATTGGTATGACCTCGCCGAGCTGGCCGGACGGCCCCTCACCGCGGGTCGGCGCCACGAGCTTCAGCTTCACGACGCGAGCAGGCTCTTGCGAGAGCCAGCCCGGAGGAAGTGCAGCCAAGCTCTCAACATCATGAGCGAACAACGGCAGATCGTGCCGAAGCTCTTCCTTGGACAGCCCCCGTCATCCACCACGGTCCGAAATACATCAGCCAGTAACGTAGGTTGCTGCAGCGGCCAAACGTCATCGTAGGGCTCGGATCCTGAGTAGCCCTTGGCGCTGTAGCTACGATAAAGGCGGGTCGCTCCCTCGGCATCGACAATGCAGAGGCGTTGGAGACGCATGATCTGAGCCTTGATGGACACGCGCCAGCGAACCTTCTCAGCTCCCAAAGCGAGGCACTAGTGACCTCAGCCGAGAACTGACTCGCCGGCAGAAGCAACGCTGAAGCGAACCGATGAGCTTGGTCTTGGATCAGCTTGAAGTTCTCGACAAGCTCATCCTCGGACACTGCACGGTGCAGCAAGAGGTGGGCCAACTCGTGCGCGGCATCAAATTGTCTTCGCGCGAATGACTGCGCTAGAAGTACGTGTGGGCGACGATCAGATCCCCACCTGCTTAGCCCATCCAACTGTGTGGTTTCCATTGGTTCGCTCGCCACGACGACGCCGATCTGCTCCAGCAGAGCAACTACGTTGGGGTCGGTCGCAATCCGATTCCCCAGTGCTCTCGCGCTGTTTGGGCAATGCCCTCCAGATCCTCATCCCCAGGCTTCGGTAGCCTAAGCCGTTGAGTAAATCTGGCAGGTCGACTTCAGGGAGAAACGCATAATGGCCGGCAACTGCCGTAATGTCTTCAAGCCAGCGGTTGACCGGATAATCCTTGGTCACAGCCACGCCCTGTAGGTGCGGCCCTCGTCCAGCAGCAACCGCAACGCCCCCAGTCGCCGCCCTCCGGCGACGACTTCGAACTTGGCTCCCTTCGGGGCCTTGCGGGTCAAAAGGTTATGGATGAGGCCATGGGCCTCGATGCTGGCGGCCAGTTCGGCCCTACCTGCGGGCGGGATAGTGATAACTGCGGTATTCATGGACTTGCTCGTGTTGATTTCAGGGATTGACCTGATGGGTTCAGGTCCCCTGAACCCCTGCCTCGCGGCGAGTAGCGGGGAGCGAGGGGGGGCAAGTCCCGGGGGCGGAGGGGTCTCCCCGGTCTGCACCTAGCGAAGCGGAGGAAGATGGGGGAACCCGCCCGCGGCGGCTTGCTGGGGAGAGAGGGCCGCGCGCCTCTCTTCCCGCTACATAGGAGAGGTGCCGCTAGGCACATCCATGTCGGCGCAGCCGTGCCGCGAAGCGGCCCAAGAAAGAAGAGCGTACAAAACGGAAGCACCTAAATGCCCGCCAGCGGGACCAAGTCAGATCGGTGCAGGAGAAAGACCGTGGCCCTGAGACCGGCTCAACAGGGCGGCCGTAGGAGCATCAGCAACGCGCCGCCGTCAGGCGGGATGCGGAACGGACGGCCCCCCGGCGAAGGGCGCCGTTCTCTTTGAGCTGCGACCCTGGTGAGCGCCTTCGTGCCTAAAGCTGTGCCGTCGGGCTAAGTTTCAGCTTCAGATCGTTCTGAAAAGCCGAACATGGTTCGTCGAGTAACCCTTGAGGGAAGGATCCTTGTCGGGTTCCCTGTTTTTCGACAAAATCGCCCTGCAGAATTTATATTGCGTGATTTGGCGGCATCGCACTGCTGGGTGTCCGCCTTATAGCAAGCGTGGACCAAAACGGCTCCCACGTAATCATGCTCGACGTTGTTGGAAGAAAGGTGGGTCTGAATGTCTTGGAGAATGGCAACTCCATGGGACATCCCATCTGCTCCGGAGTAGGTCATTACGAGTTGACCGGGTCGTTCAAAGCCGCTTACCGAGCCGCTCCCTGCAACGTTCTCGTAGGTGCCAGACAAATCCGGGGCCGACGTGAATGTCACCTTGAAGGGGTGCCCCAGGCCGACGGGGGTGACATCCGTAAAGTCGGGACCGTAGTACACCGAGAGATCACGCAGTATGGAGATGATAACCCGATTGCGGCTTTCAAGTGTCCTCGCATCCCCCGAGGGCGCCACCTGATCTCTCGGGCAACCTTGTTCGGCGCCGCAGTTATTGAGGCGGCCGGCTTGGAAGCAGTTCCTTATGGCCCTCATGCATAAACCAGAGCACCCGTTTGAGGTGACTGCGAAGGGCCTTACGGGCGCGGATTGGCTCTTTGACCGGATCGATACCCAGTACATCCAGCGCCATCTCCTCTTCGCTGGCACTGTCGGCGCAAGCGTCCATGAGCTTCAAATAGAGCTCGAAATGCTTGTCATCATATGCGGTTAGGCTTTCCGACCAGGGGACTTCCGTTGCAATGGTTGGATCAGGCGTTGGGCGCGATCTGCTTTTCATCCATGTCTCGCTTTGGCGATGAACCAGGCCCCCGTTCCAATTCAGAATATCTCCATCTAGCGCACTTTCAACCGTTCTCGGCCTTCTTCGGACAGTCCCCAATCGTTGCATATGGTCGTGGGTTCCAAATTGGCGCACGGCTGCTCGCGACCAATACATCCTCAACTTGGCGAGGCGATGTAACGCCCGGCTGAACCAGAATGGCGCGGGTATTGAGCATCGCCGATTGGATCGAACCTCTTATTTTAGCTTCGCGATAATCTTGTCTGGCTGCTTGCAAGCGTCCATCATGCCGCCGTACATACGCTTAAGGATCTCGCCCATCACCGTACGAGCAGCAAACATTTCCAAAATCGATCTTGCAACTTGAGGCTTTGCGTTACTGCATAGCTGCATTGCACAAAATGTGTTTGCGCATTGCACAACTTTTAGCCATTAAGCTTACAGCTGATGCACGCGATGGTTTCCTCCCATTCCATGGTATCAGCTGTTCCCCTCTGAAGGTTTTGACTTTACACCTAAAGGGCCTCGGTTTTCCGATGCCCTTTTTTTGGCGGTCGCCACGTCGTTAATGGAACGCGGCTCGATCGCCGGTTCAGCCATCAGGCTTTGGAACCCGTTCTGCCCGGCCGACCCCTCCCGACAACAGTCTGACCTTCGCCAGCCTTCTACGGGCAAGCGTTCGCGCCAAAAGTTCAAAGCCGCGTCCGTAACATTCGACGATGAAAGCCAATGTCATCAGGTCGAGCAGAAACTCGTCGATCGCATGTGTGAGCGCATCAGACTTTTGTCCGAACTGAAGGAGCAGGGCGCGCGCGTCTTCGATCGCGGCCTGGCAATCGTCTGCATCTATCAGGGAACTGATCCTGTCAAAGATCTGCAAGCGTCCTCACTTTTCGGAAGCCACACTCAGCATCGAACGCCGCTGATGAGTGAGTTTCCAACAAAAGAACAGGGTAACGTTTCGCGAAAAATCGCTCGGCAGCGCGTCGATCGAGCATGATGCCTCAAATGACATGTGAATCCCGGCTCACCAAGATGTCGTTGAAGGCGAGTGAGCCGGCCCATGTCTGCGTCCCGGCCGCCTGACAACTGGTCAGGAGGAACTGTGGCCACATTCGTCGTAGGCAAATGGGCCATCTATTCTTAAGCCGCCACGGTTCAGCCTAGATTACATGGGAAGCGACAATAACGGAAAGAAAAGGTTCGCAAAATGAGTAGGGTGGCTGGATCAAACGAAGATTTGGCTGCACCAACGACCTTTGGGCCACTTCTGCAGCCCACCTTTCGCTCGATCTGGCTCGCCACGCAGGTTTCAAGCCTCGGCTGGTTGATGCAGACTGTCGCCATCAGCTGGCTGATGGCAACGATCTCGACTTCCGATCTGATGGTTGCGTTGGTTCAGGCTTCATCGAACGTGCCCGCCTTCGTCTTGTCTGTCTTCGCCGGGGCTCTCGCTGACAATTTCAGCCGGCGCCGGGTCATGTTCGCCGGTCGGTGCCTTATGGTGACTGCCTCCGCGATGCTGACCGCATCGCTGGCGCTGGGCTTTGTCAGTCCGTGGATGATCCTCGGCTTCAGCTTCTTGATCGCAAGCGGCGGTGCTCTCAATGATCCGGCCTGGCAAGCGTCGGTTGGCGATATTGTGGATCGACGAGATGTTCCCGCTGCCGTCACCCTGCTTTCTGTTGGATTCAATACCGTCCGGACTGTGGGCCCGGCGCTCGGCGGCATTGTAGTTGCCTCGTTTGGCCTTATGGCGGCATTCGCGGTGACCACGCTCACCTATTTCGTACCCTTGGCCACTATTTGGCGCTGCAAGTGGAAGGTTCGTTCTTCCCCTCTTCCACGCGAGTCGATGAGGACGGCGATCTATGACGGGCTGCGCTTCACGGCGATGTCATCGGAAATCAAGGCCGCGATCGCGCGCGGAACCCTCTTTGGCCTGGCGAGCATCGCCATACTCGCGCTGCTGCCGGTGGTTGTCCGCGACCAGCTGGGAGGAGGCCCGCTTGCCTATGGCGCGCTCATGGCTGGCTTCGGGACCGGTGCCGTTTTCGCCGGCCTCTCCAACAGCCTGTTCAGACGGAGCTTGTCGCAAGAAAGGCTGATGAGGCTCTCCTGCGTCGCCTGTGCGGCGTGTTCTCTCTCCCTGGCACTGACATCTTCGATTGCCGTTGCGGCAATTGCACTCGCCTTGGGCGGCGCGGGCTGGGTGACCGCCTGGTCCGGGGTTGGTGTGAGCGTGCAGCTGGCGAGCCCGCGCTGGGTCGTGGGGCGCACCATCTCGATCTACTATGCTTTGATAGACGGCGGCATCGCGCTCGGCAGCTGGGTGTGGGGCACGGTGGCCGAAAACCATTCGTTGACCTGGGCGCTGGAGGGCTCCGCTGGAGCCCTGTTGATCGTCGCTGCAGCCGGCGTTCTCTTTCCTCTTCGAGAGCACCGCGACTCCGAGCCCGATCCCTTGGAGGAATTCGATGCCCCAGCTGTCTCTCTCAACTTGAAGCCGAGGAGCGGCCCGATCGTGGTCAAGATCGAATATCTGATAGCCGAGAGAAATCTCGAGGCCTTCCTCGACCTCATGCGGCAGCGGCGCCATGTACACAGCCGCGTCGGTGCTCGGAACTGGACGCTCCAGCGGAACCTGCAGAAGCCTATGCATTGGACAGAAACGTTCCGCACGCCGACCTGGACGGACTACCTTCGCCTCAATCATCGTCTGACGGAAGTGGACAAGGAACTGGACGAGCGTGTCTTTCAGCTGCACGCGGCCGAGACCCCACCTCAAATGACCCTTTCCATCGAGCGGCCGACAAGCTCGGCCCGCAAGCCCGAGCACTCAGCTTTTCGCCATCCCCGTCATTGAAGCCCGGCCGGCACAGAAAACGCGATTCTTGTCTATCGCGCTCAAACCGGTGCGGGAGACGGACAATCCACCAAAATTCGATGATGGGTGGCAGAGAAGAACCCCAGGCTGAGAGTGCGACCGATCGGTCCCGACGGTGAAGCGGAGCCTGGGGCTACAGCGGCACGCGACTATTGCCGCGTGTCACCTTTTGAATTTAAAGTCTTCCTCAGTCCGCCTCGCTGATCCGGGCCAACGCTATCTTGAGGTTGGCATTTTGTCCCGCCAGCTCGCTGAGACGATCACGTTCGGCGGCGACCACATCCGGACTGGCGTTGGCAACGATGCACCCGCGCGGAGCGTGCTGTTGCTGGAAGCAGGAAGGCATGATCGGCCAAAGCCGGGAGAGGTGCTGCCGGCAGTAGCGAATGGGCTGCTGCGTCAGCTTGGTGTCTGGACGCCGTTCGCCGAGGCCGGCTTCGTTGAAAATCGTGCGCTTGTTTCGGTGTGGGCCAATGAAGTTCCCAGCGAGCGGCACGGCATGTTTTCCGCTCAAGGTGCCGGCTGGCAGCTCGACCGGACGCGATTCGACCGGCTGATGGTGCAGGCGGCCAAGGCGGCAGGTGTGGACACGCGGTTTGGCTCGGCCGTGGGTTCGGCAGTGCGCGACGATCAAGGCTGGCTGCTCAAGCTGGCCGATGAAGCTATCGTTGCCCGCGCCGTGGTTTGGGCGACCGGTCCAGTTGGAGGCTGGCCCGATGTTTCGGCGCCAAGCTCACCATGCACGGACATCTTGCCGCCTACACACGCTTTTTCGACCGCGCACCGGGCGATTGCAGCATGGTCGTCGAGGCGCGTCCCGAAGGCTGGTGGTACAGCGCCGACTTGCGCGTGCCTCACCGATCCGGATCTGGGCAGCGAACTGCGCAAAGCCGGACATTGGTACCGCGCTTTAGCCGCAACGCAGTCCGTCGCGCCGCTCGTGCCGCCCAACGCAATCGAGACCGCCAGCATGATCAAGGCGGCGGGAACCGCAACGATCGATCCCGCCGCCGGTGACCGCTGGGTCGCGGCGGGCGACTGCCTGTTCTGTGCCGATCCACTGTCATCACGCGGGATCGTGCATGCACTCCGCTCAGGGATCCTGGCGGCCTACGCGGCATCGGACATGCTGGACGGGCGTGGCGATTCGCCTGCGCCCGCTATGCAAAATCGCCACACGCGGCTTTGCCGATTAGCTCCCGGCGCTGGCTGCCCACTATGCAGCCGCCGCGCAACGGGACACGCCTTTCTCGCAGCGGCGGCGCAGCCATGTCTTCCACGCGTCTAGCATCGAAGGAGGGAGGTCAGAGGTGGTCGCGGGACGGGGTGCTCGGCATTTATGAAGCGACCGAGCGCCAGCGAGTGGTCGTCGGCGGGCTCGATGGCGGCATCAGGTCAGGGAACTCGGCCTCCATGATCATCTCCGATTTAATTCAAATTTATCTGTATATATTGACGATTGCACTACCTTCACCTCGTAGACGGCAATGCGGGCGGGTAGAGAGGGTTCTATGATATGACAAGCGATTTTTCCGCCGCCCGAGTGCATTTAGATCGAGCGTATGACTACCTTTGTGGGGATGACCCGATGAGTCAAAGGGGCCGCGAAGCCTTGGACCTGCTAATTGAGGCGGTTGCCGTCGAAGAGTTCAAGCAGCCACGCCAAAGCGCTGAGGTGCTAAGGTTTCCGATCGGGCGCCGCTGCTGAGGTAGTCTCCACGGCCGCCATGTAGCCTCGCGGGTGAGGCGCTCACGGCAGGGACTCGCCGCCCCGTGAGGGCCGGGAACGAACGCATTGGCAAACGGAAAGCCCACTTGCCAGACCAGCGCCCGGCCGGCGTGGCAAGTAGGCCGGCGGTTCCAAGCGGAGACATTGATGCCGGACTATGTTGTGCTTTGCATCGCATTAAGCTGCTGCGGGATATACGTAACGCCATCCCTAAACACATCGAATGCGGCAGCGACAGCGCGAATCCCAAAGCGATGCTCCCGCCGTACGCGGACAAAGCCGTTTTCGAAGTCCACTATCCCGTCCTTGGCCAGCATGGCCAAGCGCTCAGCCGAATCGCGAAGATGGATCGGATCAGATCCGTGGGCGACACAGATTGCCGGCACGTCAGCCTCGAAATCGCACATTAATCGCTCGATAATTGCGGCTCGCACGCGGTCGTCGTCTGTGAGGCGATGGCCCTTCGATGTCGCCAGTCGGCCAGCTGCGATGTGCCGGATGTAGGAATCCCGTGTAACTTCGTTTTGAACGTATCCTTGGCCGATGCGGCCGATAGCCGACGCGCCGAAACCGATCAGGGTTCTGCAGGTATCGGCCGAGTAGCCCAACGAGTTACGTCGCAGGCGACCTGTTTCCTGTGCCAGCGCGAGCTCGTCGTCCGGCAAGGCGAAATGGTCGAGCCCGATCTGTCGGTAGCCGGCGGCAATCAGCGTCACGGTGACAGCCGCATACTGTTCAGCGCGGGCAGCGCTGTCGGGAAGAAATTCCGCCTCGATGAGGCGCTGATTCTTTATTTGGGATGGGATGTGCGAGTAGCCGAACAAGGCAAGCCGGTCGGGGCGCATGGCGACCGCCGCCCTCACTGTTTCGACGCACGACTCCACCGTTTGACGCGGCAGGCCGTAGATGAGGTCGAAGTTGATGCGGCTTACTCCATGCCGGCGCAGCATTTCCACGGCAGCCGACGTCTGGGCCTCGCTCTGGATCCGGTTGATCGCTTTTTGAACAATGGGATCGAAGCTCTGTACGCCCAGGCTCGCGCGGTTCACGCCGGCCGCTCCCAAGCCTTCCGCCATCTCGGGCGTGAGCGTGCGTGGATCGATCTCGATGGCGACCGTAGCTGTTTTCGAGATGGCGAAGCGGCATCGCAGGAACTCCATCAGAGCGAGGAACTCGGCTGGTCCGATGAGAGACGGCGTTCCGCCGCCGAAATGTATGTCGCTCACGGGCAACGTCTTCGGCACTCGCACCGAAACCAGACGGATCTCGTCACGCAGCGCCGCCAGATAGTTGAGGATGGGCGCATCACGGCGGGTGATGGTGGTTGGGAAGCCGCAATACCAGCAGGCTGATCGGCAGAACGGAACGTGCAGATAGAGTGACACCGGATCATCAGCCGGCAGGTTCCTGAGCCATTCCTCATAAGCCTCGGCGCCGACCGCCCCAGAGAACTCCGACACAGCCGGATAGATAGTGTACCAAGGCAGCCGGGCCTCTCGAAATTTCGTGGTCTGCAACGGTCACCGTCCCATGCTGATAACATCCAACCTTACCGCTGCGCTCGCCTGCGTCTTTGCGCTATGTCAGTCCGTTCCGCTTTGGGCTCGAAATTTTTTAGCAATGGGCGCCGTTCAGTCTTGGCTGGACAGCGATGGTCTGAGCGCACTCGGTCAGCGTGGTGTTCCCGCCGCAACCCTCACGCGCACCGTTTTGTTCCACCGTACCTTCCCTTCATCTGCGCGTGGGAGATTCTTCTGAGCGCAGATGCCGCATCCGACGAGACAATACGGTGTTGGGACCAGACTTTGCTCGCCAGCTAGCGCCGCCCCATAGTGATCTCTGCCATCTCGATGAGCTCGTTGTGTGAATTGCTGGCAAGAAGCATTAGCTGTGGCGCGCCGCTTTCAGGACGAGAACCTGCTCGACGCGACCGTCAGGTCCGCCGCACTGCCAAGGCTAGCGCCTACTGATTCAGTGGTGCAAGGCTGCGGCGCGTGGTTATCGACCATCAGCTCGCCAAAGTGACGGCGTCGTACCGGGCGGTGGCCGCCGCATGATGCCTCAACGGCGGGGCTCACAGCAAACAATGCCGTCGCCATTAAGCCAAACTGTCGCGAAGCGAACAGACGAGCCGTAGCCGAAAGATTTGCCGTTCCTGCTTGGGTGGATCCGCAAGGCAAAAAGAACGGAAGCGGGAACCAAGGTCCGCCCGCACATTTGAGCTTCAAGCCGCAGCTGGGTCGTCAGGATGGTACGTTATTTGCAGTAGTACCCTTTGTAAGGCCCACCGCGGAGGTGAAAAGGGGTGATTGTATAAAAATGTTGTATGACCGTCCGGGAGTGATAACTGCTTAATATATGTGACAACAAGTCTCAGTCACATTCTAAATTCTCCTGAGTATTAGCACGACAGGTGCAGCAACACTCCTAGAATTCAGCTTGATGCGCTATCAATCGTTTGCTTAGCAAAAATCATTTATCGGTCTCGATTCCTTTTACTGTTTAGACGGAGATCAACAATGACCATTGGGAGCCTCCTCCTCGGCTCAACTGCGGCACTGATCGCCGCTTCCGACGCTCGCGCCGTGATCATCGTCCCCGAGCCTGATCCCACTGAGTACCTCAAGATCTGCGACGTCTACGGCTCCAGCTACGTCTATATTTCAGGC
Organism: Mesorhizobium sp. M0029; assembly: GCF_040323735.1. NCBI lineage: Bacteria > Pseudomonadati > Pseudomonadota > Alphaproteobacteria > Hyphomicrobiales > Phyllobacteriaceae > Mesorhizobium > Mesorhizobium sp. M0029. Next base: position 62,199 of record NZ_JAMYVF010000022.1, read on the forward strand.
ACCGAGACCTGCCTGCGCATCGGCGGCTATCTTAGCTACTACGTGGGCTTGGGCGATGTCGGATTGTTTTACCACGCAAGAACCTCAGATGTGAGGACTGGTGAGGATCAGGGTACATGGCAAAACAACACGCGCTTCACACTGAAAGCTTGGACCGGCCAGGAGACCGAACTCGGCACGTTGAAGACCTACACCGAAACCCGCGTGAATTTCGGTAACCGCCACACTTCGGTTTCGGACAGTTCTCGGTCCTATGCCTTCAACGGAGACAGCATCTTGACTTTCGCCTGGATTCAGCTTGGTGGCCTCCGAGTTGGTAAGGACTGGTCGGCCTTCGACATGTTTATTGGCGGCGCGGGTGACGTACTCAACCAGACGCCGGTTCCGTACGGCGCTTTGGATACCAATGTGGTCCAGTACTACTTCGACGCCGGGAACGGCTTTTCGGCCGTGGTTTCGCTCGAAGAAGGCTCAGGCGTGGTCGGCACAATCGACAACTACGCTCCGCACATAGTCGGCGGCTTGAAATACACACATGGCTGGGGAGCGATCACCGGCGTTGCTGGTTATGATAGCAACTACGAATCGGTGGCCGCCAAGGTCCGTGTCGACATCAATGTCACCAACGAACTGTTGCTGTTCGGAATGTTCGGCTACGGTTCCAATGGCAAGCTCAACGACGACCCCATGAACGCGATCGACGCTCATGGTCGCGGCTTCTATAAGATTTGGGGCGGGAACTGGGCTTTCTGGGCTGGCGCCGCTTACGAGCTCAACGAGACAACTTCGTTGAACCTTCAGCTCTCGGGTGATCAGCTCAAGAACTATGGTGTCGCTGGGAACGTCGCCTACGCGCTTCTTCCAGATTTCACAGTTACGGCTGAACTCGACTATGACCGCTACGGAGGCTCCGCCGTCGGAAAGGTGAAAGCTTCCGAAGTGAACTGGACCAATGCCAACAAGAAGAGCAGTGTCGGCGGTATCCTGCGTTTCGAACGCTCATTCTAATGCGATGAAGCGTTGAGCTCCGAGGTCCAGTTGATGCGCGGACATTTCCCCTACATTCCGTTGATTGTGGATCCACGGCTCGGACGGCCGTCGTACGCGGCGACCGTCATGGAGCTCAGGTTTGACGCCGTGCTCCTGAACACGGCGGTCCCGAGGGCGGCCGATCCGGTCGGCATGGCGCGTGCGTTCGGCAAAGCGGTCGATGCCGGTCGTGAAGCTTTCAGCTCGGGAATGCTCGAACCGCGCTACCCACCGACGATCGGCAGGGCCGTCTTCTCATGAAGTCGTGGACGTGCCGGCGGGATTGACCGGCTGGTGCCGCTCGGCGTGAGTCTGGTGCAGCTCCGGATAAAGGATATGGACGAGAAAGGACTGACGGAAATCCGCTGCGCGAACGACGCCTGCGCGGTCCATGGTTGCCAAGTGAGCGTCAACGACTATTGGCGCACGGCAATCGAGGAAGGCTGCGACTCGTCCATCTTGGTCAAAAGGATTTGGCTGCCGCCGATGCTGACGATGAAATACGCCGGATTGAAGCTCGGCCTTTCGATCCACGATCACACCGAACTGCGCCAGTGGCCGAGCCGGAGTATGTGGCGCTCGGCCCGGTCTATCCAACTAGCCTCAAGAAGATGAATGGGCGTCGCAAGGGCTCGAGCGGATCAGCGAGTGGAAGCACCAGGTCGCGCCGATCCCATTGGTCTCCATCGGCGGCCTCAACCTGACCGGCTCGAAGGCGTTTTTCGAGGCTGGCGCGGAAAGCGCAGCCGTGGTCACCGACTTTGCGCTGAACGACGCCCCAGAAGCGCGCACGCGAGAATGGATCGAAAGACAGAGCAATGGCGCTGGGGCGAGAACCGCATCTGCTCGTCGTTGCCGGGTCAGATTCCCGCGGTGGGGCTGGAATTGCCCGCGAGATCGAGACGATCGCTGCCTTGGCGTGCGCACCTGCCTTGCTGTCAGCGCGCTGACGGTGCAAACCCATGAAGACGCCTTGGAAATCCAAGTTACGCAACCCGGTCTGGTGGCGGATCAGATGCGCGCTACGCTTCAGCCTAACAGAGTGGCCGCCACCAACATCGGCATGCTCGCAACGGCTGAGATCGATCGTCGCTGCGGTTGCCGCTGTGCTGCGCGAATATCCGCGCATACCGACAATCCAGATCCAGTGCTGCTTCCACGTCAGGCCGAGCGCTTCTTGAAGCAAGCGCTATTCCGCATAATAAATTAGCATCTGATGCCGCTTTGCCGTGTCGACACCCAATGTCATTGAACTGGCGCTTCTTGCCGGCTCAGAGCTAGCGGCCAATGAGGTCGGCGCGCTTCAACAAGGACCACAAGCCACGCCGTCTGCTGGACTCCTCCAAATTCGAGACACGGATGGTTCCTATCCAGACAATTGATTTTATCAATCTGCGACAATACCGCATAGCGGCGCCGGCGGAATGATCACCGGTAGCAAGACGAGCTGTTTTCAGTGGCCTGCAGGACGCGCACCGTGACCGAGGTAGAAGCCAGCCCGTCTGCGGCCATGTTCGGATCGGCCGCATCGGTGCGCCGAATGAGATTGCCGGCGGAACGTTCTATTCGTGCAGCCGTGACGGCAGTCATCTCACCGAAGCCATCCTGCCGATGGATGGCCGGCAGTCGGTGCAGCATGGGGTGACACTGTTCACGGAATGAAGCCGCTCGCGCTTCGGACGGTTGAAATGGAGGACATTAGCGTGGAACCGATCAGTCTCGACGAACTTCTGGCCAGCGTCGGCAAGGAAGTCGGCGTGTCGCCGTGGCGGGTGGTCTCGCAGCGGATGATCGACCAGTTCGCCGAGTCCACCGATGACCACCAGTTCATCCACTGCGATCCGGAGCGCGCCAAGCGCGAGACGCCGTTCGGCGGCACCATCGCACATGGCTTCCTGTCGCTTTCGCTTTTGTCGGCGATGACTTTCGAGACCATGCGGCCGCTCGAAAACTGCAAGATGGGTGTCAACTATGGCTTCGAATCGCTGCGCTTCCTGGCGCCGGCGAAAACCGGATCGCGCATCCGCACCCGTTTCGTACTGGCCGACGTCAAGGTCAGGCCGTCGGGCTGGGTGCAGACGGCGCTGGGCGTGACGATTGAGATCGAGGGCTCGAAAAAGCCGGCGCTGACCGCGCGCTGGTTGACGCTGACGCTGATAAAACCCCAGCCGGAGGCGGCCTGAATTGCTCAACGAGCGTCAGCGGAGACGATCTTCACGTGCCGGGGCGATGTAGGCGACCAGTGCGCACCGATCGGCAACGCGGCCACGGGGGTCGGCTAGATAGAGTGGCAGGAATGCCTAATCGGGGCTCCGTCTCGGAAGGGGCGTCGATGTATCGGAAGCGCTTCGGCTTTCGGCGCTGCATTCCTTCTTCATGAAGGTCCATGGAGAATTCCCGACCACGGCGTCGAAAGATCGGCTTGTGATCGGAGTGGGCAGATCCTCCCCGACTGAATCTGCCAATAGGGTGTTATCGAGTCAACCGGGTCGAACTTGAGGTCGCGGATGTCGCTGATCGGCTGCTCGTCGAGCTCGAGAGCTGCCAGCTAAAGGCAGAACACGGCGATGCCAAGAGCTCCGCAGTTGATGTGGACGCCCAGAGCTGGGAGTACAGACCGACGAGTTCCCGGCGGGCGAACTTGCCATTGGTAACGCGCCAGACCAGTCCCGAGAAAGCCTCGATGAGAAGGCCCCCCGAGCCGCACGCGGGATCGACTACAGTGGCGTTTGGCGAGAGGCGTTCGAAGACGAGAGCGAGTGTAAGATGGACGAGCTCGACGCGCGTATCGCGCAGTCCCTGCGATCGCGCCTTGTCCGCGCCGCTCGTGCGTGCGAGCTGTTGGTAGATCGAGCTGACTAGATGAACCGGGATGGCATTAAAGCGGAACTCGAGACGTTCGGACTTTGTGCCGTTGAAATCCTCAAATTGAATCGGCCGGACTGTTGGAGCTATCATCACCCGCTTGGCTTCCAGAGCTACGGAGCGGGTTGATGATCTGAACGTCCTCGAAGTCCTTTTCATTGTCGGTCACTACGACACACTCGTTGGCTTCGGCTACAGCGGCAATGATTGTGTCTAGGGCGCTCCGCGAACGGCCTCTGGCTTTGCCGTTGGCCATCAGCCGCGCCCACACGAGGCCAGCTTTCTCGTCGAACGATAGCACGCGGCCAGCGAACAGCGCTTGCGGGCCTTCGGAGCCCTCGAACCAAGTTTCGAGGCTGCTGCGCTTTTTCCCCTTCGGCTTCTCTAGGATGCCTCTGCGAATTTCGGCGACAGTAAGCGAAGCAATGAAGAGGTCTTCGTCCTTCTGCGCGCCCATCCAGGCCAGCAACGAGCCCGAAGGCTCCGGCTTTATGACGTTGCTGATGATATTGGTATCAAGAAGGTAGCGCGTCACAGGTCGATCTTGCGCCCCTCTTCGCGCGGCCGGCTGAGGTCGAGATTGGAGCCAACCAGAGGCGAGCGACGCAACGAGGCGAGAATGCTGCCCGCTTTCGGTGGCTCACCCGCCACGGCTTGCTGTATGGTCCGACGAAGCTGTCGGGCATCCGGCCCGCTCTCCGTTAATTTTCGGGCAAGAGTTCGCAGTAGATCGCGGTCTGCGTCGAACGCCTGGATCTCGAACCGCGCGATGCCGCGCTCAGCCAGGCGAGAGCGATAATTCTCGATGGCTCTCTTCTGTGCAGTGTTGCCCATCGCGTGCCTCCGGTTCTCTATCCGGATATATAGCCTTGGCTTCTTCGGAGCACAAGGTGCCCCGTCATCGGCCAGCACTGGCTCCTGCGCGAGGCGCGTTATTGATCAAAAACAATTTCCATCTTGTCGAAGCACTGTGATTGGCATCATTGTCGCGAAACGGAGTATTTCGCGTCAGGACAGGAACGCGATCATAGCGCGACCGAAACGTGCAACAGCCGAATAGCTTCGTGTGGTCGCAGGCGCGGCCGCGAAGGGCTGTGCCTGCGTCGCCGAAGCCCGATCGACGCTTCGTCAATCTGGTCCGGCTGCTGGCGCCACAGGCCGCACGGGATTTCGTTCAAGCCGAAACGGATAGCCAAACGCGAGACCGCGTCCGGAGTAAGGGGCCGCCTCATGAAGGTCGCGCTTGGCGCTCGCTACTCAACTGACAATCACCGAGACGCCTCGATCGAGGATCAGTTGCGGCTCTGCTGCTTGCGTGCTGAAAAAGCAAGGCTGGACAGTCGTCCACAGCAATACCCACCGCGCGATCTGCGGCGCGTCGCTGTTGCGTCCCGGCCTTCAGGAGCTGATCAGCGATGCGATGCAGGGCAAATTCCTGATCGTGCTCGCAGAGGCGATGGATCGCCTGACCATGACCGCTGCAAACCGGGAGCAGGCCCGGCTGGGCAAACGTTGCAACAGATCCTTCAAGGAAATTCATAGACTCTTAGCAACTCCGGCTCGCTGTGAATGGTAGGCTTATTGCAACGTCTGAGGTCAGTGGTTCCAAACCGTGGCCCCGCTTGTCTTCGACTCGCCGACCTGCCTGCAATTTCGGCTAAAGGCAAGAAGAGCGCACATTTGTTTGTTCGACACAGGATATCGACGGTCGTCACGGCCACCGAGATTTGCCCGCTCGTTGGACATCCTTCGAAATCTGCAACTTCTGTGGAGAACGCGAAATGAGAAATTCGGCAGGACTTGGTCCTGAGCCATGATGACACTGGTTAGTCGCCTACGCATGGCAGCGCATCCTGACCGCCTTCGAATCCTGGGCCTTTGTGCGCATGCGGACCTAACTGTCTGCGAGCTAGCGGAGATTCTGGGCGTGTGTCGAGAGCGGGTTGCGCGACACGTCCGGCTGCTCGCCAGAGCCGACTTTCTCTGCTGCAACGAACAGCCTCCGTGGCGCTCGTACCATCTCAACGCAGGATCCAACGACGGCGGGCTGGTTCAATTATTGGTCGATCTCCTGCCCCATCGCGACGGCTATCATAAACAGGACCTGCAACGGCTCGAAGCGGTACGAGACACGCGGCCGAAGGGGACCGCGTGCTTGATCGTGAAATAGGTCAATCCAATTGGAGCGCGAAGCTACCATGGACAACTCCGCAGACGGTGCGATCGCACAGCCCGACACCCACGGGCGGTCTTCCTTGGCCGCGGTTGATTGCCGCGTTCACGAGCTGCTTCTGAGACAGGAGCGGCAGGAGCGGACGACCCTCAAGCTCATCGCCTCAGAGAACTTTGCGTCCTCGGCCGTGCTGGAAGCGAACGGCTCGATTTTCACGAACAAGTACGCCGAGGGGTACCCCGGTGCGCGCTACTACGCTGGAAACGAGATCGTTGATGAGCTTGAGAATCTAGCCATTGAGCGCCTGAAATCACTATTTGGCAGCGAGCATGCCAACGTCCAGCCTTATTCCGGCTCGCCGGCCAACCAGGCTGTCTATCGTGCGCTTTTGAGTCCCGGTGACAAAGTCATGGGCTTGCCCCTTCCGGAAGGGGGCCATCTGACTCATGGTTGGGCCATCAACTTTTCCGGTACTGACTATCAACGCGTGCCCTATGGGTTGGATGAAACGACACAGCAGATTGACTATGACCGCTTGCGCGAGACAGCCAAGCGGGAACGGCCGCGGCTCATTTGGGTCGGCGGAACTGCTTACCCGCGTGTCTTTGACTACGCGGCAATGGCAGAAATTGCCCTGGAAGCGAACTCCTATCTCGTAGCCGACATTGCGCACATCAGCGGCCTGATTGCCGCGGGAGCGCACCCGAATCCCGTGGGCCATTGCGACGTGGTCAGCAGCACGTCCCACAAGTCGATCCGCGGTCCCCGCGGTGGCTTCATTTTGTCAAGGAACGAAGATCGCTATCAGGCCCTGTATCATACAAAGAGCAAATACAATCTCGCCAGACGAATAGACCGGGCGGTCTTCCCTCACCTGCAAGGCGGGCCTCACATGAATGCCATCGCTGCGCTAGCGGTTGCCTTGCACGAAGCCGCGAACCCGTCCTTCCGAAGCTACGGCCAACAGACGGTCAAGAACGCCAAGGCTCTGGCACATGCACTGCTTGAGCGAGGTCATGACCTGGTGACCGGGGGGACGGACAATCACATGCTGATCCTTGATCTTCGCAATCGGCCACTATCGGGCAAGGCCTATGCCGAGCGACTAGCAAAGGCAGGAATCATCACAAACTTTAATATGGTGCCTGGCGACCCGCGGGATCCGGCGGTCACAAGCGGAATTCGCCTGGGGGCACCAGCAGTGACGTCAATGGGCATGCGCGATGTGGAAATGCAGCAAATTGCTGGCTTCATTGACTCCGTCCTCCAGCGGCCAGACGACGAAGATCTCCATGCCTGCGTGCGAAGAGACGTTGCCGACTTGTGCGCTGCGTTCGAGGTCCCGGGCATCTCCGACAAGTAAGGTGGGCCAAGCAAAATGCCCATACCACATCCAACACCCGAAGCGAGGTATTCATGGCTAGGCAGTTCGTGTTCTCTTCCGAATCGGTTGGCGCGGGGCACCCGGATAAGTTGGCCGACAACATCTCGGATGCCATCCTCGACGCCATCCTCCGCACAGATCCCAAGGCGCGCGTCGCCTGTGAAGCGTTGGTAAAATCAGGGATAGTCGTTCTGGCTGGCGAGATTACCAGCGATGCCCAGGTGGATTACAGCCAAGTTGCGCGCGATACGATTCTCGACATTGGGTACGACGACGAGGCCGTCGGCTTCGACGGCCGGCGTTGCTCCGTCGTCCATGCCCTCACCGAGCAGTCGCCCGACATCAGCCAAGGCGTTGACGAGGGAAGAGGGCAAGACCTCCAGCAGGGAGCGGGAGATCAGGGCCTCATGTTCGGCTACGCATGCCGCGAAACCGATACCCTGATGCCTTTGCCGATCCAGCTCGCTCATCGCTTGACGAAACGGCAGGCGTATGTCCGGAAGGCACAGCTTGGCTGGTTGCGTCCTGACATGAAATCCCAAGTCTCAGTGCGCTATGAGGGGTTGCGCCCGGTCGCCCTGGATACCATCGTCGTGTCGACGCAACATGACGAGCAGGTCTCGCAAGAGACTGTCCGCGAGGGCGTCATTGAGGAAATCATAAAGCCTGTCCTGCCGACCCACCTGGAGACGGAAGGCATCAGAATTCTGGTCAACCCGACGGGGCGGTTCGTAGTCGGCGGGCCGCGCGGCGACTGCGGTCTCACGGGACGCAAGATCATCGTCGATTCCTATGGCGGGATGGGTCGTCATGGCGGCGGCGCCTTCTCGGGCAAGGACCCGTCCAAGGTTGACCGCTCAGCTGCCTATGCGGCCCGCTATGTTGCAAAGAACATCGTCGCCAGCGGACTTGCGGACGTGTGCGAGGTGCAGCTTGCTTACGCAATCGGCGTGGCCAGTCCGGTTTCCGTCATGGTCAACACGTTCGGGACAGCCAGGGTTGAGGAAAGCAGGATCGAGCGCCTCATTCTTGAGTTGTTCGATCTCAGACCGAAAGGCATTATCAAGATGCTTGATCTCTTGCGCCCTATATACCGCAATACAGCCACCTATGGCCATTTCGGCCGTGAAGAGCCTGATTTCACCTGGGAGAAGACAGACAGGGCGGACGAATTGCGTCGCGAGGCAGGACTAGCCGCCCCGTGAAGCCGCCGGCGAGCGAATTGGCAAGCGGAAAGCCCAAGCGGAGACATTGATGCCGGATTATGACGTGCTTTGCATCGGCAATGCCATTGTCGACATCATCGCCCAGTGCGACGACGCTTTTCTGGTGACCAACGGCATCATCAAGGGTGCCATGAACCTCATCGATACCAAGCGCGCCGAGCTGCTCTACAGCCACATGGGGCCGGCGATCGAGGCCTCCGGTGGCAGCGCCGGCAACACGGCGGCCGGCGTCGCCAGCTTCGGCGGCCGCGCCGCGTTCTTCGGCAAGGTGTCGAACGATCCGCTCGGCGAAATCTACGCGCACGACATCCATGCGCAGGGCGTTGCCTTCGACACCAGGCCGCTCGAGGGCGAGCCGCCGACGGCGCGCTCGATGATCTTCGTCACCCCGGACGGCGAGCGCTCGATGAACACCTATCTCGGCGCCTGCGTCGAGCTTGGGCCGGAGGATGTCGAGGCCGACAAGGCGTCTGGCGCCAAGGTCACCTATTTCGAGGGCTATCTGTGGGACCCGCCGCGCGCCAAGGAGGCGATCCGGCAGACGGCGAAGCTCGCGCACGAGGCCGGGCGCGAAGTCTCGATGACACTGTCGGATTCGTTTTGCGTTGACCGCTACCGCGACGAGTTCCTCGATCTGATGCGCTCGGGCACGGTCGACATCGTCTTTGCCAACAGCGACGAGATCAAGTCGCTCTACCAGACCTCGTCCTTCGACGAAGCGGTGGCGCAGATCCGCAAGGACTGCAAGATCGCCGCCGTCACACGCTCGGAAAAAGGCTCAGTGATCGTGCGCGGCGACGAGACCGTGGTCATCGAGGCGACCGCCATCAAGGAGCTGGTCGACACGACGGGCGCCGGCGATCTCTACGCCGCCGGTTTCCTGCATGGCTACACGCAGGGCCGCAACCTCAAGACCTGCGGCGACCTTGGCTCGCTGGCGGCCGGCCTGGTGATCCAGCAGATCGGCCCAAGGCCAAGGCAGAATTTGCGCCGCGAGGCGGAACGGGCTGGGTTGCTGTAGATGCGCGGGCAACTAACCAGCTGCCCAACCGACGCGATCATCGCAGTGGCGGAACTGTGTCAAAGCTCGCTGATAACGACAGCCATTCGCTTCGGAGAACTGACCGATGCTGCTGCCGTGAAGCTCGCTGGAAGGGGGTGCAAGGCGGGCATGCCTTGACGGCATTCACCGTCATCGAGATCGCCACCGGCATTTTCCAGAAGCTCAGCTTGGGGAAGGCCAGTAAGGTTCCTGAGGTAACGGAGAACTCGCGGCGTCCGTCGGAGCACTTGACTTGCGATCACGTCCCACGATGCCGAATGCGGGCAGACTGGTTCGCCATTGGTATGGGACCAGCGGAATTGGCAGCAGGGCTTCATCTTCGTCAATCTCGACGAGGCGCCGGATGTGGAGCCCGGCATTCGCGGATGTCAGGAAGTGCTCGCCTGGCTGGTATTCACATCGCGGTCTGGCTTCCACGATTTTGGGATCGTCGAGGGCAACGAGGAAGGGATTCAAAAACCGGCCCTGACGGGCGGAAAGGGACTATCCCGCCCTCTCCGATCTCCGTGTCAAAACTCTTCGGCAGACGCAGGATCGCATCACGGGGCCCGGCAGCCTTGGCTGCAGCGACATAGTTTCAGTTCATTTCAACAGGTGCTGGCATGGGTGTATCTCTTATCCGAACAATCCAACAATTACCGCAAGCACGGTCCGCTCGATCGGGTCGCCAGCTATTTTCGCGATAAGCCGGTTCTTGAGGGCGCCGAAGCCGAAACGCGGCAATCGGTCGCCATTTGCTCTGACGCTCGTCAGATTCTCGTCAGCAGGGCCAATTTGGAATTCCAGTTGCTCCATCTGGGGGAAATATTCAACGGAGGCATGAAATGGACGCATTGAACAACGCCAACTCGCCGCGCCGGAACCTCACATGGCAAACTGGGGCTGTTCACGAACTAATCGCTTTTGAACAACCCCTGAGAGACTTGCCACAGGAGCGAGAACAACAAGCCGAAGTTGGCCCGTCCCGTCCTGTTGTCTCAGCCGCAGACCAGCGCTTCAACACGGCGGCCCAGCAGCCACATAGGAGTCTTATCGCAATTTCCAACCGCGGTGCGACTGTCAATTCTGATCAGCCCAAGACAGGCGGGCTTTCGGCGGCCCTGGAGTGCGTCGTGGAGCGTTCCGGCGCGGTCTGGGTAGGTTTTTCCGAGCATCTGGGCGACGGGGATAAGCAACAGGTGCCCCTCGTGCAGCGTGGCAAAGGTCAAATCGGGTGGCTCGATGGGCCGGCAGCGGACTATTCTCGGTACTATCAAGGTTTTGCAAATTCAATATTGTGGCCGGCGCTCCACTCGCTGCCGGACCGGATCTCAGGCTCGGAAGAGGATTATAAAAGTTATCGCGACGTCAATGCCTTCATGGCGCGCGCGGTGTCCGAATTGGGAGATAACGCAGTCTACTGGGTTCATGACTACCATTTCCTGCCGCTCGGCGCTGATTTGCACAGACTCGGCATTGACCGGCCGATCGGCCATTTCCTGCATACGCCATGGCCCGAGTCTGACATGATGGAGCGCGTGCCCAATTCTGGCGAGCTAATGAAATGTATGCTCGAGTATGATCTGCTCGGTTTCCAGACCGACCGTGATGTGAGCAATTTCCTCGCCTGTGTCCAATCTCATTTGGGGCTGGAGAGCAAGAACGGGGTCGTTTTCTCGGACCATGGCCAGACGCAATGCCAAAATTTTCCTATAGGTATCGATCCGAAGCAATTCGAACAGTGTGCCGCAGATTCGCTTGAGGCGCAGAAAGCCTACATTTCGCAGTTGAAACTTGGCGGAGCAAAGCTAGTTATCGGCGTCGATCGGCTCGACTACACCAAGGGCATCGACAATCGGATTAAAGCTTTCGATCTGCTGGCAGTCGAGCCGCAACGTGTCTCGCTCTTGCAAATCGCAACTCCCTCACGTGGCGACATCCAAGCGTACAGCGAATATCGGCGCGACGTCGAAAGACTCGTCAATCAAGTCAACAACCGGCATGGCACGGACGAGTGGATGCCGATTATCTATGAGAACAGGTCGTTCACCCAAGCTGAGATAGCGGGTCTTTACAGAGCCGCGCGTGTTTGCGTTGTGACGCCGTTGCGCGATGGCATGAATCTTGTGGCGAAAGAATACATTGCTGCACAAGATCCGAGCGACCCTGGCGTTCTGGTGTTATCGAAGTTTGCCGGCGCGGCCGAAGACTTCGGCGAGGACGCCCTGCTGGTAAATCCGAGGCTCTCCGACGAGATAGCTACCGCGATCTCAAGAGCGGCCAGCATGCCGCGCGAAGAACGCATCCAACGCTGGCGGAGGATGATGGACAAACTTGAAGCGTATACGATCCACCATTGGTCAGCGGACTTCGTTCGGCAACTGGACAGCAGCCGGGTTACGGTCCCTGCGGATCACTTCCACTATGTTGGCTTGGGCTGGATCAGCGAGGCCCAAATGCCTTCGTATCGGACCGAGCCAGAATTGCACACCGCGCTGACGCGTGCACTGGATAAAAACTGGGTCCTGCCGATCGTATGATGCAGAATATGAAGCACGCGAGCTTTGCCTGCATTTGCGCATCCCTCAATGCCGAGCGCTTGGAGAGAGAGATACTTATCCTGACCGCCTGAATGCGGCTTAAGCGGCTTATCGGGACCACAGTCGGGCTTTGCATCAGACCCTTGAGCCAGGCTCCGTCAGTGTGGTCTCTTGCCGCCGAGCGGAGTCATCACGATTGCCTAGTCACCCGTGATGACGACTGGCGTGCCAATTCCCCTCGGACCACGGTTTGGCGCTCACTCCGAGAAAACCGCTTCTACCACGCACGCACGGCTTGCGGCCGCATCGTTAAACATCGCCACCAATGCGATCTTCTGCATTCTAATGACGTTGTCACGCGCTTGAAGTCTTGTCCGAAATCCTTCATCGGCGACCTGCGAGGGATGTCGCAGCCCGACAGGGATCCATTAGTTGGACTATGGTGGCAGCGGAGCAGCGCCGCCAATGGGCGACTGAATATTTCACAATGTTAGACAAGCGTAAAAGCGAAATCACATAACGACATAAACATTTCGTTATGCGTCATTGACAAAAGAGCGGACTGCTGTGATTGTCTGCGTGTCGTGGTTCTCGCGTGCGGCGCTGCCGCAGCGGAGCTAAGAGGGAAGCCGGTGCAATGCCGGCGCTGCCCCCGCAACTGTTAGCGGCGAGCCAACCCCACTCATGTCACTGAGGCGAATACCCTCAGGAAGACGGGTAGAGGCTATGACCCCGCGAGCCAGGAGACCTGCCACGGCGAATTACGTCCACGGGCGGGGTGTCTCGGTGGCCGCTGCAAGCCGGCGTTCGTGCCGGCCTGCTAGCGCCTTCCTTGTCATCGGCGCCCCAACCATCGGGGTATGACATGACTGACTCTCAGGAAATTCCTGTAGCAACGCTCGGCGTGCCGCGCTTCGGTCGTCGGCGAGAACTGAAATTCGCGCTTGAAAGCTACTGGTCCGGAACATCGTCCGCTGGCGACCTTCTCACGACGTCGAAGGCGCTCCGTGCCGCTAGCTGGGAAGAGCAGCGCGATCGCGGCGTGTCGAAAATCCCGTCGAACGACTTCTCGCTTTACGACCATGTGCTCGACACCGCAGCCATGGTCGGGGCCGTTCCATCCCGTTACGGCTGGAATAGCGGCGAGGTCCCACTTGACATCTACTTCGCAATGGCGCGCGGCAACCAGGGTCAGACGGAGGATTGTGGACACGCTGGTCACCAGGAGGAGGCTCATGGACCTGGTGTAACCGCGATGGAAATGACCAAGTGGTTTGACACCAACTACCACTACATTGTGCCGGAACTCGATGATGATCAGACGTTCGCCCTCTCGTCATCGAAGCCGGTCGATTATTTCCTCGAGGCTAAAGCTCTCGGCATTCACACACGCCCAGTCATCCTTGGACCCATCACCTTCCTCAAGCTGGCGAAATCGCCTGCCGAGGGGTTCGGTCCCATCGCGCTCCTACCGCGGCTGCTGCCCGTTTACGAGCAAGTCCTGCAGAAGCTGAAGCTGTCGGGAGCCGACTGGGTGCAGATCGATGAGCCAGCGCTTGTCCTCGATCTGAACCCGAACGAACGAGCTGCGTTCGAATTCGCCTATGGCCAGCTGTCGAAAGCCGCGCCCGAGCTGAAGATCATGCTGGCTACGTATTTCGGGTCGCTGGGAGACAATCTCGAAACCGCGGTTTCTCTGCCCCTGGCCGGGCTGCATATTGATCTCGTGCGCGCTCCCGAGCAGCTGGAAACGGTGGGTCGGCTCGCTCCGAAGGATCTGGTGCTCTCGCTTGGCTTGATCGATGGCCGCAACGTCTGGCGTGCGAACCTGCCCGCCATTCTCGACCGCATCAAACCGATCGTCGCCGGCTGGCCCTTGGACCGCGTCGAGATCGCGCCTTCTTGCTCGATGCTGCATGTGCCGATTGATCTGCGCATGGAGACGGAACTCGACGCCGACATCAGGTCGTGGCTCGCCTTCGCGGCCCAGAAGACCGACGAGCTGGTCTTGCTGGCCCGGGCCCTGTCCCAAGGCAGGGATGCGGTGGCAGGCGCGTTGAAAGCGTCTGCCGAGGCTGCCGCCACGCGCGTGACATCCACGAGGATCCATGACCCGCTTGTTCAGGGGCGGATCGCTAGCATTGAGGACAGCGCGAAGCGACGAGAGAGCGCTTTTGGCGAGCGCTCCAGAGTCCAAGCCGGCTCACTCGGGCTGCCGCCGTTCCCGACGACGACCATCGGGTCCTTCCCGCAGACGCCGCAGGTACGCAAGGCGCGGGCCGCTCATGCGAAGGGCCAGCTGAGCTATGTCGACTATGAGACGTTCCTGAAGAAGGAGATCGAGGCTGCAATTCGCTGGCAGGAAGAGATCGGGCTGGACGTGCTGGTGCACGGTGAGTTCGAGCGAAACGACATGGTACAGCATTTCGGCGAGCAGTTGTCCGGCTTCGCGTTCACCCAGCATGCCTGGGTACAAAGCTATGGGTCGCGCTACGTGCGTCCCCCCATCATTTTCGGCGACGTATCGAGGCGCAATCCGATGACAGTGCGCTGGTGGCAATTCGCCCAGTCGCTTACGGAAAAGCCCGTGAAGGGAATGCTCACAGGCCCAGTCACCATTCTCAACTGGTCTTTTGTTCGCGACGACGTACCCCGCTCCGAAGCCTGCCGCCAGATCGCGCTCGCCATCCGCGACGAAGTGACGGATCTCGAAAGGTCCGGCGCAAGGATGGTCCAGATCGATGAGGCCGCCTTTCGCGAAGGATTGCCACTGCGCCAATCTGACTGGAAAGTCTATCTCGACTGGGCTGTCGAATGTTTCCGGATCGCTTCAACGGGTGTAAAGGACGCGACTCAAATTCATACCCACATGTGCTATTCGGAGTTCAACGAGATCATTCACGCGATCGCTGGAATGGATGCGGATGTCATTTCGATTGAGACGTCGCGCTCGAAGATGGAACTGTTGGACGCCTTCACGAGCTCCAAATATCCGAACGAAATCGGTCCCGGCGTCTATGATATTCACTCACCACGCGTCCCGGAAGTCGGCGAGATTTCGGACTTAGTCATGCTTGCCCGCGAGCGACTGTCCGATGGCCAACTGTGGATAAACCCCGACTGTGGCCTCAAAACACGCAAATGGGAGGAGGTCCGCCCTGCCCTCATTAACATGGTCGCTGCAGCACGCGCGCTCCGGCAGAAAGTGCAGGCGTGAGGCTTCTCTTCCTCACCGTGTGGGGAGTTGCCGACTGGCGGATGTCGGCCGGGAATATGCCAAACCGATCACACTCTTGGAAATAAGCCACTCGGCGAAAATGTGCAATTTTCCTTCGGCACGTGTCCTCATCCCGCAGAAATATGAATGTGACACTACGCTATAGTATTGGTCCTTGGGAACATACAGGCCCCGCGCCTCGAACAAATCGGACACGCGTCGTTTCTCAAAGTAGACTGCTTGGCGCGTTCGCTCAGGCAGCGACAATATATGGTGCTGCGTCTGTCCGCCCCCAGTTGATCGCGCAGACTACGGGCGAGGTGGCAGGGTTCGGGTATCGCTAGCGTCCCGCCAATTCGGAGATGGACGTCGCAATTCGTGTCGCCAAGTAAAAATCGCCAATCATTTTCGATTGCGAGTCCGCAGCCAGTTGGCCCTTATTTTCCTGAGATCTGCGTTACAGGCCGGGGCGTTGTCGCCGTTTCTGAGGGTAAGATGGGATAGGCGACGTCAGGTGCCTCTCCGGTCAGCGAGTTGAGGAAGGCAACAAGCAGGTCAACTTCTTCGTCCGCCAGTACTACGCCGAGCTGGGTGGTCCCCATAATGGCGACGGCCTGTTTCAGATCCCAAACCTTGCCCGAATGAAAGTATGGCGCGGTGAGTGCAACGTTGCGCAGCGGCGCCACGCGGAAGACATAGGAATCGTCGGCTGCATTGGTGACCTCAAATCGGCCCTTGTCTTTGTCCGGCAGGACTTCGGCGCTCGGCCGTTCCACGAGGCCGAATGGGTAATAGGCTTGCCCACCAACGTTGATGCCGGCATGGCAGGACGAGCAGCCTTTGTCCATGAAAAGCACCAGGCCCTGTTTCTGTTCGGAAGTCATGGCAACCTCATCACCATTCAGGAAGCTGTCGAACGGGGCAGGTGTGACCAGTGTCGCTTCGAAGGCTTCGATCGCCTTGGCGAAGTTGTCGAAGGTGACCCGATCGGCTTCAGCCGGAAAGGCTGCATCGAACCACTCGACATATTGCGGCA
The DNA here is from genome assembly GCF_040323735.1 of Mesorhizobium sp. M0029. Taxonomy (NCBI): domain Bacteria; kingdom Pseudomonadati; phylum Pseudomonadota; class Alphaproteobacteria; order Hyphomicrobiales; family Phyllobacteriaceae; genus Mesorhizobium; species Mesorhizobium sp. M0029. The sequence continues at coordinate 78,711 of NZ_JAMYVF010000022.1, forward strand.
TGGACTTGAGAGTGGCGATGAGTTGGCCCGGTGTATTGGCCATTTCGATCCCGGCTTGGACCGGTCCCTTCGCCTGAGCCTTCAGGTCTTCGGCACGACCATCCCAGAACTGGGCGATGTTGAAGACAGCGTTCAGTACAGTCGGCGCGTTGCGCTGTCCCTTCTGCCAACCATGGCCAATCGAGGTTTCGTGATTGTCGTCGCCGCCGGTGGCCAGGTTGTGGCATGAGTTGCACGACAAGACGCCTGACGCCGAGACGCGTGGATCGAAGAACAGTGCCTTGCCGAGAGCGATCTTTTCCGGGGTGATCGGGTTGTTGGCGACTGTCGGCGTGGTGGATGGCAAAGCCGTGAAGGTGGCCAATGCCGTATCTCTGAGGTCGGTGGGGATCGAATCCGCAGCAAAGGCGGTGGGTGCCAGCAAGGTGACAGCCATCGTACTGAATAGGATTTTCATAATTGGTCTTCCTGCGTCGTCCACGCAGCCATTATGCGATCTGCGGCTCATGAACGCCCTGAGCTAGATCAGCTGAGGGAGAGGACAGGGTCTGGCACCTGTTTTCGCGGCTGAGTCGGGCCCTCTTGGAAGTATCGCTCTTCTCAATTGGACTTCAGGGAGGAGCAGGTATCCCTGCTCGGCAACCGGTTGTATGCATCAAAGCACGCCCTGAGGGCGGCTTCGTAAATTCGGTCACTGCGATCTTCCAGCCCAGGTTGAGAAAGTCGATAGCATCCGCAAGACTGGCAATCTCTTGCACGATGTGCGCTGCACGCCTTGCGAAAAGCGAGCTTCTGCAACGTCAGGGTTCATTCGTTCCTCCTGACCTGCTGATTGCGTGAATCGGCCTTGTCGACACCCCCCGACTGCACATTTGTGATGTCACCAGCGATGGCGCGTTCAATACCTAAACAGCGACGGTCTATGCGACAGTATGGATGTCGTAACGGAATAGCCGTTCTGCCTTTATCGATCGTCACACCGGCATATAGCTCCGCTTCTACGAACATCCCATCACGCGAGGTCGGCGCGGCGCTTGAGCAGGTCCACCCGCTGTAACTGCCTCACACCTTGATCCACAGATCCTAGGCGATGACCATGTTGTCGTCATCATTTGACGGGCGCGGGGCATTGGCCCATAAGCGAGCCACCGCAAACTGTGCGGTTCCCGATGCGTAATGAAGCGAATTGGAACGATCTTCGGCTTGCGAAACACGCACGTCCGACGCAGCTTGCGTTGACAGAGGCGGTTTTAGGCGCAATAGCACCTCCGCTGGCCTATTTTGTGGAGTTCAATTGTGGTTCGGCCAAAGGCGCGGGGCGCCGGACCGGCCCCTTGTAAACGTAATCAAAGAGAGAGAGACCCTGCATGGAAGAAATCTTACCGCGCATCGCCACTGGTGCCGGCATCGGCCCGGCTCTCGCAGAGAAGGCCGTTGGGCTAATGCTGGGTTTCCTGCGGAGCCACGCGGCCGACGGTCCCGGCGCGCGCATGATCGAGGCCATTCCGGGAGCTTCGGAATTAGTAGCTAAGTATCATGGCGACGACCCAGAGGGTGGCGGCCTTATGGGGCTGGGGCAGCAATTGATGAGTGAGGGTCTCAGCATGGCAAAGATCGCCGCCCTCGCAAACGAGACGATCGCCTGCGCCAAGGAACATGCCGGCGACGAACTCGTGGACGAGGTCCTCAATTCCGTTCCTGGCCTTCCCCAGTTCGTCTGATCAGCGGCAGCCGGGGGCGCATGACCTTGTGCGCCCGTGCCGGCCGGTCTGCGCAGCAGGCATTCTCCGCCGAGCGTTCCGCACCGATCTCGCCAGACCACCAACCGCCGGGCACGCGAAGCGAGCGTTGGAGTACTTCATTCGTCTATTGCAAAATCAACTTCAGGCGATTCGATGTGTATAATTTCTGGCGGTAAGGGTTTATCCTGAACGCTTTCGATGAAGCCCGCGAGATAAGCAAACGTATTGTATTTCTCGAGGACTAGCCGCTTCGCCTCTCTTATTGCGCCGCGACGTTCCTTCCAGAGGTCTGAGTTGATAATTTCTTGAATTTTTTGGATTACGTTCTTGTCCTCTGGGTCAATCAGAACCATAGAGTCCGAAGGGAAGAACCTCGTGATTGCCGGGCTGCCGTAATAGATCGGCATTGTTTCAGCGACGAAGCAGTCCATAAGCTTCTCTGTAAAATAGTAATCAGCACGAGTATTCTCGAACGCTATACTGTAACGATAAGGTGCGAGCGCGTTCCATTTATCTCCAATCAGCCGAAAACCTCGGCCGAACAGGTCAAAATCGAGCTCCTTTCTTAGCCGTTCCAGAAACGCCAGCCGATACCGATGTCCTTTAAGCAGGGCGATGTTACTGGTAATCCATGAGAGCCGAAGTGGCTTATCCATGACTTCGCTGACCAGAAGTTGGTCATATGTCTTGTTTACAGACCAAGACCGAGTGATCGGTGGAGACAAAACGAATCGGCGAGCTGCATTCTGCCGAGCAACCAGCTCTGCGTCAGACGTCAGGACGATAGTATTTTTCCCCTGCCCTTCATGAAATGCACGATGAGCTTTCGTCGGCGGTTCGCCGATTGCAAAAATTGTCCTGTTGGGGCTCGCCTCGATATCAACAGGGAGCCCAAAAAGAGAAGCAGAGTTAAAGACAATATGCCAATCGGGCACGAAGGATGTCGTGCGTACAAAAGCGACATTGTTCCAGATTCCACTGCCCTTTGGAGTGAGGTGGTGGATTGCATCATCCAAAACGCCCCAAGAATCTAGACATGTAGCAACAATGGGCGCAGGGCGTTCCGTCAACAATTTGGCCGACAAAGCAGTTCCACTCCCTTCACTCGTGAAGGTACTCAATCGCCATTCAGGATTGCGGTAACATCGGGCAGCATAAACCTTCCGGGACCTGCTGTCGAGGCAATTCTCGCTTTGCACTTGACCAGGTTCTTCCTCGCTTCGTGTGGTGATTAGGCCGGCTGAGTGGCAGCATGCGTGCCTAAGGAGTTCGCAGCCGGCGCTGCCTAATGGTACGTTTGATCGTCTTCAGGCGGTTGATCAGCCCTTCCGCCTGGCCGTTTCTCCACGGCAGTTCAATGGCATCGCCAACGGCGTCAACGTTACGGCGTAGGACCAGACCGAAACGCGTGATGGCGACGAGCCCGGTGACGCCAAGTCGATCGAAGTGTCGAGCTTGCCCAACTCACAGGCCCCGCAACATGCCGCGGAAGGGCATGGCAAGCCTGCGCATAGTGGCAAACTCCCTGCTTTAGGACGTCGACCTTTCTGGCCTGGTTGATCGTCAGCACATCCGGAGGCTTGATCCAGAGGCCCGCGGCGACTACCCGCGAGATCATACGGCCGGTCAAGGGATTCCGTATGAGGACGCGCCGCTGGCTGCTTGATGCTTATGGTTGAAGCAGGCGACTCACTGTCCTCGCCCGGCCTCTCGGCGCGGCGCCAGCTTGAGAGAGGCCGCTCCAGATTCGAGAAGCTGCCCGTGTCGCCGCGCTGTTTGACATCGTGGAACAGGTGTCGTCCGCAGCAATTGCCGTCTCTCCAGGACAGGCTAAGAAACGCCTCGAAATACATTGATGTCCTTGGTTTATCAGCGGCGGTTCCCAGCGTGAACTTACATCGCTTTGGCCATTGCCAATGACGTTTGTTCCATCGTCCCTGACGCCCACCATCAAGCGATCACTTTCGCTCGATTTCACAATCCAAAGAAGCAAAGCGCGTCACAAAAAGCGCTTAGCCTCGAGGCTACTAGCAACTTCGGCGCAAAGTTAGAGCGGCACGCGCCACGCACCTCGGCAGGGTCGCCAACAACGAGTGGCTCAGCAGTCACAACGCGAAATATGGCGCATAGATGTCGCTTCTGGACGAGCATCGGCAATAACGCGGTCGAGACATTGTTGCTTTCAGCGGCAACCGGCCCTATGAAGCGACGCTTCGCTGACTATGTTTCACCGCCTGGAGAGTTTCATGACAGAAGAAGCCGGAAAAAACGTCGACACCCTCATTGAGCTTGCCGCCGATGTCGTGTCGGCCTATGTCTCCAACAATCCGATCCCGGTGGGGGATCTCCCTGCCCTCATCGGCCAAGTGCATGCGGCTCTGAGGGCGACAGCCGGAGGTGTCTCTGCGCAAGAGCCGGTTGCCCTTACGCCTGCAGTCCCGATCAGGAAATCGGTGACACCGGACTACATCATCTCCCTTGAGGACGGGAAAAAATTCAAATCTTTAAAGCGCCATCTGTCGACCCACTATGGGCTGACGCCGGATGGATATCGGGCCAAATGGGGCCTGCCCGCGGATTATCCCATGGTCGCGCCGAACTACGCCGCGGCGCGCTCGTCATTGGCCAAGACGATGGGGCTCGGCCGCAAACCGAAGGCGCCGGAAGCGCCGGAGCCTGCGCCGACGAAGCGAACCCGCAAGAAGGTCGCGGCTTGATTTCGGCAATCGAGATTCGTTCTGGAGCGTTGCAGCCATCGGCTTAATCTGCGCGTCATACAAAAAGGCGGGGCCAACCCCGCCTTCCTTTTAAACAACTTTGTTTCATGAGAATTCGCGACGCCTGCAGCAATCTGCTGCCCTCAGTTTTTGCTCGGTCACATTGAGCGGCCGTGAGGACCTACGTGCCTACTCTTGCCAGGACGCAGGGAGAAAATTTCAACCAGCTTTGCTGAGGCTGCCAGCGGAGGACTTGCCAGTGCGGCGATCCTGCTCAATCTCATAGATGATCTTCTGGCCGTCAGCGAGGGTCGAGAGGCCCGCGCGTTCGACAGCGGAAATGTGGACGAAAACATCCGGACCGCCATTGTCGGGCTGGATAAATCCAAACCCCTTGGTGCTGTTGAACCACTTTACCGTTCCAGTCGGCATATACTTGTTCCTTCTTTTACAATGCAACGTGGGCAGGCCAATAGGCCTGTCCGAGTCATAGCCGAGAGTTGGGCGCAGCAAAAAGCGAAAAATTGTTAAGCCCCGATCAGCTGGCGCACTCCATTGTGGGCGTAGCCGCCAGCAAGCACTGTCCTACACTACCGCTCGAGCGTGGCCGGATGCGCCCAATTTCTTCCAACGCTCCTCAGCGCCACGTCGATGGCTCGTGCTTGGAGGCGCGGGACGTAAGGGCGACCGCTGCTCGTGCCGCCAGGTCAAAAGGCCGGGTAGTTCACGGAGCTGCCTTCGTGCATAACACCTTGGGAGCGCCTTAAGGAGTTTCGAGTTGGATTGTTTCAAGAGGGTCGAGGGGTTGATCGATGCGACCAGCGTGGAAGCGATCGATAGCGCGCGCGCGTTTTGCTGGACCAGTTCAAGGGCAAGTCATAAACAATCGCCCAAGCGATTGACGACTTCCTGCTTGATTTCATGACCTTGCTGCTTGTGGTAGAAGCCACGCGAGCAGTTCCACAATCCGGCGAGGCGGCTAGCACGCATCAGATTGAGCAAGGTCAGGCTGTTACTCACCCGATGCCCTTGACCTAAGCGGCCACTCCACGAGGAATGCGTTTGCAGCTGCAAGGAGGCGAAAGCTGTTTGCCGGCAAACCGAGCGCACCAGGCGGTATTTTACGCGCACATGAAATCAATCGCAATCGCTAAATTCTCCTGTTTGGTGCCAGGGACGACGGCAGGCGCGGACAGCTTCCGTGCCTGCTGTCCTGCAGCGGTAAATGTGCTGCATGCCCCCATCCAAGGCGAGCTCGACGTTTGCTTCTTACGTTGACCAAGGTCCCGCGAAAACACTCCCCTTTCCGCAGCAACTCATCACGTTCAACCGCCTCGCGGCAGGCCATCATGCCAGACGAGAGCGACGGCATCGTTTTTCCAGCCCGAGTACGATCTCGTTTTCCAGCGCCTCGCGAATGTCGCCACCCGCCGTTTTTTGATCAGGTCCGTCTTCGCGCGCGAGCAGGCTCCGCAGCCGACTTAGATACGCTGCTCATGCCTCTCCCCTTCAGCACCGCCCCCGGTCTGACTTTGAGGAGAGCGACCCGCTGGAGCTACCAACAATCTCAATTCTGACCGTCAGTGCGGCGGTCTTCGAAGCGCATCCTGTAGCCCTTCCCCGGCAGCGCGCCCAATCGTCTTCCAATGAAGAAGATATTCTCAGCCGTGCTCGCGCCGCCTTCAGCCCTGTTCGATGGCCCACAATGTCGGATGCACAACATGTCAGACTGACTTGTCCACATGCCTCGAATGTTTTCTGATCGGTGGAGTGCGCCCCTGCGGGTGGACAGATTGGGTTTTAAGGATTTACCAGTGCTGTCGGGTTTTCGGAGAGAGAACCATGGCGAGACACCGCAGTTACAGCATCACGTTCAAGCGTCAGGTTGTTCAGGAATATCTGTCGGGCGATACGTTTCACAGCTTGGCGCAACGGCACGACATCACCCGCACACTGATCCGGATCTTGGTTGGCAAGTATGAAGCAGGCGGCTTGGACGAAGATGTGGCCTCAGCAGCTCTGATCACGGATACGAGGCGCGGATTGCCGCGCTTGAGCGACTTGTCGGCAAGCAGGCTCTGGAACTGGAGTTTCTAAAGGGGGCTCTGAAAAGCGCTCCGCGGCCGAAAAGCGGGATTACGTCCGTCATCACCGGCCCCGTGGTCTCAGTGTCGCCAAAGGCTGCCGGCTGATGGGTATGGCGCGTTCCAGCTTCTATGACCGTCCCGAAAGGCCAGCCGACGACACCGCTATCGTCGAGGCGATGGTCTCGATCTGCGACGAGTTCGAGTTCTACGGCTATCGCCGCGTGGGTGCGGCGCTGCGTCAGCAAGGCGTGGTCGTGAACCACAAGAAAATCCGCCGCCTGATGGTCGAGCATGATCTGGTGCCCAGGATGAGGCGCCGATTCGTCGCCACCACCGACAGCAATCATGACAGCCCGATCTTCTCCAACCTGGCGAAGGACTTCGTCCCGACCGGTCCGAATCAGCTTTTGGGTGGCCGACATCACCTATGTCGCGCTGCCCGCCCGCTTCGTTTATGTCGCCGTCGTTCTCGACGCATGGTCGCGCATGATCGTCGGCTACGCCATTGGCCGATCGATCGACGCCCGCCTGACGATGGCTGCCTTAAGCGCCGCAGTCGAGCGCAGAATGCCGCCGCCAGGCTGCGTTCATCACTCCGATCGAGGCTCCCAGTATGCCGCCGAGGCCTACCGGCAGCTTCTCGCCAGCCATGGTCTGGCGGGCTCCATGGGCCGCAGGGGCAACCCTTATGACAATGCCAAGACAGAGAGCTTCATGAAAACGCTGAAGGTCGAGGCGATCTACCCGATGGTGCTCGAAACCTTCGAGGAAGTCGCAGCACACCTTCCCCACTTCATCGACGAGCTCTACAACAAACGCAGGCTCCATTCGGCGCTGGGATATCTCAGCCCAAAGCAGTTCGAGGATCAACACATCCGGCACACTGGCAAATCAGCGGCCTGATCTCTGTCCACCCGCAGGGGCGCACTCCATGGCACGGTGCATGCGTGGTCGTCCGTAAGGCGTCGCGGATCAAGGAATATCCCTCCAATGACCATCCCCCCCAAAAACACCGCCGCTGGTCTCCTGGGCCCATCCCAAGATGAGGCTCGAGTGAGCCTTGGCCGCATGATTCATCTGGCTCGGCCTGCCCGCCGATCCTCCCACGGGGATCGAAGACGCAGCCCGTTCAGGAAAATGAGGAACAAATCACTGCCTCGAACCTTGCCTTTCCAACCGGAGCCATCGATCGCCCCCTGGCTGCGCAAGGCGTTCACTGCCACCGCCCTGGCCCTGGCGACGACCGCTCCGGCTCTGCCGCCACCGACGGCGGCAAGATTTCCTGCTCGATGATGGCATGGAACGGTCGACATGACCCCGCGCAAATCGTCACTCACATGATCTGGCACAAGGTCCGCAGCGCCGACGAGCCACCGGGCAAAACGGAACTTGCCCCTTCCCTCGAGCGTCTGATCTTCAGGGCGACGCCCAACCGCCCCGACAGCGAGTTCGACGGAGCCGTCTCAGTCAGCGGCTACAATACCGCCCTCATTGCCTATAAATCGCTTTGGGCGAGATGATGGGCTTCGAGGCCGATGGCATGTTCAACCTCATTCTCAACGACGATGATATCGAGACCGAGCGAAACGTGATCCTGGAGGAGCGCCGTTGGCGCAGAGAGACGGACCCTCAGGTCTGGTGGACGAGGAGGTCAACGCGACATTGCGGCCAATCAGCCCTACCGCATTCGGGTCAACGGCTGGAGGCAGGAGATGGAGAAGCTGAACGGCACCGACGTATTCACGATCTCCAACGAATACCGCCGACCGAACAACGCCGTGCTGGTGGTGGCCGGCGACGCAGAGCCTGAGACGATGAAGGCGCTGGCAGCGAAGACCTATGGCAAGGTTGCGCGCGGGCCGGACCTGCCACCGCGCAACCGACCGTCGAGCCCGACTAGTAGAACCCCTAGGCGTCTTGTAGCGAATTCAGATATTCTCCCTCCCACTGGGTACCGTGGTCTGCTAGCTGTATGGCCGAGGCCCTATAAGGAACCTTTAGGTCCGGAATACACACCGCACCTGCTATATACACCTGCTGCGTTGAGGAGGAAATCGGATATTGCCCCTGTGCCTGCCGATGATCCGTCACCTGAGATCCCCTGACCTGTTTGGACCGATTGATCGCCTGCCGGTACTTGGCACGCGGATGAGCGAGCGGACTTTCAAGGTCCTCAACCCGTCGACCGGCGAAGTGCTGGCAGAACTACCCGACATGGACGTCGAGGAGACATACGTTGCGATCGACAAGGCCTATGTCGCGCAGCCTGGATGGGCAGGGTTTACCGCACGTGAGCGCAGCGACGTTCTATGGCGATGGCATCAGTTGATCATCGACCACGCCGACGATCTCGCTGCAATTCTCACCGCGGAGATGGGCAAGCCGCTTGCCGAGGCCAAGTCGGAGATATCGCATGCTGCGGCGTATCTGCAATGGTACGCCGAGGAGGCAAATCGCGTCTATGGCGAGACGATCTCCGCACCATCGACGGACCGCCGAATGCTGGTGATCAAGCAGCCCATCGGGGTCGTCGGCACGATAACACCATGGAATTTCCCGGCCTCGATGGTGGCGCGCAAAATTTCGCCAGCCTTGGCGGCGGGCTGCACGATCGTCCTCAAGCCCGCTGAACAGACGCCGCTGGTGGCTGGAGCATTGTTCGCCCTCGCCCATCTGGCAGGCTTTCCCGAAGGCGTCGTCAACCTGATCTACGCATCCGAAGGTGACGCGGTCGGCCGCGAACTTTGCACAAATCCCAAGGTCCGCAAGATCAGCTTCACCGGGTCTACTGAGATCGGGCGCTTACTCATGCGCCAGTGCTCGGACCAGATCAAAAAAGTCAGCCTAGAGCTCGGCGGCAATGCACCTTTCATCGTCTTCGATGACGCCGATATCGATGCCGCGGTGGACGGTGCCATCCAGGCGAAGTACCGCAATGCCGGCCAGACCTGCGTTTCAGCGAACCGCCTTTACCTCCAGTCGGGCGTTCACGACGAGTTCGTCGAGAAATTCGTTGAACGGGCTCGCCAACTTCAAGTTGGTGACGGTTTCGCGCTCGGAGTGGACATAGGACCCCTCATCGACAAGAAGGCTTTGGCCAAGATTGAATCCCATATTGCCGATGCCGTAGCTAAAGGCGGCGCAATTCGATGCGGGGGCAAACGCATCGGCACGAATGGCACGTTTTTCCAACCAACGGTCCTGACCGGTGTCACCAGCGAGATGACCGTCGCGCGCGAAGAGACATTCGGGCCGCTCGCACCAATTATTCGCTTCAAAGATGCGGATCAGGTCGTGCGTGATGCCAATGAAACGATCTACGGCCTCGCGGCGTATTTTTATGCCTCTAACCTGAAGCGTGTCTGGCGTGTCGCCGAGGCCTTGGAATATGGAATGGTCGGGGTAAATACCGGCCGGATGTCTTCGGAAGCGGCGCCGTTCGGTGGGATAAAACAGTCCGGGATCGGGCGGGAGGGATCCCGCCATGGCCTCGAGGACTACCTCGAAATGAAATACCTCTGCATGGGCGGCATCTGAAGCATCGGCTTGCAGGGTTCCCAGACGGGTTACCTAGCGAGCGATCTCCAAACATGTGAATTGTAGAATCGCTCCTCGATTGGGAACTGAGGGGCGGTCCCACCCGAGCAAACACACAATCCTGAGGAGCCCCTAAAATAGCTGGATGTATCTCTCGACGAGACAAGCGTCTGCATTTTCGGCGAAGACGGCGCGCATGCGACGGAGGATACGCGTTGCGATTTGGCGGCCCTCGCCGACTATCCTCAGGTGACGGGCTGTCATTGCGCGGTCTGGTTGGAAGCTTGTGCACCTAGCCATCGTCAACGCTGATTGAGCAATATCCGGCTTCAGGGGCAGAATTTGAACCTGCTACATTCCGACATCAGTAGCTCAGCTGTTCTTCGGCTGACTGCCGTACCGGTACAGGCTCGGACAGAATCGAAGGTACCATCACGCGGCATTCGCATCCACATTGGTGATCGGCGCACGGTCCAGGGCGCGCCAGGTTGACCAAGCGGGTCGAACCGCATGACAGCCTTGACCGGCTGGAGGACGGAAATCCCGATGCCGCAGCGGTTGGTCAGCGCAGTCGAGCCTACACGGCATTGCGGCACGAACAGCAAGGGCTGGGAAGCGATCGGCCGAGCGGTCCTCGAAGGCGCGGGCCAGGGTTGTCGACGACGCGCTGGTTCAGGTCCGCTAATCTGGTCTCTACCGTTTGATAGCGGCTTCGGTCGCCCCAGTGACAGCATATTTGGCATGGTCGGCTTCGGTTGCCGCGCAAATCTGGTCGAGATACGGACAGCTCACTGGTGCACCTTTGGGCTCATAGTGCTTCCTCCTCATCGAGATGAGGATTGCCGGCCTTGGCGTAGAACACCAACACGGGTCTGAGATCAAAGCGCGTCCCGGGTGCAAGGCGCTGGACGGACCGGGGCCATGTTTCGGTTGAGACGCCATCGATGCCTCGCGCCAGCGTTCTGGCGAACCGGGGCATTAACGGAGCGACGGTCGGTGCCATGATCGCAGCGGCCGTCGTCTGAAGGGCGAGCGAAGTTCGATTGCGGGCGGGATACAAACATTGCGCAGCCGCATAGTCTCGCGCCCGACGGTAGATCACGCAATCGCGCACGAAATCGCAGACCTGAGCGGCCGCGCGCCGGACCGAGAAGCCTTCGTCCGAATATGCCCGCTCCATCGCCGCGCGATAGATCTCTATCCGAGCAAAGAAGGCGCGGTCGACTGGGCTCCAGTCGCCTGCATCGGGTACACGGCCGGCAAAATCCTGCTTGATTTCCTGGTCCAACGCATCAAGCCAGTTCAGCCAAATCCCTTGGAAGACCTCCTTCTCCGTGCGGCGCAGCCCGTCCAGCGAGAAATCCGTCCGCTCCCCTTCCGGGCGTGTCAGGCCCAAATGGAGGCGCACGACGTCGACTGTCTTTGGGCTCAGAACCTCCTTGCCCCAGACCGCGTGGCGGCAGCTGGTTGAGAACTTCTTGCCGTCGAGCAGGTAGAACTCGTTTACGTGATAGTGGATGCGCGGCGTCCAGTGGGAGAAGACCTCGGCGTAAAGAGCGGGGTAGAGTAGCGCGTGGTAGAACGAATTGTCGAAGCCGAAGAAATGGACAATCTGCCAATCGCTGCCGGGCACCTCCGCCTTCCAGTCGCGACCCAGCGAGCGGCCGAGCGCCTGGATGTTGTAAAGAAAACCGAAGGCCATCTCCGGCCAGACCCAGATCACTTGCCCCGGGAACCCTTCGGCCGGCAGGCCCCAGTCCGAGGGGTGGGTAATGGGGACTGAAAATTCGCCGCGTTGGCGTAGGCGCGCAAAGAGATCCAAGATACGTAGCGGGACGCCTGATGCCCTTAGATGCCGGTCGATATTGTCGTAGCAGCGCTCCAGGGCAAGTTCCGGACGGCGGAGGGAGCCGACCAGCGGCGCTTCGGCAGACTGCCGTGACCGCGCTGCACCCAGGTCGTGGCAAAGGTTTGGGGCGCCGCATTCCTCGCAGATATTGCCGGCGGCGGAGCCGCCGCAATCGGGGCAGAGGCCTCTAACATCCGGCTCATAAAGATAGTGGCCTGTCACAGCATCGAAAAGCGCAGGGCTCTGGCGCAGATCTACCGCCGTGCTGCTCAGAAGAGTTCGGAAACACGCGGCTTGAAATTCGCGGTAACCGTCATCGCCCATTGTGGCTTGGAAGCTGTGGACGTCACAATCGAGAAGTGCAAGCGTGGCGCGAATCTCGTCGGAGTAGTAGCGCGCCACGTTTGCAGGCGTCCATTGATCGGTAGCGGCGCGTGTCGCGACGTAGCTCTGGTAATCGTCGCTTCCGGTCAGGTGATACGCCTCGACTCCTTTCATGCGCAGGAAACGGGTATAGACGTCGGCGCCGAAATAGGGGCCAGAAAGATGCCCCAGATGCAGATCGCCATTTGGCGTTGGCGGCGCGGAGAAGACGAAGGTCGGCCCGCGTGGAGCCGTGGTCTTTGCAGCGGCATCAAGGGCGGCCTCGCCGTCTCGCCAGTAGACATCGACGAAATCCAGGTCTTTGTTCCCGTCATTGCGCAGCACATGCGCTTCAAAAGGATGGAACAGGACGACGTCGCCGGCCTCGACCGAGATTTCCCCAAGGTCGGTGGTGACCTTGCCCGCACCAGACAGGACCACGAAGGCCTCGATTTCGTCGTGCCGATGGGGCTCGGATGTGACCCCGGGTCCAACCTTTCCGAACGAAAACCCCGTGCGAGCACTGCCCGTTCCAAGCGTGGCTGTGTCGATACCGAACGCTCGCGACAGCTCCGTTCGAGAAAACGTGTATTTGCGCATGACAACGAACCTAAGCTGTTGAAGAGTGGGACGGACCTTCGGCTGCCAACGAACAGCCTCAAGTGCACTTCATGGAGAGAAACGGCAGCCCGACCCGTTGGCGGCCCGGCCGGGATAGTGCAGCTCTGGGCCGGCAGGCGGGCGACCAAGGGGGGCGCTAGGTCGGGCTGTAGGCACACAGAAGGCCGCCTGTGACCCCTCCACAATCCACGTGCCAAAGCGTCCGATGCTCCGCGAGCCCGCAAATCAGACCGCCATACCGTCCGCGCATTTTTTGAGCGGTCGATCAGTTTCGTGTGCATGCCTCCGCCTGGCTGCGTGAGCTCAATCGCGATAGAAGATGCCATTTGGGGGCTTGAGATTGTCGAGATCGGCCACTTTGCCCTCGGGCGGGTTAAGGGCGCGCTTAAGCAGGTTATATTCAGCGCGGGTCGGCCCACCGGTTGAGGCACGCTGGAACACCAAGTAGAGTGTCCGCCGAGAACGGTTGCTTTTGTTCGGTCGTGAGTAGTGCGGCGCGTAATCGTCGAAGATGAAGATGTCGCCAGCCTTCCATACTACGGGTTCCCAGGAGAACGTTTCGGCGACTTGAGGATCGATCACCCCACCGGCATCCATGGGGAACACTCCCTTCTTGTGGTTGCCGGGGCTGAAGAAAAGCCCGCCGTTTTCCGGGTCGGAGTCGTCGATGCCTATGGCAACCACCGCATGAACCATCCGGTCGGGGAGTTTGTGTGGAATGTGATAAATGTCCTGATGCGGGAGATAGCCGCCGCTGTCGGGGTAGTGGAAAATCAGCAGTTCCTTGAGCCTGCGCGTATCTTCGCCAAGCAAATCCTCGACCGCTGACTTTATGCGCTGATCTTCTAAGAGCAAACGACGCAATGGATCATGGAAGTCGAGAAAATTCTCGATCTTGGAGGTGATCTTTCGATTGTCCGTCGTCTTCTCGAACCACATGAGCCATTTGTCATCACTGATATCCCAGCGTGACATGTCTTCGACAAAAGTAGAGATATTGTCCTGATCTGCTGGAGTGAAGAACCGTTCGATCCTGACGTATCCGTCTTTCTGCCATTTGTCTCTTTGTGCATCAGTCAACATGCGAAAAGCCTCCTTTTGGAAAGACTGGTTGGTCGGACATCCCAATTAGGGCAGTCGGGCGCTGGGCAAGTTGCGGGTCCACGGAGACGGTCCCACGCATGTGGGACGGCGATGCTAAGTGCGTTCCGCTCCGACGGATTCTGTCCGCAGAAGCTCGGCGCGAGACTTCCTATTTCGGGTCCAACCGGATCCAGGGGTTCGGCAAACTGGGCCGGATCAATCGGTTCACCCGGTCTAGCCGCTACAAGCATCGCTAAAGGCCGGCACCATCCGCTGACCGCCGACCCAGCCATGGCCGCCAAGACCACGGTGCTCTTTCGAGTGAGCGACCTAGTACGGTCTTGACAACCGTAGGGGAAATGCACGCCCCCAGAATAATGCGATGCGCCGCTTGGTCCAAGAACTTGTTCGGTCACGATGATTTCGGAGAAGCCTCCGGCCTTCGCCTCAGCGGAGGCGGACATCATTCCCAGGATGCCACCGCCGATGATCAGAAGTTTACGAGTCATATCCCGCTGCCCATTTCTTCGGCTACGGGGGCGGGCCAGCTCTCGATCGAGGTATGGCTGATGAAGCCAGGATGCTCCGGGTTCGCGCATGGCGCGCGCCTAAGAAGGCTATCGAGGATGCGGCGCGCGCGCCAGGCCAGCAGGCTTAGGTTCGGATCGGCCAGGCCGCGCTGCCCGAGGCTCGCATTTTGTACGAAGATGCGTCTGTCACGCGGTCCGTCCCAGCCCACCGAAAAGTCCTCGCGAATAGCTAATTCATTGTCGATATGCTCCAGCCGGTGCGCGATGGGTTCCAAGAAGTCTGGCATTGCGTTCTCGTAACCGGTGGCCAGGATGACGATGTCAGCCGTGACTTCTTCGACCTCGACCATGCCGTGCTGCAGGGTCAGCCTGTGACCCGCGCCGGCGTTGATGCAGTGCGAGACAGTGCAGCCCGGCCGTAGTGTGATGTCGGATCGGTTTGGCTCGAAAAATGCGTGGCGGTAGAGCGCCTGATAGATCGCGCGCAACGTGCTTTCTGAAATGCCGTCCGAGGCAAGCACGAAACGCCGCAGGAGCAGCTTACGCTGCGACCCGCTCATCGAGGCGAAACGATCCGAAAAGCAGGGCATGAACAACTCGTTTGTGAACGGGCTGTTGTCCAGAGGCAGATAGTTTTCGCGCTGCGAGACCCAAGTGATCGAGGCAGGCCGCCGTTCTTTCGGCAGGCCGATAAGATGCAACATCACCTCGGCTCCCGATTGTCCTCCGCCGACCACGCAGACATGCTTTCTCCGCACCTCAGGGTGGATGTGCAGTAAAACCGATGAGTGGAACAGGTTGCGTCCAGTCCAGCCCTGAAATTGAGGCGGAATTTGCGCCTGCTTGCCAATGCCGACCACAACGTTTCTGGCGCCGAGAACCGCCTTATCCGTCCGCACCCGAAACTCGCCGTCAAAGCGGATTTCGCGCACTGTCTCGCCGCCACGCACAAGTGGGTTTCTGTGGAAGACCCAGTTCAGGTATTGTTCGAACTCCACTCTGAGCACGGCTTCGAACTGTGCGTTCAGGAAGTGATACAGACGCCCGTTCTCGTGCAGGAAGTTTACGAAAGTGTAGGCTGATCGCGGATTCACTAGAGTGACCAGGTCCTTGAAGTGGCTGACCTGGAGCTCCGAGGAATCGAATGCACTGCCTGGATGCCAGCGGAAGTCGACCTGCCGATCCAGGAACACCGCCCCTTTCCCAACTTGCTCGTGTAGCTGACACGCAAGGCTCAAATTGGACGGGCCAGCACCGATCCCAACGCAAGATAACTCCACTGCTTCCTCCTATAGAGTCTTCCCACTAGGCGGCTTGTTCGCGGCGAATATCGGCCGCAGCCACTGGGCCCCCTCGCGGAATGTTCGGAGCACCGGTCCCGACCGGGTTTGCGAGAATTTGTCCAGCGCATCGTCGAATGTAGACGGAGCATTCCAGCGCGGTGAAATTGAGCGGCAGGCCGGCAACGACATATGTCTTTCCGTTCGTCTGGATGCCCGCGTCGCCGTCACGCGAGACGCTTTGCAGGCCCATTAAGGTGTTTGAAGCCGGCCCAATCGCCGGCCCGTCGATGACGCGCCGGCCTTTCGGCGGCTTGATGGCAGGCGAGAGCGCGGTGTTCACTACGGCGACGGCATTTTCGGTGCGCATGATCATGGACGACGTCTCGCTGATGCGTTCGCAGAGTCCCATGCATGGGCTGTGCCAGAGAAAGAATCTTTATTAAACAACGGGTTGGCGGATTTACGATCCTGTCCGACATCCGACATTGAGGGGGGACGCTTCAGGGCGGCGCCCGATTTGCACTTCGGATAGTTTTCCGAATAGCTAATCAGGCACCCTCTGCATCAGAATACTTCTCTTATGGGGACCAGCACTGTCTTCATGAACGGACAGTGCAGAACCCTGCGTCTCTGTCGGACAGATCACGATATGCCGTGTCCATCGAGCTCAGCAGTTGCAAGAGCTGCCAGATCCTTCGCCCTATCGTGCCGTTGCACTGGCTCGATCCCGACATCCTCGGAGGCCGCGATCACGAAGAGTGACGCAAACTCATGACCGCCGCGAGGCCTCTCTCATGAGGAAGCAATTCTCTATGTTGGTGAAGGATCGATGCTCATGCTCAGATGGTCGCGGATGGGCGCATGCCCGGCCTAAGCGCATCAATGAATCTCTGTACAGATAGCCGGGACAGAATTGGTTATGCCATTCTGCCGGTCCAAAGCACGACGCCATTCCATCCCTGCGGCTCAATCCAGGCGGAGGGATGAGGCAGCAGTCTTTTGCGCGCCTACCGGTCGGCCAAGAATGGGAGCCCTCGTAAACGCAGGCATTCGATGATCGCTGCCGCGGAGCTCCTCAGGCCGTGCCGTGCCCGACACCGGCAACGTCGTGGTCGTCAATCGCCCCGTCGCCGATGTCGATCCGAAGCTCGGCCAGTTCGCGGTGAGCTTCACTGCTATTCCGCAGTGCCCACGAGCTCGCACAGGAGATTCTATCAGGGCGGTCACGGCTGCACTCGTTGTCGGGTCTGCGACAAAGTCGACATGAGGCACACGGCAGTCAGAGCCATGTCATTGTTGGGAAATGATTTTCTCGTTTGGCACGACACGTGCAAGACTATCCGCAAACGCGCTGCGGCAAGGACTGAGGAGAAATCATATCGTGATCGAGCCCGCCGAACATGCAGTCGCAGCTGCGAAAACCGGCCCTTTCCGAGCCGACAGAACGTTGCGGTTGTTTTCCGGTCGACACCATACTTCACGTTATCCGGACATGACCGTATTCGATTTCCAACCAACGCTGAATGCCCCGCACGATGATCCCTGTCTTTGGCTCGAAGATGTGAAGGAGAACAGACAATTGCCTGGGCCGCCAGCCAGGCCAGGACCCTGGGGCAGTTCGGTGGAACACAGTTCAAATCGCGACCAAGACGCGCTGACAGCGATCTTCGACCGTCCCGACAAGATTCCCGTGTTCATGCGGCGCGGTCAGTACCTCTACAATTCTGGCAAGACGGCCAGAAATCCGCCCCGCTGTGGGGCCGGGATCACCATTGCCGCCTACGCAGATCCTGCTCGCCACCACGAAGCGGGCCGAACGCGCCCACCCGGGCCACGCGCGTAAGATGGTCGCAAAGCTGCAGGCCTCTGGTTATCCCGCTTACTTCTAAGTGAGTACAGGTGGATGATTGCGAGCACGGCGCAAATAGTGTGTGCGCGGTCCCGCGCACACTGCGCATGAGCGCTCCGCCAATCTCACGCAATTTGCAAGAGTTTTCGTAGTTCAGTGCATCATTTCTGAAGAGCAAGGAGAGAATATCATGGCGAGAAAGCGAATGGGCGTGGCGCGGGGCGTAACAGTGGCCATCGTCCTGATTCTGATGGGACAGCAGGCCGTGGCCGCCGAGCTTGCGCAATCCGCGAGCGTCCCGCAGGCTGGAGCCGCGGTCACGGAATGGCCAAATCCTTGGCAGGTCCGCCTGCGCACGTTGGGGGTCATTACTGAGGATTCGGGCTACGTCAATGCAGTGCCCGGCTCCGGCCTTTCATATTCGAACACTGTGACGCCGGAACTCGATATCTCCTATTACTTCACGGACAACATCGCCACGGAGCTTATCCTCGGCACCACCTATGCCAACATTGAGGGCCAAGGAGCGATCGGCGCGCTGGGCAATGTCGGCAAGGTTTGGCTGCTGCCGCCCACGCTCACATTGCAGTATCATTTTACCAATTTCGGCGCTTTCAAGCCCTATGTCGGCGCCGGCGTGAACTACACGATATTCTATAACCAGCATGCCGGCAGTGCCGATGCTCTCAAGGTTAATAACACGTTCGGCACCGCGCTGCAGGTCGGGTTCGATTACATGGTGGATCAACATTGGGGCATCAATTTCGACGTGAAGAAGCTTTTCCTCAGGCCAGACTTCGACGTCACAGTGGACGGCGCGAAGCAGACGGGAAAGGCGGAGCTCGATCCCTGGTTGATAGGCGCAGGTGTCACCTACCGCTTCTAACAACGAAAGGTGAAGGCGGCTGCTGATGGCCGATCGAAATGAAGGGCGCGCCTTGTGCGCCCTTTTTCCGTCGGCCCTGAACGGGTGACACTTGAAGAAGCCATTGTAGAGGGGCGACCGCCTCCTCCTGCGAACCAAGAAGGGTGACCTGATCAATGCGGGCTCGACTAACGCCTGAAATGGAGGTGTTTAGATGCGCTTCGATCAGGAGGGCTATTGGGTATTGTTGATGGAATTCCAAGGTTAGGGCCTTTGCGCGGCATCATTCTCCCGGACGAAATGTTTGAGCCATGCGCCTGTGTTAAGCAATCACGGAACTCCTCGTCGCCGACAAGATGCCTTGTCAGCCACGCTGCGGCAGCTGCTGTTCTTTTGCTGCAGGAGCGGCGACTGGCGCATTGGCTGCATTCCTCGGCAGGCCGAGGCCTGCTTTTGCGCTGCCCATGGCTTGACCCATGGCACGGTGCCGCGCTCCAGCTCGGCAATGATGCGGTCGGTGATCTCCTGATAGAGGCTGGCGCCCAGGCGCCTGCCCTTGCCGGCCAGCCTCTCCGCTGGGTAGTGTGCTGAGAGTTCTGCAAATTCGCTGAGAGGGGGCGGTCATGGCAGGCTGGTGATTGTTCACGTCACTGATTCCCGCGAAGGAACGCCGCCATGACCAAGACTGAAGTTAAGACCGCCAGCGCTGCCGTCAAAGACATTTTGCTTTCGAACCCGGATGGATTGCACGAAGTGCTCCGTGCGGTGATGCAGGAGGTGCTTGAGGCCGAGATGGACGAGGCGCTGGGTGCCTCGAAGAGCGAGCGCACGCCCGAACGGCTTGGCTATCGCTCGG